>CAYTXJ010000081.1:0-10450 GCA_964440775.1 uncultured Desulfobacteraceae bacterium | reverse complement strand
AAATAACCCATAATTACAGCTTCTTTCTGAGAGCTTTGAAAAATTCAAAGCTCTCAGTTCTCAGATGCTCAACCAAGGCAATTAATCTATCTCTCTTATTTAAAGATGGATCTTCCAGCACCTTTTCAATTACCTTATCTATTATCTCTCCTACCATTGGACCCTCTTCAATTTCCATAATATCCATTATGTCCCTACCTGTTATTTTAAGCCTTCCCTTTTCCAATATCTTATTATCCTTGATGAGCTCATCTGTCCTTCTCTCTATCTGATGGAGGATCTCTCTTTCTTTTTGTCTTCCTAAGAGCTCAAGCTCCATACCCTTTAAAAAGAGTATTCGCCTTGCATTATCTTTCCCAAAATTATAGATCAATCTTCTCAATTCTTTATCATCCCTTAGGCCTTCAATAGATAGAATCCCTCTTACTCCACTTTGTAGATCCGTGATCTCCCTCTGTAATCTTCTGCTGAGATATAGTCTTTTAATGACTTCACCATCTCGAATATGCATAATAAGCCAACAGAGTCTGAGGATAAGATCCCTTTTTATCAGATCTATCTTCTTGATGATCTTATCTAATTGGTTTAAAGACCTGATCTCTGGTATAATATGAAAGAGGAGACCGCTTTCTTTCATCTTAATGAGCGAATCCCCTGCCCACTTACTCAAGATCAGTCTCTTAAATTCATCCCTAATCCTTTCTCCTGCCACATCTTTTATAAGATGGGAGAGGGAAGATATGGCATTAAATGTCAAAGGATCTATCTTAAAACCCAGCTCTGCCATAAATCTAAATGCCCTTAGCATTCTCAAGGGATCCTCGCTAAATCTCTCTATTGGATCCTCTACTCCCCTTATTATCCTATCCCTTATATCCTGCCATCCACCATATGGATCGATAATATTTCCCTCTTCCTCATCATATGCCATAGCATTCATTGTAAAGTCTCTATGAGATAGATCCTCATAAATATCCTTCCCTCTAAATGCCGTAACCTCATATTCCCTGCCCTTATGGACAAGGGTTACCGTTCCATGTTTAAGGTGGAAATTTTTAATATCCTTAAACAGTGTCTTGATCTCTTTAGGGTCTGCAGAGGTGGCTATATCCCAGTCTGATATAACTCTTCCTATAATTCTATCCCTTATGGCACCTCCCACAATGAGTGCCTTAAAACCTCTGTCTTTTAGCCTCTGAATAATAAGATAAGGGAAGGGCGGGATATCTAATTTCAATACCACCTCTTAAAGTATAAATTTTTGGATAGCATCCAGAAATCTCTCAATGGAGTGATCTCTGTGTCTTCCATATCTACTTGATATTTTGATATCTTATACTTTATATCAAACTAATCGGTCAGTTAAAATATTTTTATTTGGTTGGGATATGACTCTTATCGGTGCATTGGATATGGGTAGCCTTACTGCAAGGGCCCTTATTGCAAGAAAGACAGGAGAGGAATTTACTGAAGTCTATAGAGTTAGAAGATATATAAGGGTTTCTGAAGAGTATGATACAGAAAGGAAAATAATAAGACCAAAAGGGGCAGTGAGGACCTATAATGTGCTGATGGAGATATCTGAAACATTTAAAAAATATGATATAATAGATATAAGGGCTGTTGCAACCGGAATATGGAGAAAGGCAAAGAACGCATCAGAGCTGATAGAAAGTATATATAAGAGAACAGGGGTTAATATCAGAATCATATCCCCCATAGAGGAGGCAAAACTAACGGCCCTGGGGGTCTTAAACAGTCTAAAAGATATGGCCGGCTCTTACCTTATCTTTGATCTGGGAGGTGCATCCACCGAGTTTATATCCATATTCAAGGGCAAGATAGTGGAGGTAAGATCCATTGAGCTTGGTGCAGGGCTACTCTCTCATATAATAAAAGATATGGACCCCCCCACTAGAAATGCTCTAAATCAGATAAGGGAGATAATAAAAGAGAGACTTAAGGATCTCTCTTTATATAGTCCGTGTCCAGATACCATTATAGGGACAGGTGGCACTATTACCTCAATATCTGCCATACTCTATGGAATAGATATCAAGGATATATCCCCTTCCAAGATAAATGGGCTCTTGATACAATCCCACTCTGTGTGCCGATTATTTAAAGAGATCTCTGTGCTTAAAAGAAGAGAAAGACTCAAAATAAAGGGCCTTGATAAGGGAAGGGTTGATACCATCATACCTGGTATGCAATGCACAATTGAGATAATGGTACATTTTGGAAAGTCATCTATCACTGTGTCTCTTTCTGATATATTAGAGGGATTAATTGTTAAAGACACTTAGAGAAGATGGTTAAAGATGGATATATAAAGATTATAGGAGCAAGGCAGAACAATCTAAAAGGGATAACCCTTAACATTCCCTTCAACCAGATAGTGGTTATCACGGGGCCAAGTGGATCCGGCAAATCCTCCCTTGCATTTGATACCCTCTATGCTGAAGGTCAGAGACGATATATAGAGACCTTCTCCCCCTATACCAGACAGTTCATGGAGAGGATGGACCCCCCTGATGTGGACCTCATAGAGAACATAACCCCATCCATTGCAATTGATAGAAAGGTCCCGGTCAGGACATCCAGATCTACAGTGGGAACTATGACAGAGATCACTGATTATCTAAAGCTCCTCTTTCCCAGATTGGGAAGGCTTTTTTGTAAAAGATGCAATAGAGAGGTATCTCCTAAGAGCCCGGAAGAGATATGGGATATAATAGATAGAAGAGGTGAATTCAAGGAGATGCTCATTGGATTCTCCCTTAATCTGAGAGGAAGGAGTAGGGTTGAGGCAATAAAGGAATTAATAGGAAATGGATTTACAAGATATCTATTCAATGGGGAGATACGCTTTCTTGAAGATGGGATTTCAGACGATATTGAAGATATGGATATCATTGTAGATCGTATTCCTGGGAGTGGGAAGAAGAGAAAGAGAGTAATAGATTCCTTAGAGATAGCATATAATTGGGGAGATGGAAGACTCTTTATACTTTTAAAGAGAAGTAGCAATGATTTTGATATCCTCCACTTTAGCAGACACTATGAATGTGCCAATTGTCATATAAGATATGCCAGACCCATTCCCAATCTATTTTCCTTCAACAGCCCCATTGGAGCATGTGAAGTGTGTAGGGGATTTGGGAAGATCATTGATATTGATATGGATCTTATAATCCCTGATCAATCCCTCTCTCTCTGGCAGGGTGCCATCAGACCCTGGGGTGGATATAAGGAGGGAAGAGAGGAATTTTATGACTTAGTTGAGTTTTGTAAGAGAAGACGGATACCTCTTAAAAGGCCCTATAGAGAGCTTACAGATGCACAAAAGAGGGCAATCATAGAAGGGGATGGGGAGTTTTATGGAATCAGAGGATTTTTTGAATGGCTTGAAACTAAGAGATACAAGATGCATGTAAGGGTGTATCTATCCAGATATAGATCATATGTGGACTGTCCTTCATGTGGAGGGACGAGATTTAAAAAGGAGGCATTACTGTATAGGCTGAATGGACTCAATATCTCTGAGATCTATTCATTGTCTATAAAGGAGGCAAAGGAATTCTTTGAAGAGATTGAAATTCCACAACAAGATAAGGCCTCCCAGCTTGTGCTCTCAGAGATAAGGCTGCGGCTTCAGTATCTCTGTGATGTGGGACTCGAATATCTTACACTTGACAGACAGTCCAGGACCCTTTCTGGTGGCGAAGTTCAGAGGGTTTCGCTTACCACTGCCCTGGGCTCTTCCTTAGTAAATACGCTCTATGTCTTGGATGAACCGAGCATCGGGCTCCATCCCAAGGACAACCACAGATTGATCCAGATCCTCAAGAGACTGAGGGAAAATAACAATACCGTTTTGGTTGTGGAACACGACAGGGACATAATACAGAGCGGGGATCTGGTATTGGACATGGGACCAGAGGCAGGAGAAAGGGGAGGGAAGGTGGTATATTTTGGAAGGGTAGAAGAGATTAAAGATACCATTACCGGCCTCTATCTCAGAGGGCAGCGGAGGATACCCCTTCCTCAAAACAGAAGGGTTCCGAATCCTGATAGGGAATTGATTATTGAAGGGGCATCTGAACACAATCTAAAAGATATCAATGTAAGGATCCCCTTAGGACTATTTGTGTGCATAACAGGAGTGTCTGGCTCAGGGAAATCCACACTGGTTGAAGAGATAATCTATAAAGGTATTAAGAGGCTTAAGGGAAGATCTGAGGGAAGACCAGGGAAATTTAGCAGAATCAGAGGGATGGAGCTAATAGAGGATGTTGTCCTTATTGACCAGAGCCCAATTGGTAAGACACCGAGGGCAAATCTCCTGACATATTCTAAGGCCATGAACCATATAAGGGAGATACTTTCAAGCACAAAGGATGCAAAAGAGAGGAGGCTGAGTGCATCTGATTTTTCATTTAATGTAAGTGGTGGAAGGTGTGAATACTGTAAGGGGGCGGGGTTTGAGAAGGTTGAGATGCAGTTCCTCTCTGATGTCTATATAAGATGCCCTGTGTGTAAAGGGAAAAGATTTAGGCAGGAGGTATTGGATGTAAGATATAACGGTAAAAACATTGACGATATCTTGAATATGACGGTATCAGAGGCACTGGAATTTTTTAAAGGAGACCATTTTATAACAAAACATCTCATGCCACTTAAGATGGTGGGGCTTGGATATCTTAGACTTGGGCAGTCAATAAACACGCTTTCAGGTGGGGAGGCACAGAGGCTAAAGCTTTCCTCATACCTCAATTCAGAATACCGCAGCAACTGCCTTCTCATATTTGATGAACCCACAACAGGACTTCACTTTAATGATATAAGGCTATTTTTAGATGCACTCAATAGACTAATTGACTCTGGAAATAGCGTGCTGGTTGTGGAACACAACCTGGATGTCATAAAGTGTGCTGACTGGATAATAGATCTTGGCCCAGAAGGGGGGGATGAGGGTGGATGGGTGGTGGCTGAAGGAAGGCCAGAGGATATTGTAAAGATCTCCAACTCATATACAGGAAGATTCCTGACCCCTTACCTTAAAGAGAGGGAGTATTTAGTTAAAGAGCCAAGAAAAGTAAAGAGATCAAAATCTCATTACACCAACAATAGGATAGTAATCAGGGGGGCAAGGGAGCATAATTTAAAGGGAATTGATGTAAATATTCCAAGAAATAGCCTTGTTGTAATTACAGGAGTATCTGGCTCGGGCAAATCCACCCTCGCATATGATATACTCTCATCTGAAGGGCAGAGAAGATTTTTAGAGTGCCTTGCCCCATATGTCAGACAATATGTGAGGATATTAGAAAGGGCAGAGGTGGATCATGTAAGTGGACTTCCTCCAACGGTTTCCATAGAGCAGAGAATGGGTCAGATGAGCAGGAGATCCACGGTTGCCACACTGACAGAGATATACCACTTTCTAAGGCTACTATTTAGCAAACTGGCCACTAAGAACTGCCCCAAATGTGGAAGAGAGCTTCTGAAGAGCAGTGAAAAGGAGATCGTAAGATATGTAAGGGATAGCTTTGGAAATGAAGAGGTCACTGTATTGGCTCCCCTTGTGATTGCAAGGAAGGGATTTCATAAAGAGATACTCAGAAGGGCATATAGAAAGGGATATAGATGGGCCCTGATTGACGGAGAGAAGACCAGAATAAAGAGGGATATGGCCCTTGAAAGATATAAAGAGCATACCATACATCTAATTATCGGTAAATTTCCTGGAAATGATCCTGAAAGAATAATTAAGAAAGCGCTTAAAGAGGGAGGAGGAAGGATTCTGTTTAAGATGCCAGATGGAAGGGAGAAGACCTTCAGTATAAAAGGTATATGCCCCATATGTGGAGTAGGGATACAAGAGCCAGATCCCCGAATCTTTTCCTTTAATAGCCCACACGGGGCATGCCCAGAGTGTGAAGGCCTTGGAGTGGTGGAGGAATATGGCGGTGAGGAGAGGACCTGTCCAGTGTGCAGAGGAAGCAGGCTTAAAGAGAGTGTATTGAGGATGAAGATTTCGGGCTATTCTATATGGGATATGGTAAACAGGAATGTAAACAGTCTCCAGGCACTTATTCACAATTTGAACTATCCATCGGAATATGAGGATGTGGTAAGACCCATTATAAAAGAGATAGATATGCGTTGTGAACTTATGAAACGGCTTGGCCTATCATATCTTGAGCTATCCAGAAGTGGGGATACACTCTCTGGTGGTGAGGCACAGCGAATCAGGCTTTCAGCACAGCTTGGTTCCAATCTCACCGGAGTATGCTATATCTTAGATGAACCCACCATAGGGCTTCATCCCAGAGATCACTCCCTTCTGCTTCAATGTCTTAAAGAGCTTAGGGACAGAGGAAACACCATACTGGTTGTAGAACATGATGAAAAGACTATTAAAGAGGCAGATCATATTATAGATCTGGGGCCTGGCCCAGGAGAGAAGGGGGGCAGATTGGTAGCACAGGGTACTGTCAAGGATATAGAAAATAGTCCAGAATCTGTAACAGGTCTTTATTTAAAAAAGAGAGACAGGAAGATAAGTTCCAGATTAAGGCCCTATAGAGAGAGGCCATATATTAAGGTATTAGGCGCAAAGGAGCATAATCTAAAAGGGATTGATGTGGAATTTCCGCTCAATACCTTTATATGTGTTACAGGAGTTTCTGGCTCAGGAAAATCTACACTACTCAAAGACACACTCTACAAAGGGCTTTTAAAGAGGATTAATAAGAGGGATGATATTGAGGTAGGAAGATGTAGGGATATAGTGGGATGGCAAAATATTAGAAGGGTCTTGGAGGTGGACCACAGCCCAATAGGTAAGACAACGAGATCTGTCCCGGCCTCTTATATAGGAATACTCGGTCATATAAGGGAGCTGTTTTCCAAGACCCCAAGCTCAAGGGCCAGAGGTTATAGCAGTGGAAGATTCTCTTTTAATGTGGAAGGAGGAAGATGCCCATACTGTCAAGGGCATGGCTTCCTTAAAGTCAAGATGAGCTTTCTTCCAGATGTATATCTTAAATGCGAAAGCTGTGAAGGAAAGAGATTTAATAGTGAGACCCTTGATATAAGATTTAAGGGAAAGAATATAAGTGAAGTCTTAGATATGACATTTGATGAGGCACTGAATCTCTTCTCCACCATTCCATATCTTAGAAAGGCCATATCGCTTGTCTGTGATATGGGGCTTGGCTATCTGCGATTGGGTCAACCAAGCCCTACCCTTTCAGGTGGTGAGGCACAGAGGATCAAGATAGCAAAAGAACTGATCAGACCATCTCCAGGGCACACCTTTTACATACTGGATGAACCCACAACAGGACTTCATATGGCAGATATAGAAAAGCTCTTAGAGGTGCTGCAGAGGCTTGTGGATAGGGGAAATACCGTGGCAGTAATTGAGCATAATCTGGATGTAATCAAAGAGGCAGACTATATAATTGATCTTGGGCCAGAATCCGGTGAGGGCGGAGGACGAGTAGTTGCAAAAGGATCTCCCTATGAACTTATTTATAAACAGAATGGCTCTTATACTGCAAGGTATTTAAGGGACTATGTAAAAGAGGGCTGAAAAATATGGCTGAACTGGTCTTAAAAGGTGGAAGGGTGTTAAATGTATATTCTTCTGAGCTTCTCAGAAGGGATGTGTTAATTAAAGACGGAAAGATCGTCTCAGTAGATGCGGATCTCTATGGGAGAGATTCCATTGAGCTAATAGACAGGGTCATTGTCCCTGGCTATATTGACTGCCATTTTCACCCCTGGTTTATCTATAATCCCCTTGAATTTGCAAAAGAGGCCTGCACTAAAGGAATTACTACTCTTTTTTGTGACAATCTCATGTTTTATATGGTAATGGATCTGGATCTGTTTGAAGATCTTATGGAAAGCCTATCAGAGCTTCCCATTAAACTATTCTGGTTTGTAAGGGCAGTCCCCCAGACCCCTATGGAAGATGAAGAAGAGAAGTTTTCAAAGGAAAATATAAAGAGACTGCTCTCTCATCCCCTTGTAAAGTCCTTGGGGGAGATTACACGGTGGCCAAAGATAATAGAAGGGGATGAGAATATCCTCGAACTCATACATTATGCCAATAGACTCGGAAAGAGGGTGGATGGCCATACTGCTGGAGCCAGATATAACCAGATTGAAAGGCTCAGTTCTTTGGGAATTGAATCGTGTCATGAGGCAATAAATAAGAGAGAGGCACTTGAAAGGCTAAGAGCTGGAATGTATGTAATGATGAGAGAGAGTTCCCTTAGAAGGGACCTTAAGGAACTCTTAAGGATAGTAACAGAAGAGGAAGTCCGCACTGAAAGGCTCATGCTTACCACTGACTGCTCTTCCCCTGCGTTTTATGAAAGATACGGTATCTTAGATTATCTAATTAAGATTGCCCTTGACTCTGGCATTGATCCCATAGCGGTATATAAGATGGTAACACTTAATCCATCTGTATATTTCAGGATGGAACAAAAAATTGGTGCAATTGCACCTGGAAGAGATGCAGATATGGTAATCTTAGAGGATCTAAGCGATCCCTTACCCCAGATGGTAATTTCAAAGGGAGAGATTATAGCTGAAGATGGAAAGCTATGTGTGGACTTTCCAGAGATAAACTGGAATAGGTATCTTAAAGGATTAGACAGAGAGATACTAAGATATATAAAGAGGGACATATTTAGCTTAGAGATAGGAGATGGGGATATCAATTTCCCTGTAATTGAGCTCATAAGCCCTGTTATTACAAGATGCAGGTGGATGGAGCTAAATATTAGAGAAGGGATCTTTGATATCATAGCAAGGGAGGATCTATCCCATATCTCTGTCTTGAACAGAGAGGGAAGATGGATCTCCAATGGACTTATAAAAGGGTTTGGTAGAGTGGGAGGGCTGTGTTCTTCATTCAATACTGCCTCCCAGATCTTGATAATCGGAAGAGAGATAGATGATATGATTAATGCCACAATCAGAATGCTTGAACTGGGAGGGGGTATAGTGATAGCAGATAGAGGAAAGATAATCTATGAGCTTCCTCTCCCTTTGGGTGGAGTTATGTCAGACAGAAGTATGAGATATCTTGCAAGCAAAGATAGAGAGCTGTGTGGGGTGCTTTCCAATTTCGGGTATTCCTTTTATGACCCTCTCTATACATTGGTATTTCTTCCCAATGATTTTCTTCCAGAGGTCAGGATAAACTATAAGGGCATTGTGGATATCAAAAGGGACAAGATTCTGTGGCCAAAGAGAGTAATATCTCTATGAAACAGGAGGAAGATTATGCCTGCAAATCTACCTCCCCAATATTTTGAAGCAGAGAAGAGATACAGAGAGGCAAAGACAATTGAAGCCAAGATAGAGGCCCTTCAAGAGATGCTGATGATAATGCCAAAACATAAAGGCACGGATAAGCTCAGAGCAGATCTAAGACGCAGGATCTCAAAGCTTAAGTCCCAGTCTCAGCAGAAAAAGACAGTATCTAAGAAAGAGTCAGATTATCACATAGAGAAAGAGGGGGCAGCCCAGGTTGCCATTATTGGCCCCCCTAATACGGGTAAATCTTCACTGATTGCAGCTCTTACAAATGCCAGTCCAGAGATTGCAGATTTTCCCCATTCCACCTGGAAGCCTCTCCCTGGTATGGCACCCTATGAAAATATTCAATTTCAGCTTATAGACACACCACCGCTCTCCGAAGAGTATATGGACCCCCTGATTGCAGATCTTATAAAAAGGGCAGATATATTGGCCCTGCTTTTAGATATTCAGGCCGACACCATAGATCAGTGGGAGAAGAGCATTAAGTTTCTAAATCATTTCCGTATATACCCTGAGCCATATCCTGTGCCTTCAGATCTTCAAAAACAACCTTTTCCAAAAAAGATGATCGTGCTGGTAAATAAGGTGGATACAGAAAGAGAGGAAGAGGACTATAGGATCTTTTTAGAACTCACTGAGATAAGATGTCCAACCCTTCCCATATCCATAAAGAACAGGAGAAACTTAAAGGACTTTATGGACAAGATCTATGATATGGCGCAGATCATCCGTGTCTATACAAAGGCACCCAGAAAGGAGCCGGATTTAAAGGAGCCCTTTATATTGCCAAAGAAGAGCACATTAGAAGACCTTGCCGGAAAGATACATAAAGACTTCCTTGAAAAGCTAAGATATGCAAGAATATGGGGGAGTTCCACATTTGATGGCCAGATGGTGCAGAGGGATTATGTGCTTCAGGACGGGGATGTGGTTGAGCTTCACCTCTGAGTTATACCATAAGGTTCGTTAAATTATTCTTGAACCAAAACTGAACCTGAGGTAGCTTATATTAAAACTTTAATAAAAGGATAGATCAATGGCCGATATAAAGGATGCTATAAGAGCTGCCATAAAAGAGCTTATGCTTCCAAAGATTGAA
>CAYTXJ010000080.1:0-10477 GCA_964440775.1 uncultured Desulfobacteraceae bacterium | reverse complement strand
TCGCAATGACAGATTCCATTTACAGCTTCTTTCTGAGAGCTTTGAATTTTTCAAAGCTCTCGCATAGAAAGTATATATGAAGACAAGGATAGGGGAAACTTGGCCTATCTTCATGCTGCAAAGGAAACAGATCTCCAGAACCTGTTAATCTTTAACCTCACTTGCAAGTTCCACAATTCTATTTAACAATTCGCTCATAGAGAGTCCTGCCACCCTTCCAGCTAAGGGAACAAGGCTGGTTTCGGTCATTCCTGGAATGGTATTGGTCTCTAAGATATATATCTTTTTATTTCCTATTATCATATCAGTCCTACTCCATACCTTACATCTCAATACCCTATGCGCCTTTATTGCTATCTCCTTCACCCTTTGGGTGAGCTCCTCTGAAAGGGGGGCAGGACAGATCTCCCTTGTAGCTTCAGGAGTATATTTTGCATTATAATTAAAAAATTCATATCTCTTATCTGGCACTATTTCAATAGGAGGAAGGGCCTCTAAGCTTTCATTTCCTAAAACACAACATGTAACTTCCCTGCCCTTTATATATCTTTCAACTATAATTTCCTCATCATATAGAAATGCCCGCTCTAATCCTTTTATAAGGGAGTCCCTATCCTTAGAGATAGATATTCCAATACTGGATCCCTCAGATACGGGCTTAATTACAAGCTCAGTTCCCAGTGTATTAATGATATTATCTGGATCAATGCAATCCCCCTTTTGGAGTAATATCCAATCTGCCACATCCAATCCTGCATCTCTATAGAGTATCTTTGAGATGGCCTTATTGAGAGATATTGAACTGGATAACACTCCAGACCCAACAAAGGGGATTCCCAAGATCTTTAAAAACCCCTGAATTGCACCATCTTCTCCATATCTTCCATGAAGCAGAACAAAGGCAAGATCAATTCTATCTCTTTCATCAATGAGTCTTTTTAGATCCACCTTTGGGTCATAAAACTCTACCCTATATCTGCTTCTATCCAACGCATTATAGACAGCCCTTCCACTTTTAAGGGATACCTCCCTTTCCTTTGACCAGCCCCCTGCAATGACAGCTATTCTTAGCTTTTTATCTTTCACCATTGCTAAATTATATAGTAAAGACAGGACAAAAATAAAAGAAAAATTCCTATCTATTAAATAAAATCTTTTTAAAATAGTAACTTAGAAAAATATTTAAGGTGAAAATCAGAAATGCTTTAAAATTTGAAGAAAATAAGAGAAAGCGAGAGTTTTAAAGATGTTGAAAACTTGAATAGATTTTACGAAAAATAGATTAACCCATTGTTTTTATAAGATAAATTCAGGATTATAAAAACCTTTAAAAAACAATAGATTATAGAGGAAGAGCTTAAAAAGTTAATGATTTAAATATGTTATATAGTGTCTATAATTAGATGAAATGTAATTTTTTCTTGCCCATATCTGGTTTTGACATAATTCTATTTTGATAGTTATAAATTTTTGATCCTTTTATTCAGGTAGGTGCTTTTTGGGGTATCTGCTTTATTATCTTATGATTAATCTTTTTCCTTCCCAATTAGGAGTATACAATGAAGGGAATATGGGATTGTATCAAGGAAGAGTTAAGGAAAGAATTGCCTCAAAAGGCCTTTTGTTTGTGGTTAGACCCTCTCACTCCCATTGAAGAAGATGAGCATCGTATTGTTTTGGGTTGTCCTAACAAATTCTCTAAGAACTGGATCAAAGAGAATTATGGACGTCTGTTTGAAGAGACTCTTAGAAAGATCGGCTTCGATTCCTATGAAATCCACTTTAAATTGACGCCTTCAAGGGGTAGAAAGCAAAATGGAAGAAATGGTGCTAAACAGCTATTACTCCCCACTTTCCAGCCCTATTCCAGGATAATGGGTAGGATTCTTAACAGGGATTTCACCTTTGAACGTTTTGTAGTTGGAAGATGTAATGAATTTGCCTATCAGCTTGCAAGATCCCTAAGTGAATGTAACAGTGCCCCTTACAATTCCATAATCTTTATCTCTGGAACAGGACTGGGTAAGAGCCATCTATCACAGGCTATCGGGCATGAGATTATCAAAAAATTTAAAGACATTAAGGTATGTTATATAACTGCAGAAGACTTTGTAAATGAGATGGTATATTCCATTAAAAACGGAAATATCGATGATTTTAAAAATAAGTATAGGACAGATTGTGATGTGCTTCTATTAGAAGAGGTGCATTTTTTAGGTGGGAAACCTGCAATTCAGATAGAGCTTGGGCATACTCTGGATACACTGATTGACAGTGGTAAAAAGGTTATCTTTACAAGCTCAATATTTCCCAAGGATATTCCTAAGTTGAATAAAGATCTCCTGTCTCGCCTAAGTTCAGGGGTTATAAGTCAGATCCATAGACCGGACTATGACACCCGGGTTGAGATAATTAGCAGAAAGGCTATGGAAAAGGGGATAAGACTATCTGATGAGATAATTCAGATACTTGCAGAAAATCTTACCAAGGATATCAGGCAGATAGAGAGTGCTATCAATTCTATTAAGGCAAAGAGTGAACTACTCAATGTAAAGATTACTCCTGAACTTGCGCATGAAGAGATAAGCTGCAGGGTCAGTAAGAGAAAAAATCCCACATTGGAAGATATTAAAAATCTCATTTGTGAATATTTTAAGATTGAACCTCGGATGTTAAAAGGAAGATCTCGGAAAAAGATCCACTGTTATCCCAGAAAGGTATATGTGTATCTGTGTAGAAAATTTACCAATGAAACTCTGGAAAATATTGGAAAATCAATAAATAGGAATCATTCCACAGTATTATACACTTCAGAGATAATTGAAAAGCAAAAGGAGAGGGATCCCTCTTTGAAGAGGCAATTGGAATTTTTAAGTCAGAGGCTGGAAGAGATGTTAAGATAGAGGCTATATGAAAAATTAAGCTTTGTTTCTCAACTCCTGATAAAAAGATAACAAAAATTCCTCTTCCTTAGGAGAAAGATCATAACGCATTGAGGCATCTTTAATAAGGCTATTTATACTCCTCTTTTCTCCATCTTCATTAAGATAGGAAGAGATCCATTTAATTGCCTTTCTGATCCTGTCTCCTTCAGGGATAATGGTTCCCGTCTCAGGCCTCCTTAGGTATTATATTTAGCAATTATCAATTCTTTCTTGAAAAAGCAAATCAAATATTTAAAAAATATCCATATACTTAATTGAGGAGATGAATAATGAAGACTCTTGAGGTAAGAAGTTCTAAGAGAAATCAGATGATAGATATTACCTCCCTTATTCAAAAAGAGATATCTGAGCTTGGAATACGGGATGCCATATGCATTCTCTATGTTCCTCATACCACTGCCGGTATAACCATAAATGAAGGAGCAGATCCTGCGGTTGTTGAAGATATCCTGGAAAAACTCAGCGAATTGGTTCCCTACACCAGAACATATCACCACTTAGAGGGGAATGCAGATAGCCATATTAAGTCTACCTTAGTAGGATGCTCAGTGGCCGTATTAATTGAAGGAGGAAGATTACAGCTTGGAACATGGCAGCGGATCTTTTTCTGTGAATTTGATGGTCCGAGGCGAAGAAAGGTATATATGGGGATCAGTCCAGTTGAAGCTTAACCCTTGAGCATCTTATATCATTGTCTCTTAACCACTCCATTATTGCCTTATAGAGTAATCTATAATAGTTATCTGAACCTCCTATTCCCCTTCTTCCAAAATAGTAATTTATCTCTAAAAGCATCGGAGTTGATGATCCATTTTTTTCCATATCAAATGCAAAATCCAGGGCGGCAAGTTGAATATTTAAAAGCTGTGCAATTCTTTCAGTCATCTTAATGGCATTCTTTTGAAGATCCTCTCTCCATTTCCTATCTATAATGGCTCCTTTGGAGATAGAAGTTATTAATTGATCTTTATACTTAGGTCTTTTCCAAAAAGATATAATATCTTTTCCTATTATAATACATCTACAGATATACCCTCTGGTGGGAATAAACTGTTGAGTTACAAAACCATAATTTCCTGATCTTTCAAGCCCTTCAAGCCAAGATAGTGTATCTTTCAGATCCTTTTCTGACTCTATAATAAATACCCCCTCTGCCTCATGGTATCTATCTGCCTTAATAACAAATGGAATTGGTAAGGAGGCCCTGCCCTTCCCTTTTTTAAACTCATCCACACTTTTCCAGATATAGGTCTTGGGAGATATGATGCCTGAGTCTTTAAATAGTCTTGCCTGTCCTATCTTTCCCGGGTATCTAAATCTTACATCATAGTTTGGAAATAGAAGGGAAGTATTCTCTTTACATCTCCAATATAGCCATTCTGGTAATATCTGGGGCAGGATTATCACATCCGCTTCTTGAATAACCCTTAGTAGAGAAAAATTTCGCATCTCCTTCTTGGCAAGTATTATATTAATATCTGCCTCTATGCATGGATGAAAGGAAAGTATTTTCATCTCTTTTTAAACTCCATTTGACTTTGTTCTCACTTAAGATTATATAAGATAAACAGAAAAAGGTTAAAGGGAGATTTTGTATGCCTATATTTGAATTTAGATGCACACGCTGTGGCGAGATATTTGAAAGGCTCTTTCTAAATGATAATGATATTGTAGATCTTAAGTGTCCCAGGTGTAGTTGTTCGGAGATTGACAGGGTAATTAGCAAAACAAATTACATGCTGGGTCTACCTAAGGAGAAAAATAGGCCAAGGCTTACAGAGAGGTCTTGTGCTCCAGGGTCAAAGTGTATGACTTTAGAGCTACCTGGTTATTCAAAGGATTAATAAGATGGAAGAGCTATCTGAAGAAACAAGGCGGTATATAGCTGATCTATTCTATTCAGAGATTGTCCCCAAGCTTAATAGACTGGGAGCCAGAAGGGGAAGAATAGGTTGTGGTTTTGCAGGCGAGAGATTTAAGAATTGGATAATAGAATTCAAGGAAAATGGTTCTGATATGGAGATAATAGATATTGAATATGACTCTGAGGCCAATGAAATAGATCTGGATCTATAGATGGAAAGATTTTATGGAAAAGATATAATCATTGAACCACGTTGCCCTTTCTGTAATTCAGTGATTCAAAGACCTGATATCTCAATGGAGAATGAGGAATTCCCTATTGGAAGATGTGAGTGTGGAGCAATATACTGCTGTGATATAACAGGGCATAATCTGGGCTCTGCAATGCTGGAATTGCTCTCCTATAATTTCAAGGGAGAGATGGATAAGATATATGAAGTGGAATCCGGGAAAGACTATGAAGACAGCATCTTGAAAAACTATGATCCCCTAACCCATAAGATAATTCCAGGGGGGGTATTTCAGGGAAGAAGGATAGGAGGAGCTCTCTATTTTTTGAAATTTAGAGGCATAGATGATGATAAGAGAGGAACCTTTTCTATAACTCCTCAAGAGGTTCAAAAGAGCCTGTCAAAACAGGAAGTGGAAGGGTTTGTAAGGACCTTTAATATAAGGCCTATTCTTAAAAGGGCTGGCATTCAGAAAGATATACTCAGAAAGTTAAAGAGATTGCTCTATTCAGGTGATGAGCTTATGCTATATCGTGTATCTGATACCATCGGAAGGGTATGTGCTATTATTTCAAAGAGAGATGAAAAGAGTATTATTAGCTTTTTAAAGGGAATGATCTCATCAGTAGTTGATAGTGCAGCATCCAGTTGGGGAGCCATATATACCATTGGAGAGATAATCAGATACGAACCCAATAAGTTTGGCCCCTATATCAGATATCTCTATGCCCTATTAAGGGATAAAAGGCTGGTGTCTGACATAATGAAGGAGCTCGCAAGAATATCAGAAGTGGCTCCAGAGCTATTTAAAGAATATGCTCAGAATTTTATTCCGCTACTGAGGAGTAATGATCCAGTGATCAGAGGGAATACAGTGATATTTCTTGGAAATGTGGGACTCAAGATTGCAAAAGACGAAATAGATGGGCTTCTCTCTGATAATGCTGAATTTGATGTGTATAGAGATGGTCAGATGGTCCGTTTTAGGATATCTCAACTTGCGGTTGAGGCCCTAAAGCATCTATAGGATCATGAAAAAAATTCATCTATGAGAAGTTCAAAGGGAGTGCCTAATGCCTTAGACATGGATATCAAAAGAGATGCCTTAGATTGATCCCCCTTTTTAAGTTCTTTTAATAGTTCCACAGAAAATAGATAGAGATTCCTGTAAGTATCATCCAGGTCATAGAAGCTGTAACTCATTCCTTGCTCAAATTTTGCCTTATGGCATACGCGAATAGTTCCCCCCATCTTTACAGGCACTCCATAGACCCTGCAGGTTATTGGACGGTAAGGGTAAAGGATGCATCTATTATTTTCATCAAGAAGTGGACACCTTATCCTTTCCTTTGCCATTACATAATTTTGCATCTCAGGATCATTTCGGAATCTCTCTATCTTTTTTTCAATTCGTTTAAGTTCTATATCCATTCTGTTGCATCTAAGTAATGCCTCTTTACATCTCTGAGGATCCAGCTTATCAAAATGCCTCTTAATATAGACCGCCTCAATTAAGAAGAGCCCAAACACGGCATGACAACAATCAGAGCAACCCATTTCGCATCTGATGTATTTTTTATATCTCTGACTTAGCGTTTTAAATTTCCTATCTGCATCATCAAGAAGATATTCATAGTTATGAAGGAGCGATTCAAGATCCATTCCGGATATGTTCCTCTACCTCTCTGATAAAATCAGGATGTGGGCTGAATCCGTTTTCAATAGCCCTTTTTATATGAATCAGGGCATTTTCATATTGACCGGCATAGTAATATGCAACGGCAAGATTATTGTATCCTAACCCGAAATTAGGGGCCTTCTCTATAAGTCTCTTCCCTACCTCAACCGCCTTTTCCATATCTCCCTTTTGAAGATAGGCATTTATCAAATTATTCCATGCCTGCACAATATCAGGATTAAGTTCAATGGCCTTATTTAGAGCCTCAATGGCATCATCGGTCTTTTGCATCTGAAGATATGCAAAGCCCAGGTTGGAATAACCTCTGGCATATCGTGGCTCTATCTCTACAGCCCTCTTGTTTGCCTCTGCCACACCTTCCAGATCCCCTTTTTTATAATATATATATCCCAGATTCACATATGCCTCAAACATCCTGGAACCATTCTCTATTGCATCCCTAAATGCCTCCATTGCCTCATCCAGCTTACCCTGATTCATAAGAGCCACACCCAAATTGTAATAAGATGTGGCACATTCAGGATTATCCTTAAGCCGCCTTTTTTGCTCTGCTATAAATATCTCAGAATCTACAGGTTCTTTCATATCCTTACCCTATTGAAATAAGAGGCCACCCTGGGATCTAGATCCCGGACAGTGACCCCTATTATGATCGTCTATTTAAACTCCCTCTTAGTGATCCTCTGTCTGGCCTCTTCCCTTGAGTCCATACATTGTGGTGCTACCAGTGGAGAAAAAGATAAGCTTCTCTTCATTTACAAGCTGAGTAGCAGCCTTCTTTATCTCCCTGGTCTTGGCATTGGGTAGCACCTTCTTTACCGCCTTTTCCATATCACTAAAATAGAACTTTGTCTTTTTACTGGTTTCAGCAAACTCAAGTATGGCCTTTTTAATATCTTCCATAATATATCTCCTAAAAATTAAATTCCGCCTACAGCCTTAGAGACACTCCAGGCTGCCTCGGTGTATTTAAAATGGGTTGATGTCCTATAGGTATCATATGCCAGACGATAATCATCAATCAGATGTTCTGTAAAGGGAAGATCGCATTTTTCAAAGAATCTCTCCCAACCTATCCTCTCAGCCCAATCCCCTAATCGCTCATATTTCCGCGCATCCTTTGCATAGGCATTTAAGATCTTCTTAACGGTCTCTACCACCTCAGGATATCTGGGGAAGTTATTAGGCAATCCTACCGCAACCACCTTTGAGAATTTAGGGGGTGATATCCTATTTGATACCTTACCACCTGCCATAATGGTTACACAGTCCCCCTCTTTGTCAGCCAGAGGAACTGCCATACACATTGTATAACAGTTCCCACAGAACATGCATCTCTCTTCCTTTATCTTCACTGTCTTTTTTCCATCAGGAGTCTTGGCAGGAGAAATTGCACCAGTGGGACATGCGGCGATAACAAGAGGAATTTCACATACGGCTTCCATTACCTCATGGTCAATCATGGGAGGCTTCCTGTGATAGCCAAGCAGGGCTATATCAGAGCAGTGCACTGCACCACACATATTCAGACAGCATGCCATGGAAATCCTCACTTGAGCAGGCAATGTCATACTTCCAAAATTTTCAAATAGCTCATCCATAATAGCCTTTACCATAGAAGATGCATCGGTTGCAGGAGTGTGGCAATGTAAATATCCCTGGGTATGAACAATATTTGTCAATCCAGCACCAGTTCCACCTATAGGAAATTTATAGCTTCCAGATACATGCCTTCTGCTGAGGAGATCCTTTTTCAATGCCTCCGCCTTTTCCCAGCTGTCCACGATAAATTCAATATTATTTCTGGTTGTAAATCTCACATATCCATCGCAGTATTTATCTGCAATATCACATATCTCACGGACATGCTCAACTGTCATAAATCTGCAGCCCCCCGCCCTTACTGTATAAACCTTATCACCTGTTTCAGATACATGAACCAGAATACCAGGCTCCACAATCTCATGATACTTCCATTTGCCATAATTCTTCTTTATTATTGGAGGGAAAAACTCCCAGTAATGTCTTGGCCCAAGGTCAGTAATCCTATTTTCCATGGGCTTTTCAGGATTATACCTTCCCAACCTCTCTGTGGATAACTTCTCAGCCATAATGTATAACCTCCTTTTCTATCTTGCATGTCTTTTTCTAAAGTCTTTAATATCCCTCTTGAATCCACCTGGAACTTCTTCCTCTTTAAAGAAGATATATGGATTACAACGAGGCTCTTTGACCATCTGAGGCATTGGTGGTATATTGAGAACTTCTAACAACTTCTGCACCCCCTGTCTCTGTATCAGCTCTCCTACCCTCTCTCTGTTCTTCCCCTCTTCCATCCACCATTCCCAAATAGGGTCAATCACCCTCTCTTTAATATTATCATAGGGAGGTTCCGCTTTCATAAAGGGAATGAGCATAAGTGAAAGCTGTGCACCTTCTAAGATAGGTGCCTTAGCTCCAATAAGAATGGATACACCTGTGTCCTTCCCGGGCCTTAATGCCTGAGGCATTACATTAATACAATGCATACACCTTATACACTCTTCATTATTTATCAGGAGTTTTCCATCTTCCATCCTCATACATTTAGTGGGGCAGAGATCAATGACCTCCTTCTGGATATCAAACTTACCCCAATCTCTTCCTGCATGAGCACCTCCATTGGGCTTTATCTCACCAGCAATGTATGCCTTTACCGCCTCTTGATCAATCCTGATTTCATCTCTCCATGTGCCTATAAAGGAGAGATCAGCCCTTGCAATGGATGCCACACAGCAGTTTGGACAGCCATCAAACTTAAACTTAAATTTATAGGGAAACTGAGGTCTATGAAGCTCATCCTGATAATAGTTGGTCAGCTCATAACACATCTCTTGGGTATCATAACATGACCATTCACATCTCGCCTTGCCTATACAGCATGATGGGGTTCTCAGATTAGATCCTGATCCTCCTAAGTCCTGATCCAAAACATGTGTGAGCTCAAAAAAGACGGGCTCAAGCTGTTCAGTAAATGTGCCTAAGAAGATGATATCTCCTGTGGAGCCATGCATATTCATCATACCACTTCCTCTATAGTTCCACATATCGCAGATAGCCCTAAGATAATCGGTTTTGTAAAACTTGCTGGCTGGCTGATTAACACGCAGTGTGTGAAATTGGGCAATGGAAGGGAATTTATCTGGCAGATCCGAATATCTACCGATAACTCCACCACCATATCCAAAGACACCCACTATACCTCCGTGCTTCCAATGGGTCTCTCCATCCTTAAAGGAGAGCTCAAGTTGACCTAAGAGATCTTCCACCACATCCCTATCAATCATCATTCTGTCATCCGCAAGCTTTCTTCTATGAAGCGCCAGCCTCTTTGCATCTGCCACAAAGCTTGGCCATGGGCCCTTTTCCAACTCTTCACACATGGGAATATCATGTTTTATCTTGAAACTTTTAAGCTCCTCTTCAGTGTAATTATTGAGCTCCTCATCTGTGTAGATCCGAACTTCATCATATTTTACTTTTTTCATCTCTCTTACTGGTTTGGGTTCAAATTCCATCTGATCTGCCTCCTTTTTATTTTATTTTATTATTAAGATTTATAATAGAAACAAATCTTACATCCTTTCTCTCTTCTCTCTTCCCTTTCACCTCCTTCCAATTTATCATTTTGAGAGCTTTGCATAACCCCTTTTTACACTGGGGGTTACACCCCCTTCCAGGTCGGATGACCCTCCGGGTCG
>CAYTXJ010000079.1:0-10638 GCA_964440775.1 uncultured Desulfobacteraceae bacterium | reverse complement strand
GGAGAGGAAGATGAATAAAATCACGGAAAAAGAAATAGAAGAAATTAGAGAAAAGGTAAAAAAAGAATTTTCAGATGACCCTGCTCTACAGCAAATTCATATTGCACGAAAAATCCTCTCAAAGGAAGCAGAAAATAAAGGACTAAGTTTTTTAGAATACATCAAACTGTTAAGGAAACAAAAGGTGGTATAATAAATTTTTGGTAATTGATTAAGTTGGGATAATTTTCAATTTTCTTACCTTTGATAATAGACTTAGAGAAGCAGCCCAAAAAGAGGACTTCATTGTAAATCCTTCTATATAATCTTTTTTCCAAACCAAATATTTCATTTCAAGCCAAAGGGGCTAAATTGTTGCATTATGAAATAAAAAATCCTTGACATTCCAACTCATTTCATATATTGCGCATAAAATCACGAAAGGGTTATTTTTTATGATTTAATTAATTATTTCATATTATAAATAAATTTTGGAGGTAATTGATGAGATTGAGAACGATTCTAATTCTGAGTATATTGCTTGTCTTGATAGTCTTCTTTGCAGGAGATAGGGGGGTATTGGCGGATACGGGAAAAGGTATTGTATCATCTTCATCAAGCTCCCATTCATGGTGGTTCTGGCCACTTGTGCTATTCATTGTAACCCTTCTTATGGGTATCTTTGCGGTTCTGGGTGGAGTAGGAGGAGGGGTGCTTTTTGTCCCTATTATTAGCGGGTTTTTCCCTTTTCATCTTGACTTTGTTAGGGGTTGTGGACTGCTTGTTGCCCTGTCTGGAGCGCTTGCAGCAGGTCCTGGGCTACTGAAGGCAAACCTTGCAAGTCTTAGATTGGCCATACCTGTTGCCCTGATTGCATCCACCTGTGCAATAATAGGTGCCATGATAGGCCTTGCCCTTCCAACTAATATAGTTCAGATTGCCCTGGGAGCTACCATAATTGGGATATGTATCCTTATGCTAACTACAAAGAAATCTGAATTACCAGAAGTTCCTGTGGCTGACAGGCTCTCAACTGCTTTGAGGATTTATGGTGTCTATCAGGAAGGGAGCTCCGGAGAGATTATTAACTGGAAGATACATCGCACGCCCTTAGGCCTTGCCCTATTTATAATTATTGGCATTATGGCAGGGATGTTTGGACTTGGAGCCGGTTGGGCAAATGTGCCTGTGTTAAATCTGGTTATGGGAGCTCCTTTAAAAATAAGTGTGGCCACGAGCAAATTCCTTCTATCCATTACCGATACCTCTGCAGCATGGATCTATCTTAATCAGGGCTGTGTCATACCCATGATGGTGGTTCCTTCTCTTGTTGGGATAATGCTTGGATCCTTTGTAGGGGTCAAACTACTTGTAATTGCAAAACCTGCTATAGTAAGATGGATAGTGATAGGGATGTTAGCCTTTGCAGGAGTAAAGGCATTGCTTAAAGGATTTGGAATATAGGAGGTAAAAAGAGATGGTTGAAAAGAATAAGGATATTAAGGCAGGTCCAGAGCAGATACTATATGCCTCAATACTTGAGAAGGGGATGCTTATTGGGCTTTTCATACTCTTTATCACATTTTTTATATATGTATTTGGTATCATGAAACCCTATATCCCATTGGATGAGATATCTAAATTCTGGTCAATGAATGTCCATGACTATCTTGAGCATGCAAAGATAAAGGGGGGCTGGAGCTGGCTCCTTATGCTGGGATATGGGGATTTTATTAATTTCATAGGAATTGCTATACTGGCTGGAGTTACCATTATATGCTATATTGGGATTATTCCTCATTTGGCAAGGCAGAGAGATTGGGCCTTTGTTGTATTTTTAGTAATGGAGGTGCTTGTCCTATCACTTGCAGCAAGTGGGCTGCTTAAGGTGGGACATTAGTATAGTAAAAAGATGGCAAAGGAGATCTTTAAAGAAAAGACCGTTAAAGATGTGATGATACCTATATAGAATTATGCAATAGTTGGGCCAGATGCAACACTTCAAGAGGCAATAATGGTTCTTAGACAATCATATTTTGTTGACAGGGTCAGAAAGAATGCCATGGTAAAGGTTGGGGATATAATGCTAAGGGTAAAGGGAAGCATTGATTCAGGTGCAGATCTGCTTGATACCCTTAAATTAATTTTCAAAAATAGAATCACCAAACTGCCTGTCTATGAAAAGGATAGACTTGTAGGTGTTATCCGGGATACAGATATCTTTATAACGGTTTCAGATATCCTGACTCAAGAATAGACCGTTTAAATATATTGTTGGACAATGGTACTTCAACTTTTTCAGTTAAATATAAGGCAGAAGATTGTGTTGGGTATTACCCTGTTTTTTATCGCAACGGGCATCGGGGGTCTACTATCTTACAGAAATCTAAAGGTGATGGAAAAAAAGGTCAAATTTGTGGAGATGGCAGATGATCTAAACAACATTATACTTGAGATAAGAAGGTATGAAAAGAACTTCTTTCTGTATGGCCTCTCCGAGCTGGATGCACTGACCCAGAATAAGATATATATTGACAATGCCCTTACGATACTTGAAAAACTTTCTAAAGATTTAAGAGACCTTAAAGGAATACCAAAGGTCAAGGAGCTACAGAAGGAATTGATCTCGTACAAAAAGCTCGTGATACGTATAATGGAATTTGCAAATACAAAGGAGATAGAGGGAATTGAAAAGATTGCCGTGCCCTTAAGAGATAAAGGGAAGAGGCTTGTTGATCTGACTCAAGAGCTTGTTCAATTTGAAAGAGAGAGAATACTCCTTATAATTGAACGACTCTACAGTAATCTCTTCGTCACTATGCTGTTTCTGTTTCTTTTTTTGGGATCTCTTGCCTTTTTTGTTATAAGAAAGATTATACAACCCCTCAGGTTAATAGAAGAGACAACCGTTCAGATAGCAAAGGGTAATTTCAGGCCCATACCTGTCCCAAAGACAAAAGATGAAACTGAACGGGTAATTCGTGCATTTAATCATATGGTTCAAGAGCTTGAAAGGAGACAAGATCATCTGGTTCAGGCCAAAAAGCTCTCATCTCTTGGCACCTTAACCTCTGGTATTGCCCATGAATTGAATAACCCCCTAAATAATATATCTACTTCGTGTCAGATAGTCCTGGAAGAGCTTGATGAGATGGATAAGGAATTCCAGAGAAACATGCTCCTGAATATGGAAAAGGAGATAGCAAGAGCAAGGGATATAGTTAAGGGATTGCTTGAATTTTCACGGACAAAGGAGTTTATAATTGCTCCTGCAAATCTAAAGAGTCTGGTTATGAATGTATGCAAATTAGTTGAAAGCCAACTTCCAGGAGGTATTGAGATCAGGGTGGATATACCCGATGATCTTATTGTCCCAATGGACTCTCAGCGAATGCAACAGGTCTTTCTGAATCTCTTTCTAAATTCCATACAGGCGATTCCTGAACCCCCTGGTGAGATAAGGGTAACTGCTTATAAAGACAGTTCCAAGGAGGAGGTCATAATAAAGGTAGAAGATACGGGTATTGGGATGGACAAGGAGACATTATCCCATATATTTGATCCATTCTTTACCACCAAGGAGGTGGGGGTTGGTACAGGGCTGGGACTTTCCATTGTCCATGGAATAATTGAGCAGCATAATGGAAGTATCTCTGTTGAGAGCAAGAAAGGAGAAGGGACTCGGTTCACTATCCGGCTTCCTTTGAAGGAGAGTAAATGACGGAAACAGGCAGACCAAGAATACTGATCATAGACGATGAACCTATAGCCCTTCAGAACCTGGAGCATATCATGCTGAAGGAAGGCTATGAGGTGCTCGCACTTGAAAGTGGTGTCGAGGCAATAAAGCGGTTGGACAAGACAGAATTCGATCTTGTGCTTACAGATCTGAAAATGCAGCCCATCGATGGTCTGCAGGTTCTTGAACATGTTAAGCAGCTTTATCCTGATACTGAAGTTATTCTAATCACGGCATACGCTACTGTGGATACAGCCGTAGAGGCCATGAAAAAAGGCGCATATCATTACATTTCAAAGCCTTTCAAGCTTGATGAGGTACGCCACACGGTAAGAACAGCTCTGGAAAAAAGGAAGCTGAAAAAGGAAGTTTCGGAACTTCGTGCCAAGCTAAAAGAGAAACAAAAGTTTCCCTTTATCATAGGGAAAAGCTCCAAGATTTTGGAGCTTCAGAAAATCATACGCCAAATCGCGCCTACTGACTGCAATATCCTTATCCTAGGGGAGACAGGCACTGGCAAGGAGTTGATTGCCAGGGCCATACATGCCCTCAGCCCACGGGCTGAAGCAAGGTTCCTCGCATTTAATTGTGGCGCATTCAGTGAGGACTTATTGGCCAATGAGCTTTTTGGTCATGAAAAGGAAGCCTTTACTGGGGCCCGAGGGGTAAAAAAGGGGTTGCTGGAGGCAGCCTCAGGCGGCACCGTGCTATTGGATGAGATAGGTGATATGCCCCTTTCCATGCAGGTTAAGCTTCTCCGAGTCTTGCAGGAAAAAAGGCTTATCAGGGTAGGAGGAACAGAGGAAATTCCTGTGGATATAAGGGTGCTTGCCGCCACAAATAAGGACCTCAGAAAAGAGGTCGCGAAAGGAGCGTTTCGTAAAGATCTTTATTATCGTTTGAATGTGATCACTCTCGAGGTTCCTGCCCTTACTGATCGAAGAGACGATATCCCGCTATTGGCCTATCATTTCTTAGAGAAATTCGCTGATGCCCAAAGCAAAGGTGTAAAAAAAATATCCGATGAGGTAATGGACATACTTATGGCCTACGAATTTCCGGGCAACGTCAGAGAACTGGAAAACATCATTGAACGGGCTGTGGCACTTTGTGAAGGCGATATCATTCAGCCCAAACACCTCCCTCCTGATCTTCAACAGCTCACCCTTAGGGTGCATCGCCCCAAGCAGCGGAAATTCCTGACCTTAGAAGAATATGAAAGGGAATACATCTCGTGGGTTTTGACAAAGACGAAGGGAAACAAGACAAAGGCTGCAAAGATTCTTGGGATTGATAGGGTCTCGCTGTGGAGAAAACTCAAGAAATACAAACTGGAAGAATCCTAAGTTTTGTTTTTATCGTTCGCCTTCAAGCGGCATCAATGCCACGTCAATGACCTCCAAAAGTTCCTCTACTGTGATAACCTGAATCTCCTCCAGAACTTCTTCGTCCAGCGTTTCTATGTCTTTGGCATTCTCTTTGGGAAAGATAACCGTCTTTATTGTAGCCCTCTGAGCGGCCAGAATCTTTTCTTTCACCCCTTTTACGGGTAGGATACGCCCCGTAAGGCTGAGTTCCCCTGTTATGGCGACATCACTTCTCACCTTTCTCCCCGTCAGAAGTGATATGAGGGCAATTGCAATGGTAAGCCCAGCTGAAGGACCATCCTTAGGGATGTCACCAGCCGGTATATGTATATGAATATCTTTGTGGGCGTAAAAATCTGAATCAATCCCCAGTTCCCTTGCATGGCTGCGGATATAACTCAAGGCCGTTTGGGCAGATTCTTTGATAACGGAGCCCAGAGACCCCGTTAGGATCAACTCTTGGGCACCAGGCATTATGCTGGTTTCCACGAAGATTATCTCGCCTCCGAAATCAGTCCATACCAGACCAGTGGAAACACCCACCCTGTCGCTGTTATATTTAGTCTGTCTTCGGTATTTTCTTGGGCCCAATAGGTTTTCCACCTCAGCTGGACCCACCGGGGTAGGTCGCCTCGTTGCACTCCCCTCGAGTCTGGCCTTTGCCAGTTTCCTGCAAACGGTTGCAATCTCCCTTTCCAGATTCCTTACACCTGACTCTTCCGTGTATTCACGTATGATCTTGATAATCGCATCATCACTAAACTGGGGAGAATCGGGTATCAAACCACTGGCAGCAAGCTGTTTAGGGATCAAATGGGACCGTGCAATATGAAGCTTCTCCTTCTCAGAGTATCCAGAAAATGTTATCACCTCCATCCGATCCCTAAGAGGTGCAGAGAGATCTTCCACTGAGTTGGCAGTGGCAATGAAGATTACAGGGCTTAGGTCAAAAGGCAGGTCAAGGTAATAATCCAAAAAATAATTATTCTGTTCAGGATCCAGAATCTCAAGTAGCACCGAAGACGGGTCACCTCTGAAGTCCTGGCCCATTTTGTCAATCTCGTCGAGCATAAAGAGAGGATTCCTCACACCCAATCTCTTTATTTCATTGATAATGCGGCCTGGCATGGCACCGACATAGGTCCGCCTGTGCCCCTTTAGCTCAGATTCATCCCTCATCCCTGCCATGGACAGCCGGGTAAATTTTCTGCCTAGGGCCTCGGCTATGGCCTTTCCTACCGACGTCTTTCCCGTGCCTGGAGGACCCGAAAAACACAGAATGGGCCCACTAACATTCTGAATAATATGACGTTTCTTGTCTCGAATTTTCTTAACTACTTCCCTGAGTTCGTCGAGGTTGATGGGCTTTGTGAGGTAATGGGCAGCGCCGTGCTGCAATGCCTCGACCGCTGAGCTTACTGTTGCATACCCGGTAAAGATTATGGTCTCCATGTGTGGAGCAATCTTCTTGACCCTTTCCAATAACTGCATCCCATCGATCTTTTCCATCTTAAGATCTGTCAAAAGAAGATCAAACTCACCTACCACAAGTTTTTCCAGTGCCTCTGAACCATTTTCAGCAACAGCAACTTCATAGCCCTCCTTTCTTAGAACATATTCTAAATTGGTGCGGGCAACAGCCTCATCATCCACCACTAGGACCCTGAACGGTTTCATGGAGCACAGGGTTCTCACGGCCAAAAATTCCAGAATGCGTTCCTTTACAGACTCAAGCCCGTAATGGTAGCTATCTAATATCTGCTTGGCTCTGTCCAAATCCAGGTTATCATCTGTATATTTATTCCATGGCAGAGAAGTGAGATATTCCAGGTAGGCGATCTCAATCGCATATTCAGGAGCGGCCGGATCCGTCTTAGATAGTCTTTCAATTTCCTTCTCAGCGACGGCTAAGCCGTAGTCGGGGAGGCCAGCATTATCAACTGCCTGGCGTAGCTTCTCCAGGTCAGGCATCTCTAATATTTCATTCTTACTCTTCTTACTCTTACCAAAAAAACCCATAAAAGAATCCCCTTTTTACTTTAAAACTCGCTTAGCTACGCATAAGTTCATCTCCTGATTAGGAATTTTATAATACACAAGATCTAAAACCGTTGCAACAAAAAGGTCTTTGAGCCATTTCAATAAATTAAACAAATACCAATACAAAGATTTCAGCCCCTCCCGCCTTACGCACTTGGACACCAGTATTGAGATTGCAATTTGCAACAATAATGTAACACTTTTGCATGCTTTCTAATGTATTGAATTTACTGCTAATTTTGCTAACTATCTAATAACTGGTTGCACAATGCAACAGCGAGTAAAGAGATCTCAAGAAGGCAATAAATCGATGATTTTATTGTCATATCAATATGTTAGACTCCCGCAATTAGTTTTGGTATCTGGCTTGCTTATATAAAAGGTAAATGCTGATAGAGATTACAATACTAGGAGGGAATAACCATGAGATGGATAGAAAAGTTTAGGAGGGTTTTCATGGCAGCCTCTTTTGCGGAAGCGGGAGAATGGGACACGGCGAGAGAGATGGTAAGGGAAGGTGAGACAAAAAGGCTGAGCAAAAGGGTCAGTAAAAGGACTGCCCGCAGGCTACGCCCTATGGCTCGTGTTTACAAGGCTTGATCAAGACACACAAATCAATCTTTAATTAGGAGGACTGGAAATGCTGAGCAAGATAAAGAAAAGGTTTGTTAAGAATAGGGACGTTGAATTAGAGAAAAAGAGCACCCTTACCGAACGATTCCACAAGACAATGGAGGCCATCACTTTTGCTGAGGCCGGGGCCCCACAGGCAGCTCAACAGATCATTGAGGAGTATGAAGCAGAGCCAAGGAAGGTCTTAGTTGTGGGCAAAGAGGAAATCTTTTCAAAGCATGTTATGGATTATGCCTTGGGGTTCGCTGAAAGGATGGGCTATGAAATAGTAGCGCTAAATATTCTACCCTTGCCTACGGATTCTCCCAAATTGGCTCCTTATTACAGCCTTATTAGTGACGATTTTAAAAACAAGTGTGAAGAGAGTGTGTCAAATTTTTATAATGCCTGCAAAGAGAGAGGAATAGGGTTTCAGCACGTGGTTAAGATTGGAGACCCAGAGCAGTGCATTAAAGAAACTCACAGGGAAATAAAGCGGATAGAGTTTGTCATTTGTAATCCCGATTTGTGTCCTAGCATGGCTGATGAGGTGGAGGAGGGGATCATTCCGGTGTTTTGCTTGGCTAATGTCTAAGGGAGGGACTATCCGCTTTGGTTAGAGGATGACAGAAACGGGGGGGGGTGCCAAAATGGATAGACATTTCTTGTTTGGTATCGCATTGATTCTGTGTTGCTTTTTTCTGTGCTTCTTTTTCCGCAAGGAAAATAAAAAATGAAAAATCTTCTTTGGTGGCCTTAGCGATAAACATCCTTCCGAAGGAGAGCAAAAGCTCATCAGCCCTTTCCTGGCCCCAGAGGAATCACGCCAAATTCCCGTCTCTTTTAATTGCAATTATTTCACGCCATAAAAGAAATATATAACCGTTAGCATTACTACCAGGAAGATGATGGTCATGAAAGCACCGGCCTTGGCGTAGTCAACGGTGCTATACCCACCCGGGCGCATGATTAAGGCGTTGACCTGATGGGTGGGGAGCACAAATGTGTTGGAGGCGGACAATCCCACAACCAAAGCCGCCATTCTGGGGTCTCCTCCTGCCATAACTGCCATATTCATACAAAGGGGCACAAGCAAGACAGTGGCTCCTACGTTGGAAATGACGAGGGTAAAAAACGAAGTCATCACGCCAACTATGGCAAGTAAACCAATAGGTGAGACTTGCCCAACAATGTCCAGTACCTTCTTTGCAATGAATGCGGCAGTGCCTGTTTGTTCAAAGGCAATTCCCAGGGGAATCAATCCGCCCAGTAGAAACACAGTCATCCAGTCTACTGAATGGTAGGCCTCGTCAACAGAAAGCACACCGGTGATAATCATCCCAAGAGCCCCAGACATGAGAGCAACCGACAGACGGACATCGAAGAAAATTATTTGTGTCAGCGCAACCACGAGCCATATGACAGCCCACTTGGCCTTTTCAGGCCTCAAAATCTCGCCCTCTAAGGGGGTCGCAAAGGTTAGAATACGGGGCTGGGGTAAATTTTTTATCCTGTGGAAACGGTCCCATGGACCCTGCAGCAGTATCGTATCTCCCATCTTAAGCTTTACATGATTAATCCCCGCATAGTAAATTCTTGAGCCCTTGTTCACAGCCACAGGATTGATTCCAAAGCGCTCCTGGAATTTTGTCTGTCCCAGGGTCTTACCAATGAGCTCGGAACGAGGAGACACCACTGTTTCCACAAGACCAGCGTTAGTTCGGGCGAACTCATCGGCAAAAAAATCAAGCCCGGCCTTTAAGGCCCACCCCTTGTCCTGAGCGAGCCTCTGGACCCTTTCGAGCGCTCCCATTATCACGATGTCATCCCCAGAAGATATGGTATCAGCCTTGGAAGCGGTCAATTTCTTCTTGCCTGTCTTCACGTTTCCTATTGCAACCACCGTCACCAGGTAATCCCTTCTTATATTTAACTCCTCAAGCGTCTTGGGACCATCGAAATCCTCTGGAATATGGAGCTCATAGGGCTGGTCGAGGGCCTGGTATTCTTGTACTAACATGGCCGTTATACCCTTGTCTCCCTCTCCTTTGCTAGCAGGAAGCACAAATTTACCGAAAAGGAGAAAATAAAGCACTGCACTGGAAAGCAGACACACACCGATTGGTGTCTGAGTGAACAGGCCGAAAGGCTCCAGCTTTTTGCCACCTAAAACCAGGAGGTCATTCAAGAGAATAGTTGGGCTTGCTCCAACGAGGGTCAAGGTTCCACCTATGATGGCGCAAAACCCCATGGGCATGAGGAGCCGGGAAACAGGGATATCCAGCCGCTTGGCAATACGCTGGGCCGCAGGAAGAAAAAGTGCAGCAGCTCCAATATTTTGCATCATTGATGAGATTAAGCCTACTGTCGTAGCAATAAGGGCCATTATCCGCCTTTCGCTGTGCCCGCCAACTTTGATTATTGGAGCAGCCACCTTATTCATAACACCAGTCTTGTCTAGCCCTGCCCCTATAATTATTACGGCTATGATTGATACAACCGCGTTACTGCTCAGGCCAGAGAAGGCTTGCTGTGGAGTAACGAGACCTATCAGCGGCAAAAGCACCATCATAATGATGCCTACCACATCAACCCGCACCCATTCAAAAACGAACAGAACAATGGCAAATACAAGCACGATCAGAGTAAGAATCATGTCAGTTGTCATAGCCTATTCCTCCGTCTCACTAATTTTGAAGTGCATCCGGCTCTGGACTTCGCAGACGGATGCATTTCACTTTGAAACAAAGACAAGCTATCCCTACCAGATTGTGAAAAAAATTGCAAGAAAGTAAATAAGGCAATCCACTATTCTGTGGGTGAAAATTGATCATGAATAATCTGGTGGATGCACATCACAATGAACCTCCTTTACCCCAGGGATGGAACCCACTATATTAA
>CAYTXJ010000078.1:0-10684 GCA_964440775.1 uncultured Desulfobacteraceae bacterium | reverse complement strand
CAAATCACCTGAAATTGCAACCCCAAGACCATACAGAGATGGAAGATAGAGATGGACATCTTTAAGAATACATAATATCTTTTCTTTTTCTCTTTCAATCTTATTTTTCCTTAATACATCTATTTTAAGTGTATCCATAACAGCTTCAATAAGTTCTTCAACACCAATAATCCCATATGGATATGCATCAAGATATATATATGGGATATTCCATCTCTCCTCCATCCTCTCTGCAAGCCCTCTTCCATATGCAAATACGATATTGAGCTTAGCATTGGATGCACGTCTTATCTCAGAGAGGGTGGAAGGGGGAAACACAGAGTTTACCCTGATCCCCAAAAGGCCAAGCAACCTCTTTATCTCTTTAATCCCTGCCCTTCCTTTGACGATATCTCTTTGAAGTCCTATAAGATTTACCGATAATAGTTTATCTTGTATTTCAGGGTCGGGATCCTCTATCCAATCAAAGAGCGCACAGAGTGCCTCTTCAAAGCCTTCCCCCATCTTTCCAAGGTATCCGCCGCAGTCAATATTTATAATGTTAATTGAAAAGTCTAAATGCTCAACTATTCCTCTCCAGTCTTCACCTATTATGGTTGGTACACTTCCAGAAAGCAGTATCAGATATCTTCTCCTTCTCCTTTTAAAGATGATCTCTATACTCTTTCTCAGATTTTCTTCTCCTCCAAAGATAACGCTTCTTTCTCTGAGAGCTGAAATGGTGGCATTTGTCTTAATTGAAGACAGTCTTTCAATATAATTTACCCCCCAGTGACAGCCTACAGGAGCATGTATTAGCACCACCACATCCCTTATTCCACATACCGCTCTGAATGCCCCAAGGAGTTTATCGCCTTCTACAGGGTCTACAAAATGGAAATCATTCAGGGGCTTTTCCATTCTATGATCTGCCTCTCCATACCTTCTTCATTATCCTCTCCCAGATATATTCATCACTTATCTCTGAAAGCATCGTGGGAAACCTTTCAGGATGGTATCTGTATCGCATATAGAGAAGATCTGTCTCTCTAAGAGGGCGGTTTAACCTCTTCAAAATCATCTCTCCGAGATATAATACCTGAGAAAAGGATATCCGAAAGGATGAATATCCCAAAGAATGTGGACTTAAAGACTTAATTCCACTGTTTTCATAATACATCATCCTTGAAAGATCAGATATGAGCACATCTCCAATTACAAGATCAACCTGATGCTCCCTTAAGCGATCCACCTCTTCTTCAATGGTAAGGTCTATTAAAATCTTGGGAGATGATTTTAACCACCTAAGATTATTTAAAAACTCATCAACGACCCTCTTTGCACAACCATCTGTCATACCCCATCGTCTCCACCACATCGTATTGACAATGAGGAGCGATATATCAAGGCCAAGTGTCTCTAAGAGCTTAATAAATTTCGGGGTTGTATAAAGAGGAGTGCATATAAAGGCTATCCTCCGCCCCCTGAGCTCAGCCCTTATATCCTGTAGACTCTTATCTATTGTGTCTAACCTTGCATTAACCACCTCTTCTGCCTTTTTCCTAAGACCGAATCTCTCTGCCACATCAAGATAGAACCTCTTTGCCCCCTGGATCCCTATATAGCGTGTGCCAAAGAGATCAAAGATGTAGTCGATTCCAAATCGCTCCTTCATAAACTTTGCGCTTCTTTCACTTCGTCTCATAAAGTTTAGTCTTGCCTTAGAAAGCCCCTTAATATCTCTTACAGTGCATCCTGGAAACACTGTATTTACCCTTATTCCGATCTCAGACAATATACCTTTCATCTCTTCTATTTCGCCACTCAGATTTTCAAACCAGTGAAATCTTCCATAGGTATCTATGTTTATTGAGTTTTCAGACCTTTCCTTCGGCTCCTCTACAAGCTGCTCTATGAGGGAATACAGAGTATCCAGCCTTCCACACTTCTCTATCCCCCACTTGGGCCTCCTTTCAGGATCTTTCCATATCTCTATGAGGTCTTCTGCGTGACGGTTAAAATCATCTGTCCTTTCATCATCTGAAAAGCCTGCAGATGATGGAGTGTAGATTATCTCAGATTCAACCCTCTTCCTTGCATCCTCTACTATCTCTCTAATATCATCTCCAATTATTGCCGCAGGACATGATATTATCACTCCGATGAGTTCTGGACGGTAATATCTGTCCACCTCTAAGATGGCATTCCTGAGCTTTTCTGCCCCACCATATATCACATCCCTTTCATCCATATCTGTGCAAGGAAAGGGGGGAGGCTCTCTTAGGCCCAGAAGCTGTGTTCTTATTGCATCAGGTGGAACCAGTTTTGGGAAAAATGCACATCCACGGGGGCCATGTAAAAGCGGAATCGCACCTTTTATCTCTGATAGGTAGCAATAGGCACCAAACATCTTGCAATCTAAGCTAAATCTACATGCATGGGAGAGTCGCAGAGTCCATATCCTCTCTGAGAGCTTTGAATTTTTCAAAGCTCTCCTCTCTCTAATAAAGTCCATTATCTACAATCCCCTCTCAGGCTTAAATATATAAATCACGATAGCTTTTAGCAATCTTTGTTCCAAATTCCTCTATCTCTCTATCGGAGAGTGGCTGCGGTTCATGATAGTCTCTGTTTTGAATAATCTTCTCTGCAAGCCTTCTGAACCTATCTGAGATCTCTGAGTGCGGAAATTTCTCTATCACCGTCTTCATTTCAAGCTCGGCCTTCAGGATCTCATCACTCCTTGGTATGCTATCGATCACCTTGGTCTCAGTAAGAGATGCAAATTCTTCTACAATTGGCAGATCATCACCTCTTCCCCTTGAGTTGTGGATAATTCCGCCCAGTCTTGAACCTCCTCTCCTGCAGAACCTCTTTATACCTTTCATGATATTGTTTGCCGCATATATCGGCATAAATTCACCAGAGGTAACTATGTATATGGCCTCCGCAAAGCCTTCCCTGATTGGAACAGAAAATCCACCACAGACAATATCTCCAAGCACATCGTAGACTATCACATCCCATTGCTTTTCAAATATCCTAAGCCTCTGCAATGTCTCTATCATGCTGATGATTCCCCTTCCAGCACATCCAACCCCTGGCTCAGGCCCTCCTGCCTCAACACAGGCTATATTTGAAAACCCATAGAAGATGAAATCCTCCTCTCTGTATTCCTGGGAATATCCCTTTTCTCTTAATCTACCCAAGACAGTGGGGATCCGCCTTGCCATGAGATTCCTTGTGGAATCTGCCTTGGGATCGCATCCTATCTGCAATACCTTAAGGCCCATGGAAGAAAAAGCCGCAGAGAGATTTGAGGCGACAGTAGATTTGCCAATACCCCCTTTGCCATATATTGCAATCTCAATCCTATCTTTCTCTTTCTGCATCCTTTTTCCTCCTGGTAAAATCTTCCTTTGTTCTTCCCCTTATACGCATGGCAAGGGATGAAAGCTCTGAAGAGGTAAGCGGCCTTGGCCTTACAGGCTCATCCCCTTCCATGAGCCTCTCTGAAAGGGCATTGAAGATCTTACTTACTCTACTTTGAGGATATCTCTGAATAATTGTCTGACCATATATCTCGCTCTCTGCTATCTCATTGCTTGAAGGAATGGAACCCAGGATCTTAGATCCCACCCTTTCTGAAAATTCCCTTACAAGCTCTATATCATCAAGTGCCCCTCTTACATTGTATACAAAGCCTCCAAGCCTTGTCCCTCCCCTTTCTGCATACCTTGAAATTCCTCTACATATATTATTTGCCGCATAGAGTGAAAGATAATCAGAAGAGGTAACAATGATCGCCTTATCTGCCATTCCCTGCCTCAGATTCATGCCAAACCCGCCACAGACTATATCACCAAGGATATCATATATAACTACATCAGGCCCAAAATCATCAAACACACCGATCCTCTTTAAAAGATCCACTGCAATTACAATACCTCTGCCCGCACATCCAACCCCTGGCTCTGGCCCGCCAGTCTCAGCACACAATATTCCCTTGTAACCCTCAAATACCACCTCCTCCGGCCTTATCTCCTTGCCATAGATAAACTCATCGATTTCAAGCGAAGCCTGCACCTTTTCCCTCAACACCTCAGAAATTGTGGGGATCTCCACATCACCCCTTAGATTCCTGGTGCAGTCAGACTTTGGGTCGCATCCTATCATCATGACCTTTAGCCCCTTTTCAGCAAGAGAGGCTGCCACATTTGAGGCAATGGTTGATTTTCCTATTCCGCCTTTTCCAAAAAAGGCAATCTGTATCATTATACCTGACCTCCCTGTGAAATTATGCAGTTTATGATGGCCTCTGTAAGATTTAAGACACCCTCTATTCCTGCATATGGCCTATCTGTGATAGAGATCTCATCCAGTACAGGATATGAAACCCTGACAAGCGGAATCCCAAGATCAACACATACCTTCTTTTCCATAGTGGATCCGAAAACAAGATGAACCTTTCTGGACCGAATTGCATCCTCTATCTCAAACTGATCCCTACTTATAATCAGTTCATCTACATCTATCTCTCTTAGAATATCACCTTCCTCACCACTTAGATTGTCATTCAGGCAGAGAAGCTCAATGTCAAATCCCAGCTCCTCACTTAAAAAACGGCAAAGGGATATAGCCTTCATTCCCTTTCCAACAACAGCAACTGGAAGTCCATAAATTCCCTGAAGATATTTATAGACCTCTTGTAGCCTCTTCCTTACCTTTTCTCTCTCTTCAGATAACAGCTCTTCTTTAAATGAGATCTTAAGCGCATCACAGACCTTTTGAAAAAACTCCATGCTTCCCCTCCATCCAAAGGGGTAGGGGACCATAACATAGGGAATCTCAAAGGTCTCCTCCATAGTGGTGGCCAAGTCAAGACCTTCATCTGAAAAAACGATATTAAATGTGGCATCTGCCGCACATCTAATCTCCTTAAATGAACAGCCTGGTATTACACACTTTACCTGAAGTCCTATCTTTTTTAACATCCTCTCTATCTCTTTTAGATCAGACCTTGCATGGGGTTCATCGGGCATAAGACCGATCAGGTTGACCTGGCCATCAGAAGGAGAACCCCTTTCCATATAACGCGTAAGGAAGCACATGAATTCTCTTATTCCACTTGATGTATCTCCGATATATCCTGCACACTGAAAGGAACACATCTCAGATGGAATCTCTTCTTTAAGTGTTTCAATTACTCCCTCTACATCGTCTCCCATAAGTGTGGTAAAGCTTGTAATCAGAACCGCGATAAGCTCTGGATTAAACTCTTCATAGGCAGCCCTTATTGCAAGAGTAAGCTTTCTCTTCCCACCAACTGAAATATCCTGAGATCTTATCCCACTTCCTAAGATACGAATATCATCCTGAGGGCCTGTAAGAATATTGAAGAGCAGATTGTCTGCATGGCAACAGCTCTTTCCATGAACAATAGCTACAGCATCTTTGATTCCACCTATGGCACGAACCATCCCTAAGAGCTTAGAATCAGGCACTGGTTCATAGATTATCTCAGCCATAAAGACACCCCCCATCTGCCCCCTCAGTAACAGCACGCCAGACATTTTCAAGCCTAACCCAGGAAGGATGCAGAGTTGACTCAAAAGGATCATAGTCGAGCATGGAAAGGAGAGGGCTTTGTTTAGGAGTTCTTTTAAGCTCCCTTTTCAATATACGGGCAAGCTCAATTGGGCATTTAAATCCGATCCTGAGAGAATAGAGATAGAACTTCATGGAATCAAAGGCCTTAATCCCCTCTCTATGATACCTGAAGATATCCACACCAGGTGCAATTACCAGCTCCACCTCCCTCTCTTTAAGGGACATGATCTCATCTTCATGCACTGGATTGACAAGCACTGCAGGTTCCACCCCATATTGTCTTGCCACCTCACGATCCATATCGATAATCCTCTTTATCGCACCTTTGGCCATTCCATGGCTTTCAAGCCCGTATGTCTTGTAGATCAGCACGGAAGGCTCCATGCCAAGCTCCCTTACCAGAAGAAGCCCCATCCCAAAGAAGAATCCACCAACCACAGCAATCCTTACCCCCTTAAGTGCTCTTGTCTCTTCTATGAGCCTCTCTTTGGCCTCTCTCTTTCGCTTCTCTACAACCTTTAGAGCCCTTTCCCGTTTTCCTAAAAGCTCGGCGATCTCCAAAAAGACTCGGGCACTGTTTTCCATGCCATGGGGGTTTATCTCTTCTACATCAGTGGGGTTATCGAGAGAAGAGGTGGCATAATAAGGTATAGAGAATCGCTCCTTCATCTGCTTAAGCCATGGGCTGGGAATGTCTGTGATGTTAAGCTCTGCCTTAGGGAGATCATAGATGTCCTTCAGAGTGGTATTGTGGAAAAAGATCTTGTTCACCTCTATACCTATCTCTTCCAAGATCTCCACCATCTCATCCATCTTATTGTCAGAGCTATGGATGGGGAATGTGATAAGGTTGACTGACCCCTCTATCTTTTTGATTTCAAGATCTTCGGGCAAAAGCTGGTCAAAGAGGGAGCATAAGACATCATGGTATCCGATTGGCCTTCCCTTAATGAGCTCTCCTGTTGAGTAGACCACTTCACAACCAACCTCTCTTTTCGCTTGCCTTACTGCAGATGCAATATCATCGCCTATCATATCGCTTGGGCATGTGGGTATGACCACAATTAAAGATGGGCGATACCTTTCATATGTCTCTACGATCGCCTTCTTCAGCCTATTTTCTGCACCAAATACAATGTCCATCTCTTTGAGATCGGAACAGGGGGTGCGATCAAAAAGTGTATAAACAGAGAAAGAGTTCATCTTTCTCAGAGCGGCACACCCCATGGGGCCATGGATCAGGGGTATTGCATCTGCAATCGCATTTACCGCCATAAGCGCCCCTGCATTCTTGGCCGGCTGACATGCCATTGCATGCACTATCATGCTGATGGGTTGATAGGCACATGAAAGTGACTCTATGGATCTATTCATCTCTTACCCCCCACTTTTTATTGAAGTGCATAAAAAGTAGTTTTCATGTCCAGAGCTCATAAGCTTTCCAAATGCTGTATAGGTCATCTTCTTTAGATCTCTTTCTACATGGACTACCCTGCATCCACAATCTTTAAGGGTCTCTTCAATAAGATCTAAATTTACAACCGGATTTTTATCTGTTATCTTCAAAAGCTCTTTCCATATCTTTTTAGTATCCGGCCTCTTAAATATACACTTTTTAAAGATCCGATAGATCAGATAAAAGATTCTCACCCTAAGAGGGCTCTGATAATCTGTGCCTCTTCCTTTCCGATCCACTTCAACAATTAGTATCTTTCCACCGGGTCTCACAACCCTAACCATCTCCCTTATTGCGGTTTTTGGATCTCTAAGGGGCCAGAGGGCGAATTTGCAATAGGCTCCATCAAAAAGATTATCCTTAAACGGCATGGCATGTGAATCTGCTCGCGTAAGGATAATCTTAGCTCCACTGTCCCTTGCCCTCTTTGAGGCAATAGTTAGCATCTTTTCTGAAAGATCCAGACCAATAACCTGAAACTTTTTTGTAAGGGCAATCCCTGGAAACCCTGCACCACATCCAACGTCCAAAATCCTGCGGCAATCACCAAGCCCTCTTTCAAACAGATCCACCCACAAATTTGGCTTTGTCCATAGCCTCTTAGTAGGGCTATCCGGGTCATATTCAAATGCAAGCTGATCCCATAGATTCATTTTCTTTTTTCGCTGGTTCATATGCTCTTATAACTATGTAATGTACGATCGAGTAAATCCTTATGCCTTAGGAATCTAATACTTCGGCTTACACCTTCGACCATGATCAATTGCTGGAATTCCACATGCATCGGCCCTGCACTGCTGACACAGCCTGAACTGCTCTATATAGACTGCACATGCAGCCTGAGCCGCACCAAGTTCCTCTCTGGTAGGCGGTCTCATATGCGAAAATTTCCCTACTGGAATAAGCGGCATGATATTCATGATATTTGCCCCCAACTGTTTATATACCTTGGCAACTTCAGTAAGGTGGCCTGCATTGATATCCGGTATAAGCACCGTGTTTATCTTTACAACCATCCCCCGCGATACCGCCTCTTTCACACCCACCTTCTGCCGGTCAATCAGGATCTTTGCCGCCTCTTTTCCGGTATATCTGCTGCCATAAACCCTCACATATTCATAGATCTTTGAGCCAATTTCAGGGTCAATCGCATTTACAGTAACTGTTAAGGTGCTGATACCTATCTCTTCCAAGACTTTCACCTTTTCAGGGAGGGCCAGTCCATTGGTTGCCAGGCACCTTATCAAGTAAGGAAACTCCTCTTTTGCCATCTTCAAAACCTCAAATGTCTCCTGGTTGGCTAAGGGCTCTCCAGGGCCTGCAACGGCTACAACCCTAAGCGGGAAATCCTGCTTAACCGCATCTCTCAATATCTCTATGGCTTCCAATGGAGACAGTATCTTTTCTGTCACCCCTGGCCGATCTTCCACGCTATTTATTGACCGCACACAATAGCGACATTGAATATTGCACTTCAGGGCTACCGGCAGGTGAATCCTTCCATATTTGAAATGTGCCTCATGGCTGAAACATGGATGCTGTGTTTTTATTGTCCTTATGGTTGTTATACTGATGTTCATCGGTCTATTTTTTAAACGGCCGATTTTTCACTAACCTTGTAAGAGCCACAACAATATAGAAACTATATCTTTTCTAAAAAGTGTATTTTATGCCGCCAAAATACAAGCGACCAGGCATTACATAATCCGGGCACTGTGGGCATTGCATATATCTCTTATCCGTAAAATTGTTGATAGACAAAAATGCCAACGCTCCCGTCAACCACGGAAACTTGCGGGATATCTTTAGATCTCCAACTACATAAGCAGGCTTTTTATTCTTCTCTGTATTTTTCGAATCGCAATAGACATCTCCTCTGTACCTTAGTGAGAGATCTATAGTAAATAGATCAGGATTTTCGTAGTTTAATTTCAAGTTTGCCATATGCTGAGGGGCATTGTAACGAAGCAGTTTACCCTCAAGCGTCGGGTCTTTACAACTTACAATCTCTGATCTGTTGTAGGTATAGTTGGCGGATATATTCCACTTACCATAAAGAGCGGAAAAAGAGGTGCCGACCATTACCTCTAAACCATGAATTTTAACCTTGCCTATATTTTGTTTCTTTATTATCTGGTTTACTGTTTTAGGATCAATAAATTGAGGAAGTTCTTCCATTCCCACTGTTATGCTGTCAATATAGTCCTTGAAGCTTGACCGGTAGTATGTAAGTCCAAAATCGATATTCTTGGGGAATTTGATATCAAACCCGCAATCAAAAGAGTATGTCATTTTTTCTGGCTCCAAGTCCGGGTTTCCGGCGTAAAGCTTTGTTCCATAGATTGAGAAATTGTATAGATCATAAAGGCTTGGGGCCAGAAATCCTGTGCCAACAGATGCTCTCAGCCTGACATCCTGATTTAAGTGATATACAATCCCGGCGCTCGGTGACCAGTGCCTATCTGTTTTGTCCTTAAAGTCGGTTTTTATGACATTCCCTGTCGTGTCATCATAAAAACTACCATCAAAATTCTTCCAGTAATCGTAACGTAACCCCAGGTTAAAGACAGTCTTTTCTCCCGCAAAAAATTCGCCATTCAAGAAAACGGAATGCTGTTGTTGCTTTCCACTATAGTGCCTGAGTCCCTTTCCTGCATAATAAGTATCAGAGTCGACCTCACCCCATTTGAGGTCATACCCAGCAGTAAATCTCTGACCCAGTATCTCTCTTGTTACCTGTATCAGTGCACCCCAGTCGTCTTCGGGTTCATCTTTAATATAATAAGGTTTATCGTGAGCTTTTGTAGTGCTGTTCCAGATGTTTGAATCAGTTTTACTATTTCTATCAAAGTAGTATAGCTTAGCGCTGCAGTCTGCCTTCCCTATCCGGATCTTATAATCAAGTGTATATTTATTGATATATCGATCAGAGTCATAAGTTGAATATGATGTCCACACACTCTCCTCATCAAGATATTCGTACTGAAGAGCGAGCTTTGATTTTCCCAATTTGATATCTACTCCTGGGGATATATTATATTCATCCATGGTCGTCTTGTCATGGTATTCTTTCCACGGCTCTATATGTCTGTATCCGTCGTTGTTTTTACCCCCTGCAGACAGACGAAATCCAAGCCAGTCATTGGTCTTGCCCCTTATGTTGAAGTTGTAAAGATAGGTATTCTGACTGCCGTATGTGAAAGTGAGTGCTCCTTCAGGTTTTTCTGTAGGCTCTTTTGTAATAATATTTATTGCGCCTCCCATCGCAGAAGAACCGTAAAGGCTAGATGCCGCTCCTCTAATTATTTCTATCCTCTCTATGTCACCTTCTGAGATTTTATTCCAATCGGAAAAACCACCGTATCGCATATCATTCATAGGGATACCATCTTTAAGGATTAGCGTTCGCTTATGAGAACCCACACCTCTCATGATAACCCATCCACTGTATCCAAGCCCATAAGAACGAATTATTTCTATACCTGCCTCCCTGTTCAAAACATCATCGACGGTTTTTACATGCATCCTTTCCATATCTTCTGCCTTTATTATTGTTACATTCTGAGGCAGATTCTCTACAGGCGTTTCTGTCCTTGTTGCCGTTACCACCATCTCTTCCATCTTGACTGCCTTCTCTTT
>CAYTXJ010000077.1:0-10777 GCA_964440775.1 uncultured Desulfobacteraceae bacterium | reverse complement strand
AAGGATGAATGTGGAGATAGATAATGAAAAGAGCACTTATTACAGGTATTACTGGTCAAGATGGCTCTTATCTTGCAGAATTTTTGCTATCTAAGGGATATGAGGTTCATGGACTCATCAGAAGAGCATCCACCTTCAATACCCATAGGATAGACCATCTCTACATGGATCCTCATGAAAAAGGGGTAAGACTTTTTTTACACTACACTGATCTATCAGATCCAGGCGTATTAACCGATATAGTCTACAATCTTATGCCCCAAGAGATATATCATCTTGCAGCTCAGAGTCATGTCCGTGTTTCATTTGATATGCCCGAATACACTGGAGATATTACTGCCCTTGGAACCACAAGGATTCTTGATGCCATCAGAAGAAGCGGCATTAAAACCGCATTTTATCAGGCGTCATCAAGTGAGATGTTTGGGAATGCCCCCCCTCCACAAAATGAAAAGACCCCTTTTTATCCAAGAAGCCCTTATGCCGTGGCAAAGGTCTATGCCTTTTGGATTACAGTAAATTATAGAGAGGCCTATGGAATCTTTGCCTCTAATGGAATCCTGTTTAACCATGAAAGTCCACGAAGGGGGGAAACATTTGTTACCAGAAAGATTACAAGAGCCCTTGCAAGTATCCTTTCAGGCAGACAGAAAAGGCTTTATCTCGGAAACCTTAATGCCAAAAGGGATTGGGGGTTTGCCCCAGAATATGTGGAGATGATGTGGATGATGTTGCAACAGGATCAACCTGGAGATTATGTGATTGGGACTGGAGAAAGTCATAGTGTTAGGGAATTTGTGGAAAAGGCTTTTTCTTATGCAGGGCTTGAGATTGAATGGAAAGGGGAGGGTATTGGAGAGAAAGGTATTGTAAAGAGTATGGATTACAGATGGAAAGAGTTTCTAAATCAGGGTGATGTGATCATAGAGATTGATCCCAGATATTTTAGACCCACAGAGGTGGAACATCTGCTTGCAGATCCATCTAAGGCAAAGAGAGAGCTTAAATGGGAGCCCAGAACCAGCTTTGATGATCTTATTAAGATAATGGTAGACTATGATATGAGACTTCAGGGGCTGGAACCCATTGGAGAGGGGATAAGTATATGCAATGAAAAGGGCTTTACATATACAGATCATCAATATTCACTTTACAGGAAGATATCTGAAAGGGATTAAACTCCGCAATCTGGGAAAAGATCCTCTATCTCGCTTAGTGTGGGAATGCCTGCCCTTGCCCCAATCTTTTTACACTTAATAGCTGCAACTGCTGAGGCAAAGTTCATACATTGTCTCATGTCCCACCCTTTTAGAATTCCATAGATATAGGCCCCATGATATACATCACCTGCACCTGTGGTATCAATTGCCTTCACCTTATATGCCTTTTGATATATGAATTCACCTTCCTCCATTCCCACACTACCTCTGTAACCTAAGGTAATAATCACATCCTTTGCACCCATCTTTTTTAATATCTCAATTGCATTTTCAGGTGTTAGGCTATCCTCTATAAGAGGGCGAGCGAATTCCTCTGATGCGATTAGCACATCTACCAGAGGAATAAGCTCTGGGGTCTTTTCTCTAAATGTCCCTGCATCCATGACCACTTTCATACCCATTGATCTTGCCTGCCTTGCCGCCTCAATCGCAGCATCTAACATAAGGCCGTCCACATGCAGGATCTTTGCCCCAGAAAAACAGGATAGATCCACCTCCTCAGGCAAAAGATGGGGTGCGCTTCCTCTATGCCAAAATATTGTCCTGTTTCCACTTTCCATATCTATTGCAATGAATGCAAATTGAGATGTATGCCCTGATCTGATCCTTAGGTGTGATGTGTCAATACTTTCTTCCTTTAACCCCTTTAAAATCTCTTTTCCAAATTCATCATCTCCTATAGCACCTAAAAAAGAGCATCTTATCCCTAATCTTGAAAGTGTAACTAATGCAGTGGATGCAGGGCCACCGCATTGGATATGAAACTCTGATATCTCTACTTTCCCATCCATATTGGGATACCAAGGGATTCTGCCCAAGAAATCCACACATGCCTGTCCCAGACCCACAACTTCAACCTCTTTTAATGGAGGGGTCATACAATTTCTCCCTTTAAAAGTTTTTCCCTTAATATGGATTTAAGGTTTAGTCCTTTTAACATTAGCCCCTTTCTACCATATTTCATATTGGCCTCAATCAGATACCATCTTCCTTTAGATCTTATTAGATCAAGCCCCACGTCATTGAACTTACATCTCTTGGCAAATTGATATGCCAGATATACTGCCTCTTTTGGTATATCATCAAAACATATCTTTCCCCCCCTGGATATGTTGGTTCTAAAATCTCTCTCACTTCGCACTCTCCAATATGCAAGCACCGGATCATAATTAATAAGTATTACTCTGAGGTCTCTTTCATGAGGAAGGTATTCCTGTATATAGGCTACCTTTGTCATTTTAAGATAATCACTAAGCTCTTTTTCATTATGGATCTTAAAGACTCCTCTTCCTTGAGAAGATGCCCTTGGAAGTTTTGCAATAAATGGAAAGCTAAAATCTTTTAATATATCCCTATGATGCCTGGGATAGTAGATACGAGTTTTGGGATGGGGAATATCCAACATATAAAACAGTGTGGTCTGTTTAATCTTTTCATCAGCATAGAGATAGGTCTCAAGACTTGGAAATATCCTCTTTCCAATTGTGGTAAAGAATTGTGAATAGGTCAAAGTAGGATAAAGGATAACAGGGGAGTCAAGAATAAGCTCTCTTTCTCTATCAGTGTAATCCCCAAAATTAGGCTTTACTCCCAGAGTGATAATTTCAGGTATTCCTTTTAACCGAGCCCCCAGCGCTACAAATCTCTTTTCTTTCATTACTATTGACCACTTAAGGATATTCTAATAATTAACTAATTCTAATGGAGAACAATCTAAGGTAAAGATAAATTATATGGCTGAACTTAAAGGGATAAGAGGAGTGTATATAGGACATGCCCATGATAATGAGATAATTACAGGGGTTACAGTGATACTATGCCCAGGGGGTTTTTCAGCAGGTATAGATATAAGAGGTTCAGCAACAAGCACAAGACAGATTGATTCACTTTCAACCAATCATCTCATTTCAAAGATACATGCAGTTTGTCTGAGCGGGGGAAGCGCATATGGTCTTGGTGCGGGAAGCGGTGTTATGAAATTTTTAAAAGATAAAAGATATGGGTTTGGAATGAAGGAGCTTCCTGTCCCCATAGTTCCTACAGGGGTTATATTTGATCTTGCAATTGGAAAGAGAGAGATATGTGATTATGAGACACTGGGACATGAGGCCTGTATTGATGCGATGGATGGAAGAAGAATAGCGGAAGGCTCTGTTGGCGCAGGGATGGGGGCAACAGTTGGTAAATTCTTTGGTATAGAATATGCCATGAAAGGTGGCATGGGTATATCAAAAAGGTCTTTAAATGATGGTCTTTATGTCTATGCAATTGCAGTTGTAAACTGTTTTGGAGATGTGGTTGATCCAGATACAAAAAGGATTATTGCTGGAGCAAGGAAGACAAAGAGTGGTAAGAGATTTGCTAATACTTATAGACTCTATCTTCGTGGTAAAAAGAGGGCTATACCTCCGTTTTCCCATACTAATACCACTTTGGGTGCCATAATTACAAATGCAAAGTTAGATAAACAGCAGGCCACATTGGTTTCCAGAATGGCCCAGGCAGCTGTTGTTAAGACCATTAGCCCAGCTCACACCATATATGATGGCGATATGATATTTACAATAGCCTCAGGAGAGATTGAAACAGATCCCCATATTGTTGGAGTATTGGGAGAAGAGGCTCTAAAAGCGGCCATTTTAAGGGCTATCAATAAGGCCGCTTCTATAGGTAATATCCCCTCTGTTAGATCTCTTTAATTATCTCTTTCCAAAGGCCACATAGTTTTGGAGAAGTCTCTTGAGCAGTCTTCAACACATCTTCAAGGGTCAATTCCTGCATGTTGTCTGGATCTATCACATCTGTTATAACCACAATGACCAGTATCTTCATTCCACAATGAATCCCTACGATCACATCCACCACAGTGGACATACCAACGGCATCTGCACCTATCATTCTCAAAAAACGGCTCTCTGCCGCTGTCTCTAAGCTTGGGCCTAATACCTGCACATATACCCCTTCTTTTATATCAATACCCTGATCATTGGCCTTTTTTTTAGCAATCTCTATAAGCTTTTGATCATACGGTCTTGCCATATCAGGGAATCTTGGGCCAAATTCATCAACATTTGGGCCTACCAGTGGATTATGGCCGGTGAGATTGATATGATCACGCAAGATCATTAGATCGCCAGGGACATATTTAGGATTCAGCCCTCCTGCCGCACTTGATATCATCAGATATTCAACTCCTAAGCTCTTCATAGCCCTGATGGGAAGTGCTATATCAAATCCGCTATATCCTTCATATAGGTGAAATCTCCCATCCATAGCCACTATGGATTTTCCATAACTGCTTCCAAAGACAAGCCTTCCTCTGTGACCTTCTACTGTGGATACAGGAAAATTGGGGATCTCTTCATAGGAAATTTCATCTTCTATATCCATAATATCTGTTATCTGGCCCAATCCTGTACCCAGGATAAATCCAAAACTATATCGCTTTTTTACCCTTTTCTTTAAAAATTCAAGTGTTTCATTAATCTTAGCGATCATAATGATCTACCTCCATAACTTAGTACTTAATCAAAGAATCCCAAAATTCCTTATCCTTTTCTCTCCATCTCTCCCCAAATCTTCTATCCCAAAAAGAGGCGAGTCTTTCATACCATTTAAGCCAGACATTCCTTTTTTTATCCTTAGCCTCAAGGACATCCTGTATAAATAGATGTATCTTATCAATCTCATCCTTTGGTACGAAATAGGAGGCCCCTTCCTTAATTGATCTTTTAAGATCTTCCTCTGTCAGTGCATGAGCTGTAAGCATGAGGGCAGGGATATTCCTATTCTTAGCTATCTCAAGCAGATCATATCCTTTAACTCCCATTATATCTAATATGGCAATATCATAATAATTTTTCTCTAAAAGCTCTTTTGCCTTTTCAAAGCTATCCGCAGTATCTACATTACACATATCCAAGAGTTCTAATAGGGTATCGAGTATATCCTGCTCATCATCAACAGCCAAAATCTTTTTCCCTTTTAATAGATCTTCTGTTTCCATAATAAGCTTCTCCTTATCCTTTTATATCTTTTTATATTCCATCCTATAGATCTCTACCATTGTAAGAAATATGGTAAGAATAAGAGGGCCATAGATAACACCCAGGATTCCAAAGAGTTTGATTCCTCCAAAGACACCTATAAAGATTAAAACAGGATTCATTTTCATCTCTTTTCCTATTATACGAGGTTTTATTATGTATTCTGTAATTGAGCTATGTATAAGATTATATATCAGAAAACCTATTGCATTGCCAGTGGAACCCTGAATAAATATGAAAAGGGATGCCGGGAAATAGACCATCCCTGCGCCAATTATAGGGAGAAATGCCAACACCCCTATAAGTGTTCCCCAAAGCAGAGGAGCTCCCAGGCCAAATATAACAAATCCAATTCCACCAAATACCCCCTGTATAATACCTGAAATACCATTTCCAACAATCACTGCCCTGGCCATCTCTCTGAATTTATCTATCACCATCTCCTGCTGATCCTCTGGAAGAGGTATAATCTGCATAATATATCTTTTTAGATTAGGACCATCACGCAGGATATAATAGATTATCAAAATCATTATAAAGAACTGGATAACAAGGTTAAATACATTTGAGGCAATGGATCTAATCTGTCTGGAGATAAAGAGTCCTATATTTTTGCCAATGGAAGTGGCTAACCTCTCCACACTCTTTTCATCAACATCTATGTTAAAAAGGGTTGTAAGCCTCTTTATCCTATTTCCCAATCTGCCTTTACCCTCAAGAATATCCTGGAACTTTTTAAGGGATACTGACTCCCTACTTTTTCTATAAAAGTCAAATGCCTCGTTGGAAAGGGAACCTATAAAGCCGCTTACTGGAATAATAAAGATTATGGATATCAATATTGTCATAAGAAGTGCTATCAATGATTCTTTTACCTTTAACCTCTTTTTAAGAAATGAATACAGAGGATAGAAGACACTGGCAATAAAGAGGGCCAAAATTATTGAAGAGATATAGGTCCACAGAAGCCTAAAAAGCAGTAGGGTAGATATAAGAAAGGCAATTAAAAAGGTCTTAACTATTAGATTCCTATCTTCCATATCGGGAAATATCTTCTATCCTTGCTTACTATGTCAATCGGTATCTTCATAGACATTGGCTATACAGCATAGAAATGTAGCAGGCTCACTGCCGATATTTTTCATACCATGGGGTTCCATACTGGGAATATATATAAAATCCCCTGATCCTACTATCTTAGTTTCAACAGCCTCTTCTGTTTCCATGTCAAATCTATAACATTCAAATCTTCCACTAAGAATATACATGGTCTGATGATAAAAATGATTATGTATGGGGATTTCCCCTCCTGGTTGCACCGTAAAATATCTGAGCCCATATTCAGGATTCCCCTGCCCATCATCTCCTGCCCTTGAAAGCCATCTGACAGTTGTTCCAATAACTTTACGCTCATCTCCCTTAAAAGGGAATTTCTCTATCTTAATCTCCTCACACTCCTTGATATTTTTTACTTCCATTATCTTAACCTCCCACTATTTTTTGTAATATAACCCATAAGTATAGCATTTTTATATTGAAAAAGTTTAGATATATCAAGTTGCCTCATTTTATCTTATTATTTTGACATCTTAAATTTTAATTAGTAAAATTTATTATGATATTTAGCAACTTGGGTAATTTTATGAAAAGGCTACCACTTGATACCTCCTCATTTAGGCAGATAAGGGAGAGGGATTTTTTGTATGTGGACAAGACCTCCTGGATCTACAGGATGATAGATGAGGGAATCTGCTATTTTCTATCCCGTCCCAGGAGGTTTGGAAAATCCCTTACCATTAATACCCTGAAGGAGCTATTTAGGGGAAACAGGGAGCTATTTAGGGGACTTTGGATAGAGGATAGGTGGGAGTTTAAGGAGTATCCTGTGCTTATATTTGACTTTAACGGTATCTCCCATGAAGATCCTTCCTCTCTTAAACAGGGGCTCTTTCTTAGGTTAAAAAACCAGATAGAGAGATATAAGATTGAGATTGGGGAGAGTGAAAACCTGTATGATTATTTTCAGAGGTCAATAGTATCCTTAGGGGATAGAGTTGAGCAGAAGGTGGTGATATTAATAGATGAATATGACAAGCCTATACTGGATCATTTAGGACAGGGGGAAGAGAGGTTAAAGATTGCATATAAAAACAGAGAGATACTTAAGTCCTTCTTTGGGGTTTTAAAGGAAGGGAACATTGTAGATATAATCAGGTTTGTATTTGTAACAGGGGTAAGTAGATTCACAAAGGTATCCATATTCTCTGAGTGGAATAATCTGCAAGACATCAGTATGGAACCTGAGTATGCAGATTTTTTGGGATACAGTGAGGATGAAATACTCAGGTATTTCCCTGATTACTTAGAAAGACTTTGCAAAGAAAAGGCTTTTAGTATGGATGAGTGTATGGAAAGGATCAGATACTGGTATAATGGATACAGGTTTTCAGTTGAAAGTGACTCTCATGTATATAACCCCATCTCCTTGATGTATTGTTTAAGGTATGGAGAATTTAAGAATTACTGGTTTAGGACAGGCACACCCACATTTCTGGTAAGCCTTTTAAAAGAGAAGGGATACCATATACCTGAGCTTGAAGACATTAAGGTCAGGGGTGAGCTATTTGAAAGCTATGATTTAGAAAATTTACCTGTTGAGGCGATACTTTATCAATCGGGGTATCTTACGATAAAGGATGCAACTGAAGGTGGGGAGATACTCTTTTTGAGCTATCCGAATCAGGAGGTAAAGATAAGTTTTAATGGGGTGCTTTTTCAATCCACATATAGTGCAACTGGAGATAGCTTTTACTTTGCAAAAAGGCTTGGTGATGCCTTAAAAGAAGAAAGATTTGATGATGTCAAGGAACATATCAATTCCATATTTTCATCCCTCCCCTATACTCTATATACAAAGGCAGATGAAAGGTTCTTTCATACTATAATGTATCTTGCACTGAGTATGCTTGGGTATGATGCACGAAGTGAGGTGCTAAGTTCAAGGGGAAGGCTTGATATGGCAGTGATCTTCAAGGACAAGGTATATGTGCTGGAATTTAAGGTGGGAAAGGGAGCAGAGGATGCAATATCTCAGATAAGAGAGAAGGGATATGCGGATAGATTCAGGGCAGAAGGCAAAAAGGTGATTCTCTGTGGCATCAGCTTTGATGAAAATAAAAAGGAAATTCAGGAACTCAAGTTCCTTCCATATTTCTGAATAACTTAAGTGAAAAGAGAGTGTTATTGGGAGGAGCGTCAGCGACGAAGCAATCTCATTCATTAGTCTGGTTTCATTAGATTGCTTCAGATCTTCCGAGTCAAAGACTCTTTAGACCCGAAGTTATCTCAATCTCCACCTTATTTTGTTAATAGTTCAAGTGCTGAAGTGGCATTTATCCAAAATCCCTCACCTGGATTGATCCCTTTTAATACCTCAAATCCTTTAGATTCTGCATACTGTTCAGTGGTATCCTGACCATACACCTGCAAATACACCGCCCATGTATCCCCTAACCATTTCCACACAGACATTATCTTATCTTCATTCCCTGAGATTAGCTCATCTATACCCTTCTTCTTATTAACCTTTAGGGATATAAGATTCCACCCAGGATCTATCTGTAAGGTGGTATCCTGTGAAGGTATGCCAGATATGGATATGGTGCCTGAACCAATTGAATTTACCCAAAATCCTTCACCTGAATTAATATCTTGCAATAGCCCAAATCCCTTACTTTTTGCATATTGTATACCTTTGTCTTCAAAAGAAGGAAGATATACCATCCAGTTATTATCTTTCCACTTCCATATACTCTGGTATTTTGAATCATCTGAAAATATGTTCTCCACGCTAAATCCTATCCGAGTTCCAAGTAGATTCCAGCCTAACTGAATCTCTAACTGTTCACTTATCCCTTCTACCACCTCTATTTGCTTTGATATGGTATCAGTCTCACCCATATCATCTGTAATGGTAAGAGTAACAGTATATGTGCCAGGGTCAGAATATATGTGTTCAGGATTTTGTTTATCTGCCTGACTTCCATCACCAAATTGCCAATTCCAGCCCCCTATCTTTCCATCCTGATCAAAGGATAGATCCTTAAATTTAACTTTTATACCCTGATCAGTGAAACTTATTGAATATGTAAAATCTGCCTCTGGCTTCTGATTAAGACTTCCCCCAGTGAGTGTAACATAATGGATCGCAGATTTTGTTACATTACCCTTGTCATCTTTAGCATATATCACCACCTCATACTGACTATTTTTAGTATAATCTCCACCATCTTTAAAACCACTATATACACCTTCAAATACATCATCATATACAAGATCCTTTTCATCAATTAGCTCAACTGATGGAACCTCAATTGAAGGGGTTTCAAACTCCTCTCCCACTGGCGGCGGCTCATACCCAACAGGCTTTATCCTTGCCCATACCTTACCACCTCCTACTCCCGTTACCTTTGCACTTATCTTCAGATCACTTCCATACTCAATACTATCTGGAATATTTACCTCCACAATCTCTGGAAACACGGGAGCAAGTTTAAAGTTGCCAACGACATAGAGAGAAGATGGATCTATTATATCACTATAGGATATCTGAGGTGATTGATTCTTGTAGGGAGTTCCAATTGCCTCAAGCTCATTTTTTAAATAATTATATGCATCATATATGCTTTTTCCTTTATAAAGGGCATTAATCAAAAAAAGTGAAAATGAGGGAATTCCACCATCTCCAAGAAAGGAAAGCCCCTCATCTGAACTTGTAAGTATCACCCTGGGATATTCAGTTGAACTTAAGTTATCCAGAAATGTCCCTGAATGACATGCCTCTATTATCAATACCACTGATCTACCAGTTTCAGACTGAAACCCATCAAGTGCTGAGTTTAATTCAGATGCAGTAAGTATCTCACCACTATTTACCTTAAATAGATCATTTGCACCATGATCATTAAAATAAATGTAGAGTGGCCCATCTGTTGGATACTTCTTTGCCCATGCCTTAATTGCATCTAATAGGGCACCCTTTGTTACATCCCATTCATCCACAATCTGATCATCAAATCCATCCCCATCTAAATCCTTATACTTTATGGGATTAAGATAATAAATATCTTCATCATTAAACCCTCTTAATTTAAATTTCATATAAAATTGATCACACAGATCCTGGGTGATGTCCTTTAAAAGATTTTCATTAGATATACCACCACCTGCAACAATTATAAGATTCCCATATCCCTGCTTTTTCTCCTCACCTCCAACCCCCACCACATACGATGCAGTCCTACCCTCATATGTGACAATAACTGTGCAAGATCCCTCAGATAATGCACTTCCCTTACCACCTTCACCAATATTCAATACCTCTTCATTAAGGCTCTTCCAAACCGCATCCTCTGTAAGATCCTTCACACTTCCATCCACAAAATATCCATAGAGCTTAAAGCTTAAACTATCCCCTACCTTTATCCCAACTCCTTCGCCTTCAAGCTCAAT
>CAYTXJ010000076.1:0-10905 GCA_964440775.1 uncultured Desulfobacteraceae bacterium | reverse complement strand
TGCCACCGCTGCAGAGGAGCTTGCAAATGGAATTGAAGAAGGAAGTGGAGCAGCCGAAGAGTTAAATCGCTCCATGGAACAGATAGCCGCAGGTGCTGAGCAGGCATCTGGTGCGTCAGAGGAGTCAAGGGCTGCAATCGCTCAGATTGAAAAGAGTGCAGTGGTTACTACTGAACTCACCTCTGATTGTCTAAGAAAGGTTAATAGAATTGTAACTCTCATAAACGAGTCTGCTCAAGGAACAGAGGCATTGATTGAAGGGGTAAATGAGGCTGCGGAGGTAAATAAAGAGACCACCAAGCTGATTTTAAAACTGGAAAAACAGTCAGAGGAGATAGGAAATATTGTCCAGGCAGTGGTAAGAATTGCCGATCAGACCAACCTGCTTGCTCTAAATGCGGCAATTGAGGCTGCAAGGGCAGGAGAATATGGAAGAGGATTTGCAGTGGTTGCAGATGAAGTGAGAATCCTTGCTGAGATTTCAGAGAAAAGTGCTCGGGAGATAAAAGATGTGGTATCAGAGATACAGACAGCAGTCAAAAAGGTGGTATCAGAGATAGAGCAGGTCGGAAATGCTTCAAAAGAAGAGGTTCAAAGAGGTAAAAAGATCACAGAGGCATTAAAGAGGATAATAGAGTTGTCTGACGGTTTTAAGAAAGCAACAGAAGAGATAGACGATAGGACAAAGGAGATCTTGGAAAATGCAAAAGAGTTTTTAAAGGGGTCTGAAAATGTGGCCTCTGCAGCAGAGGAGCTTGCATCTTCTGCAGAGGAGGCAAGGAAGGCAACAGAGGAGCAGACCAAGGCATTCTCTGAGATGTCTACTGCCTCAACAGAACTTGCCCAGGTCGCTGATGACCTAAAAAACAGCACCGATACCATTAAATCTGCTGAAGAGGTAGCATCTATGGCAGAACAGCTCTCTGCAAATATCGAAGAGACCTCTGCCGCTGCTCAGGAATTGGCATCTTCCATTGAGCAGATCAAAAAGGCAATTGGGCTTCAGGAAGAAGAGACAAAAAAAGGGGTTGAAAGATCAGATACATTGGTGACCTTAGCAAGGGATATTGAAAATATGACAAAGGAACTTAAAAAACAGTCTGAAAAGATGCAGACGGAGCTTACCCAGAATAAAGTAGAGACTGATACCTTAATTGAAAATATAAAAAAGGCGGCTGAAGACAATCTAAAAGCAGCAGAAAGTATCAGGCAGGTAGAGGAAAGCACACGTAAGATTGAGAAAACAGTTGAAGCTATAAGCAATGTTACCATTCAGACCAATATGCTTGCAGTAAGTGGTTCAATAGAGGCTGCAAGGGCAGGGGATCATGGAAGGGGATTTTCAGTGGTCGCAGGTGATATAAGAAACCTTGCAAATGAATCCTCAGAAAATGCAGAGAAGATAAAGGATCTGGTTAGAAGATTACAACATATCATCACCATATGTACTCAGGATATTGAAAGTGCTGCAAAGGGGGCAGAAACTGAGGTCAAAAAGGCAGAGATTACCACTAAAAATCTAATAAGGGTGGAAGGTGAAATGCAGGAAGTGACTAATTCTATAGATAGTGTTGCTGATAACGCTGTGGAAGCTCTTGCTGCAATTGAGCAGGCGAAAAAGGGTGTGGATGAGATAAACAGGGCAGCAAAAGAGGCATCTGATGCTATTTCCCAAGCGACAGTAGCAGCAGAGCAGCAGGCACGTGGTCTGAAAGAGCTTTCTCAGGCAGTGGAAGAGCTTGCCTCCCTTGCAGATGAAATGCAGAGCATGTAAGGAGGTCTAAAGTGAAAGGAAAAATGGAAACCCAACAAGCTTCTCAAATAAGGCAATTAGTCACATTTAGATTGGGGAAGGAGCTCTTTGGAGTCAATATCAATAATGTAAAGGAGATAATCCGGTTTCAGCAGATAACATCAGTGCCAATGGCTCCTGACTATCTTTCAGGCCTTACAAATCTGAGAGGAACAGTGATTCCGGTTATCAAGACAGCTTTAAAGATGGGAATTCAAAACGGAAAAATAACTCAAGATACACGAATTTTAATTTTAGAACGAGAAAAGGGGAATTTAGGAATTATTGTTGATAGAGTAGAAGGTGTAGAGAAACCTCAGGTTTCCTCAATAAAAGCTCCACCTGAAGCTATCTTTAAAGATATTGATGCCAGATTTATTAAAAACATTATTGAAATGGAAGATGGTAAGATCATATTGGAGTTAAATATTGATTCCATAACAGAAATTGAGCTTTCTGCTGCCAATCACAGTAATACCGTATCTGAAATAGAGAGCTCCTTAGAAATTAATGAGGAGAAAGAAGTTGAAAAGATAAAAGAAAGGCAGCTTGTTACATTTATCTTAGAAGGAGAAGAATATGGTCTTCCCATAGAATCTGTTAGAGAGGTTTTGAGATTCAAAGAAGCTACAGAGGTTCCTGGATCACCCGAATATGTATTGGGCTTACTTTCAATAAGAGATATGATATTACCAATTGTGGATTTAAAAAGACTGCTCGAAATAGAAAATCTTTCCCACCACAGAGAGCCACTTTTCCAAAGTGAAGATCAAAGAATTATTGTGGTTGATATTGAAAATATCCTGATTGGAGTAGTGGTAGATAAGATTCAGCAGGTATTGAGGGTAGGAGAAGATAAGATTGAACCTCCTTCAGGGATATTTAAGAAAAACGAGGATGATCCCTTATGTGGTATAGTAAAACTAAATCAAGGAGATAGGCTTATAATGCTTTTAGATGGAAAGAGACTTATACCTGAACAAAAACTTAAAGGGATAAGAGGTATGGTTGATGAATCTAAAGAATATTTAAATAAAGAAGAAACTGAAGGAGAAGAAATTCAGATGGATGAGATTCAGTTAGTCACATTTAGATTGGGAAAGGAGGAATATGGTATCCCTATAAATGATGTCCAAGAGATAAATCGGCTTACCACAATTACAGAGGTGCCAAAGGCACCTGACTTTATTGATGGTGTGATGAATCTTAGAGGTAATGTGATTCCTGTTATAAATCTTAGGAAGAGATTTGGGCTTGAAGATACTGAAAAGGACGAATCTACCAGAGTTATAATAGTAAATTTGGAAGATAGATTAACAGGGCTGATAGTGGATTCTGTATCTGAAGTGCTTAGACTTGCAAAGTCATCCATTCAGAGACCGCCCAGGATTATAAAAGAAGATGTAAATATCCAGTTTATAGATAGTATTGGTAAGATTGATGATCAAAGAATGATATTTATCTTAGATATTGAAAAGATCTTGGATATAAAGGAAAGGGGGGAGTTAAGGGAGTTTTCAGAAAGAGATATGCATAATAAAGAATAATCAATAGGAGGTCATCACGGGTATGAAAAAGATCAGGGTGCTTGTGGTGGATGATTCTGCTTTGATGAGAAAGATGATGAAAAAGATCTTGGAGTCAGATCCTCAAATTGAAGTTGTAGGAACTGCAAGGGATGGTGAAGATGGTGTTGAAAAGGCACGCCAACTTCAGCCTGATGTGGTTACAATGGATGTAAATATGCCTGGTATGGATGGGATAACAGCTTTACAGATCATTGTAGATGAAGGCATCTGTCCTGTAGTAATGGTTAGCTCCTTAACACAAGAAGGAGCGGAAGTTACTTTTGAGGCCTTAGAGCTTGGTGCCTTTGACTATGTTCCAAAACCAGGGGGAACCATATCACCTAATCTTGAAAAGGTATCCCATGATGTAATTGAAAAGGTAAAGGCAGCTTCTAAAGCAGGGGTATTAAATAGACTTAAAAGAAGACTACAGAGGACAAAGAGGCCTCATTTTGAGAAAAAAGAGACCAAAAAAGTCAGCCTTGATGGTGAAGTTACAAAGGCAGTGGCTATAGGTATCTCAACAGGGGGGCCTAAGACTCTGCTTGAGGTGATTCCAGAACTTCCTGAAGACTTGGATGCAGCAATATTTATTGTTCAGCATATGCCCGAAAACTTTACAGCCTCTTTTGCAAACAGGCTCAATCAACATTCTCAGATCTCGGTAAAGGAAGCAAGTGCAGGTGAAAATGTTAAAAATGCAAATGGATATTTAGGAAAAGGAGGTTATCATCTGCTTTTGAGGGCAAAGATAAATGGAGATAAGGTTATTCGTCTTTCAAAGAAGCCAGAAACCCTGTTTATTCCATCGGTGGATGTGATGATGGACTCTGTGCTAAATGTATTTGGTAACAGAGTGGTAGGGGTGTTAATGACAGGGATGGGAGATGATGGTGCAAATGGGATGTTAAATATAAAGAGGGAAGGAGGAATAACCATTGCAGAAAGCGAAGAGACTGCCATTGTTTTTGGAATGCCAAAGGCAGCTATTGAGATGGGAGCAGCAGATGAGGTAGTGCCGAGTTATGAAATAGCTAAAGAGATAGTTAATGCTATCAAATCCTTAGATTAAGGAGGGTTAGCCTTGAAGGAGCTATTAAAAAAATTACAAAGTAATGACGAATCAGAAAGATTGTATGCGGTAGAAGATATCTTAGAGAAGGGCCTTTCCCAGGCAACTCCTTATTTAATAGATAGACTAAAAGAGGAAGATTCCCAGGTCGTAAAAGATATGATCGTTTTTGCCCTTAAAAAGCTAAACTGCTCTGAGGAATATGATAGGCTTTTTAATCTCTTCTCTTCTCCTGATGCCTATCTTAGAAATGCTGCAATAGTTATCTTTGCAAGTGAAGGGAATAGAGCAGTTGCCTATCTTGCATCTAAGTTGGATTATTCTGATAAAGAGGTTAGAAAACTCATTTTGGACTCTCTTGTTGAGATTGGAACAGAGGATGCAAAGCTTGCAATCAGGGCATCTCTAAATGATCCTGCACCAAATGTGAGGATAACCGCGGTAGAATATCTTGGGAGAATGAAAGATAAAAATAGTATAGACGATCTTATGGATCTTTTTAAAAGGGAAGATGAACCCATGCTCAAGACTACCATAATGGAGGCGATACTTGCTATTGGAGATAAGGATAAGATGAAAGAGATAATTGATGAGATGTGTAGAGTTGAAGAAGGTGAGATAGATCCTCTATTTATCCCACAGCTTATAAAGATGGCAGGAGAGATTGCTGACAGAAGCAAATTCCTAAATATTATTGAAAAGATGGGGGATTTAACTCTATATGCAGAGGATATATTAAAGGCATTACAGAATACTTTTAAACAGATTCCAGAAAGAGAGGTAATATCTTATAAAGAAAAGCTCTTAAATACCCTTTTAAAGATATTAGAGTCAGATGATATAGGTGAGGATCTCAGATATGAGGCATCTGAGATAATTATTAAAAATAATCTCTTGAGTCCTCAAGAGCTGTTTGATTTAGGCAATCGTCTTCTTTCAAAAGATTCACGATATCATATGCCAGGTATAAGATTAATGGCAGCATCCAATATCCCTTCTGTAAAAGACAGATTAAGACAGATATGCTCTGAATCAAAAGATGAAAATATCATAGAGATCTGTGATGATATATTAACTGGAAAGGGGGTCTAAGTGGAAATCACCCTTGACGATTATCAGAGGCTCACAGATTTCATATATAGAAAAGCGGGGATAAGATTTGAGCCTAAGAAGATATATTTTGTCTCAAAAAGGGTTCAAAAGAGGATGGAAGAGCTTGGAATTGATTCTTATTCTGAATATATAAGAAGACTAAGATTTCTGGATAGAGATGGAAGGGAGTTTCAAAATCTCATAAATCTCTTAACTGTAAATGAGACATATTTTTTTAGAGACTATCCCCAATTACTTGCATTTGGAGAACACTGCCTTCCAGAGTTAGTTGAACGAAAAGTTGAAAATGGACAGAGGAGGCTTCGTCTCTGGTCAGCCGGGTGCTCTACAGGAGAAGAACCCTATACACTTTCAATTATTCTACACGAACTCTTGGATGATATAAGATATTGGGATGTGGAGATATTGGGAAGTGATATAGATGAGGGAGCACTTGAGTATGCAAAAAAAGGGATCTATTCAAAGAGAAGTGTAAAAGATGTTCCACAACAGTATCTGGAACAGTATTTTACCCCTTTAAATAATGGATTTTATGCAATTAGAGACAATATAAATTCTATTGTAAGGCTCGAATATCTAAACTTAGCTGATAAGATGGAACTTAGAAAGAGAAGAGGGTTTGATTTTATATTCTGCAGAAATGTTCTTATCTATTTTGATGATATCTCCCGAAAAAAGGTGGTAGATCACTTTTATGTTTCTCTAAATAGGGGTGGATATATATTTTTGGGATCAAGCGAATCCTTAGGAAGGATTACATCTGCCTTTAAGATGAAAAGGGCAGGTAAACATATAGCCTATACTAAGGAGTAAAGGAATATGGGTTCAAAAAAGGTCCTTGTGGTAGATGACTCTCCAGTGGTAAGAAGCTTTCACATGAATATATTAAAGGCTGCGGGTTTTCAGGCAGATGGTGCATCTGATGGAATTGAGGCACTGGAGAAGGCTCTTTCACATGACTATGATCTGATACTTTGCGATATCAATATGCCAAATATGGACGGAATTACCTTTATAAAAAAATACAGGGAAGAGGAAAAAGAGACACCTATAATTATAATCACCACCCAGGAAGAGAATATACATAGGAAAAAGGGTTATGAAGCTGGGGTAAATCTCTATATTGTAAAGCCTGTTAAACCCTCTACATTGACTTTACATATTAAGATGTTATTGGGAGGGAAGTGATGATAAAGCTTAGAAAAGAGAAAGAGCTATTGAATGTAAAATTGGAAGGGGAATGTCTGATATATACAGTAGAAGAGGCATATGATAAATTAAAAAACTCAATGAGTAATCCTGAAATTACTCAAATAGCTATAGATACGAAAGGACTGGAATCTATAGATACATCATATCTGCAGTTGATCATTTCATTATGTAAAAGTGTAAAAGAGCAGGGACTGAAATTAAATATAAAACCTGAATCAGAGATATTTGATGAGATATTAGGTCTATATGGCATAAGTAGCCTTTTTAGCTGATAAAAGGAGGGGGGATTGTGGGGAAAAGCATTTTGATTGTTGATGATGCGGTATCCATGAGGGGACTTGTTTCCCTTACCTTAAAAAAGGCCGGATATGGTGTAATAGAGGCTTCCAACGGAAAAGATGCCCTTAAAAAACTAAGTGGAAGTAAGGTAAATATGATTATCACAGATCTTAATATGCCGGAGATGGACGGAATTGAATTTATCAAGGCTGTTAAGAAGATGCCAGGTTATAAGTTTATTCCGATTGTGATGCTTACAACAGAAAGCCAAGCAGAAAAGAAAAGGGAAGGCCAGATGGCTGGCGCAAAGGCATGGATTGTAAAGCCATTTAAACCTGACACCCTTTTGATGGTAGTAAAGAAGATTATCGGTTAATACAAAGGAGGGCATAAATGGATCTTGATATGGAACAATTTAGAATGCAGTTTTTCCAGGAGGCAAGAGACATACTGGATAGTATAAATGACGATATATTAAAGGCGGAAACTGATCCTGAAAATACTGAAATACTTGATTCTATCTTCCGTGGTATTCATACCATAAAGGGAAGTGCTGGGAGTTTTGAGCTTCCTGAGATCTCAGAATTTGCTCATCACTTAGAGGGGATTTTGGATGCACTGAGAAAGGGAGAGATAAAACTAAATGCAGATATAGTGGATGCGATCTTGGAGGGATGTGATGTTATCAACAACATGATTGATACATGTGAAAAGGAAGGAAATGTTGAGATACCTGATGAGCTGGTAAAAAGATTTAAGAGTTTAGCAAATAAAGATACAAAACAGGAAGATATTAGGCCAGTTGAAAGAAAGGAAGAGCCTTCCATATCCATTGATAAAAGGGTAATATCAACTCTTAAGCCCTATAAAGAAAAAGGGTTAAATATATATAAAGTTCAGCTAAGATATGAGTCAGAGCACTTTGAAAACGGATATGACCCCATGATATTAATGAAAAACCTAAAGGAAAACTCTGAATTCTATTTAGCAGAAACTGATATATCCAATATTCCAGTAATTGAAGATTTTAACCCCCTTAAACTCTATCTAAAAACTGAGTTATTTTTGGCAACTCATCTAAACAGTGCACAACTTTTGGATCTTACATTTGATCCCTCACTTATAGAGGTAGTTGATATAGGAGACCTCTTAGATGGAAAGGATGAAAAGACTGAACCTAAGCCAATAGAGATTGATCAGGAGATGATAAATGAATTTATTATTGGAGCAGAAGAGCTAATAGATAATATGGATAAGTCTGCATTAGAATATGAAAAGACAAAGAGTGAGGCATCTCTTAATGAGATATTCAGAGCAGTCCATACCATTAAAGGTGATGCTGCATATATAGAACTTGATACAGTTAATAAATTTAGTCATGTATTTGAAGATGTTGTAGAAAGAATAAAGAAAGGCACTATTTCAGTTACCCCTCAAATTATGGATACCATCTTTAAGTCAACAGATGCATTAAAGAATATGATAAATAGCCTTAAAGAGGGTAATTATAATCTCTCACTCCCTCCTATACATGATAAACTAAATGAGATAATAACGGGAAAGAAGATAGAAGTCCAAGATGAAAAGGCAACTTATAAGTTCATAGATAAGGAAGAAGAGCAGGTCTTTTTGGAGCAGATTCTGCAATACAGAGAGATATTAAAAGATAATATGGACAATCTTAAAGATAATGAAAATACCAGAAAGATCTGCAAAAGATGCCTTGAAAGCCTTTTAAATGCCTCAAAATTTATGGATATTAAACCAATGATGGCACTTTCTGAAAGATGCCTTGAATGCATAAAAGAGGGAAGGTTTGATGATGCAAGATCCATTATGGATGAGATCATTACCTTTATAGAGGGTCTTGAAAAAGAAACCAAGAGAATAGGAGAGATCCTTATAGAGCAAGGAAAACTCACTGAAGAAGAGCTTCATAAGGCATTATCAAAGCAAAAACCTGTAGGTCAGATACTACTGGAAGATGGTAAAATAAAAGAGGAGGATATAACGGATGCCCTCAAGAGACAGGAGATTATGGAGAGTGCCTCTCAATTCAAAGACAGGGTTCAAAAAGAAAAAGCATCTACTGTTAAAACAATGAGAATTGATGAATCTAAGATAGATAGATTCACCAATATGATAGGTGAGCTGGTGGTTGCACGTAATACCTATGAATATATCTTAGAGAATATAATTAGATCTGATGGTATGTCTGATCAATCAATTATAAAGGCATTGAAAGATAATCTCTATCTATTTTCACGCATCACTAACGAGATGCAGCAAGGGGTGATATCTTTACGGATGATCCCTATTAAAAACGTATTTGGCAGATTCCAGAGAGTGGTAAGGGATATGTCCAGAAGACAGAGAAAATCCATTGAGTTAATCATAGATGGAGGGGATACAGAGATTGATAAAAAAGTGGCTGATATGCTTTCAGACCCCCTGATTCATTTAGTCAGAAATGCATGTGATCATGGAATTGAAACCCCTGAAGAGAGGAGAAAGGCATCCAAACCAGAGACAGGGACATTGATATTAAGGGCAATGCAAGAAGGAAGTAATCTTATAATAAAGGTTATTGACGATGGAAGAGGTATAGATAGAAAGAAGCTGTATGAAAAGGCAAAATCAATGGGTCTTGATATACCTATGGATGATACCAGAAGACTATATGAGCTTATCTTTATGGCAGGGGTTTCCACAAGGGAAAATGTAACTGATATATCTGGAAGGGGAGTAGGAATGGATGTGGTAAAGACAACAATAAATTCCCTTGGTGGAAGTGTTCAGGTGATATCTGAAGAGGGAAAGGGAACCGAGATAACCATGACTATCCCCATGAATATGGGGGTTACTATGGCACTTATGATAGAGGTGGATGGGAATATTTATGCTATTCCAATGGATAATGTGGTTGAGACCGTCAAATTATCTAATGGTAGATTGAGGAGGATTCATAACAGAATGGGCTTTTACTATAGAGGACAGGTGCTTCCTGTTGAAAGACTTTCCATTCTCTTGGATAAAAATGAAAGACCGAAGGGAATATCAGAAGATGAGATGCCTATAGTAGTTTTGAGATCCCAAAAGGGAAAATTTGGGATAATTGTGGATAATTTTGTCCAGAATATGGAGATAGCTATTAAACCTGTTCCTCAACAACTTTCAGATATAGAGATTATAAGTGGAGTGACTGTGCTTGGAGATGGAAGAGTGGTGCTCCTTTTAAACCCTGAAAAACTTATTTAGGGGTGGAAGATATGTTTTGGCCGTTTAAAAAAGGGATTAATCTTAAAAAGATAATACCAAATAGTTTCCTTATCAAACAGAAGCTTATCAAAATAAGAGGTATAATATCCGTTATTATAGAGCAGATCTCTCAATCAGTTAAAAAGATTGAAGAATCCACCCTGGATGTAATAGACAACTTTACAGAACTCGTTAGAAATATTGAGAAAAATGCAGATCTTACAATTAGTCAAAAGGACATATTGAAACAGAACCTCTCCTTTGAACTTTGCAAACTCCAGGGTTTTAAACTCTATTCTAAAAATGGTGGCAGATTATGTGAGCGGCATCAGGAATGTAAGTTAAAAAACAGTTGTGTCTTAGAAGATGGTATAAAAGATGTCTTTGAAAGTCTTAGGATAATGATAAAGAACTCAGAAAATGAGATGAGGTCATTTACAGAAAAGATAAGTTCATATGTGGATAAATTTAATGAGATGGCAGAAAGGATGAAAGATATTAACAAGCTCTCCAATGATATATCTGAACTTGCAAGAACAACCAATATCGTTGCCTTAAATGCCACAATTGAGGCAGCAAGGGCAGGGGAAAAAGGACTGGGTTTTGGAGTT
>CAYTXJ010000075.1:0-11167 GCA_964440775.1 uncultured Desulfobacteraceae bacterium | reverse complement strand
GTAAAGGATCTGCTGATTAAGATGGGAATATGGGATGAAGATGAAAATGTTGAACTCCTCAGATTTGAAATAAGCAGGGGCTTTTCTGAAAAGGTGATTAATGAGGTCTCTGAATTTATAAAAAAAGTGCCAATTAGGGATAAGAGGAGGGATCTTACAGATCTTCATGTATTTACCATTGATGGTGTCTATACAAAGGACTTTGACGATGCACTCAGCCTTGAATGTATGGATGGTAATTATCGTTTGGGGATCCATATCGCTGATGTGGCTTCTGTTGTTAGAAGAGGAACAGAAACCGATAATACTGCCATGAGAAGGGGTGCAACGCTCTATCTTCCAAGGGGTGCAATTACCATGCTACCTCCTGAGCTTTCAGAGGAGGCTCTTAGCCTTAAAAGAGGAAGGCTTAGAAATGCACTCACCCTGTGGGTAATGATAGATAGAGATGGAAAGATACTTAGCTATGAATTCTTCCCCTCTCTGATAAATATAAGGGAGCAATTGATCTACGAAAAGGTGGATGAATCGCTCATAAAACAGGAGCCATATGGCAGACTCTACAGATTGTGCCTGAAATTAAGGGAAAAGAGGGGGGGAATTAATCTTTCTGTGCCAGAGCTTTCCATAGTGGTTAATGAAGGAGGAAGGATTGAAATTAGCCTGATAGATCAAAACACTCCATCCAGAATGATGGTTGCAGAGTGTATGATCCTTTACAATTACCTCTTTGCAAAGATGATGTGGCAAAATTCCATACCCGCGCTCTATAGGACACAAGAAAGTCCTCAAGAGGATATACAGATTGACCCACAAAATCCCATCTACTCCCTCTTTAAGGCAAGGAGAAGACTAAATCCACTCTTTATAAATACTGAGCCAGGCCCCCATTGGGCTTTGGGACTTGAACTATATGTGAATGCCTCATCTCCGCTTAGAAGATATATGGATCTTGTGATACAGAGACAGATGCTGAGCTATCTTTTGGATGGAAAGATTATCTATAACAGGGAGGAGCTTGAAGATATAAGGATGAACCTTGGCACTGTTCTTAAAGATCTTCAGATGATAAAACAGAGACGGCTCAGATACTGGCTTTTAAAATACCTTAAACAGAATATTGAAGGCTCTTATAATGCAATCCTGCTTGATGAGATGAAGGGGAAATTCAGGATAATACTGACGGATTTTATGGTCACAGCCGATATGAAACGGCCCATAGGGGTGAAATTAAGGGAGGGTGATAAGATTATTGTTGAAATCGAGAAGGTGGATCCCTGGAATGATATACTGCTTTTTCGTTTTAAAGACTATCCTTAATCTTAAATCTGGCCTTAAGAAGTATGTTTCCATTTAAGTCATATATCAGACACCTTAGAGTCTTTGGAACTCGGTCTTTAATATTGATCTTTCCCCAGATGGTCTTAAAGTTTCTGATATAGAAGGGGATACCTTTTTTATATTCTGTATCTTTACTTACTCCCTTTGGATAGTATCCCAGAGGTGTTCCATCAGAATCCAATAGCATAACATGCACAAAACCTCTAATAGGATTATCTTGACCTCTGTTATTTTGAAGTCTAAATGAGAAACGGACATACCTTCTGGACATCCTGATATCCATATCTCTTATTTCAACGGCTTTGCCTTCTTTTGATTTATTTGATAAAAATTGTGTCCTTTGGGTCTTATCCCTTTCTCCTCTTAGACCCTTGATCTCTTCTTTTAAAAAAGCAATGTAGACCTCTTTCTGCTCTAAGGCATCACTCAGGGCATCGTTTTGAATCTTTAGTTTTTGAACCTCTAACTCTTTTAAAGGGATCATTTGTCGTAATTTAAGCCAGTTATTTATGATAAGGATGGAACTCAATATAAAGAGAGCTAAAAATGCTATTACTATATAGAGGAGATATATGGATATATGAATGGTCTTACCTTTCCCATCACTTTTAAAGAAGATGATCTGTCTATAAGAGTTCTTCATAGGCTATCTTTTTTAAAGACCCTATCAAATATATCTTCAACATGCTTTAGATGGTAGTCCAAGGAGATTAGCTCATCTATATCTTTTTTATTCAGATAGTTCAGGATTTCAGGATCTTCTGAGATTACCTCTTTAAATTCTCTGCCTTCATTCCATACCTTCAAGGCGTTTCTTTGAACCATCTCATAGGCACTTCTTCTCTGAACTCCTTTTGCCATAAGTCTTATCATTACCTGCTGGGAGTAGATAAGACCCCTAAGTAGATTCAGGTTTTCTTCCATCTTCCTTGCATGGACAACCAGGTTGCTGATAATCCCCTTTAGCCTATTTAGCATAAAATCAATCAGTATGGTGCTATCAGGTGCAATGACCCTTTCAACTGAAGAGTGACTTATATCCCTTTCATGCCAGAGGACCATATTTTCCAAGGCAGCAATTGCATAGGATCGCACCAGGCGTGCAAGACCAGATATGTTTTCAGACCCAACGGGATTCTTTTTATGTGGCATTGCAGAAGAGCCCTTCTGCCCCTTTGAAAAAGACTCCTCAACCTCAAGCACCTCTGTTCTTTGAAGATGTCTGATCTCTACAGCGATCTTTTCCAATGTGCCAGCAAGTATCGCAAGGGTGGTAAAGAGCTGTGCATGTCTATCCCTTTGAATTATCTGTGTAGAAATCTCAGCGGGTTTAAGCCCAAGTTTTTCACACACATACCTCTCTATCTTTGGAGATACATTTGCAAATGTCCCTACCGCACCTGATAGCTTTCCATAGCTTATTATATCAAGAGCAGATTGAAGCCTCCTGAGATTTCGTTTCATCTCAGAATACCAAACAGCAAGTTTAAGCCCAAATGTGATTGGCTCTGCATGAACCCCATGGGTTCTGCCGATCATCACAGTGTATCTGTGTTCCTCTGCCCTTGTCTTTAAGACCTCCATGAACTCTCTTACATCCTCTATTATTATCTCCATTGCCTCTTTAAGTTGCACTGCAAAGCCGGTATCCAGGATATCAGAGGAGGTAAGACCCATATGGAGATATCTTGCATCTGGCCCCACATATTCTTCCACATTCTCCAAAAAGGCAATCATGTCATGCTTGGTTTTTTCCTCAATCTCAAGGATTCTCTCCACTGAAAAGCTTGCCTTCCTCTTTATGTTTTCCACTGCCTCCCTTGGGATAAGCCCCTCCTCTGCCATGGCCTCACAGGCAAGTATCTCTATCTGAAGCCATTTGGAAAATTTATTCTTTAGATCCCAGATCCTTGCCATTCTCTCTCTGGTATATCTCTCTATCATCTTATCACCTCTCCCTCATACCCTCTCTTTAAATTCCTTACCAAACAGACCTTCAGGTCTGAAAAGTAAGACCACAATTATTATCAAAAATGCAAGGGTATTTTTAAAGGCAATGGAGACAAACCCCCCTGCAAGGCTCTCGGCCACACCCAGAATAAGCCCCCCTGCGATAGCACCAGGAAGGCTATTGAGTCCACCCAGTATGGCAGCGGCAAATCCCTTAAGAAAGGGCTCAAGCATAAAGAAGGGATCAAGCAGAAGCGCAGGAGCCAGAAATATTCCAGCAAGCACACCCAGTGAAGCCGCAAGCCCCCAGCTTAGTGCCAGGATCCTGCGTGTGGGGATTCCCATGGTCTGGGCAGCTGGAAGATTCTCTGAAGTGGCACGCATTGCAAGGCCAATCTTTGTCTTTTGAACCATCAGATAGAAGAGGAGTGATCCACTGAGGCCAATAACAAAGGTGCCTATACTGAGCTCACTTACACTCAGAGAACCAATCTTTATTATCTTTGTATCTGATAGGGGAAAGGGGAAGGATTGGGGTTCAGTGCCTCCAAATATGAGAATCAGTCCCTGAAGTATGAGTCCTAATCCCAAGGTCAGGATTATGAGGCCAAGCTGAGTTGCCTCCCTTCTCTGAGCAGGTATTATTATGATAAAGTAAAATAGAATAGCAATCAGTGCACCAAATGCAAGGGCCAGAATAAAAGAGATGAGGTAGTGCAGTTTTAACCCCAAAAGGATAAATGCCATAAATGTTCCGGCGGTTGCAATATCACCGTGAGCAAAGTTAAGCACCCTTGTGGATCTATAGATGAGCGCAAGCCCTAATGCTACCAAGGCATAGATGCTACCATTTGAAAGCCCTGAAACCGTATATTGAAGAAATTGACCCATTTTATCCTCTTCTATTATCTAAATGGAAAATTTTGAAAGTAGAGCCTTATCTTCATCCATCTACCATATAGCCCTAAGGGCTCAAAGATAAGGATAATCAGAATGGTAATCCCATAGATAATAGGAACCATCTCCTTATATGAGCTGAGGAGCTGGGGGATTAATATGACAAATGCAGCCCCCATGATGGAGCCCTCAACCGAGGCAAGCCCGCCTATAATTACTGCAACAAAAAGGGTTATGGATTCCATAAAGGTAAACATATTGGGCTCTAAGTATCCAATAAATAGTCCATATAGGGCTCCCTGAATCCCTGTATAAAACGAGCTTATGGCAAAAGAAAGCAATTTATATCTGGTAAGGTTAACCCCGATTACCTCTGCGGCGATATCATTATCCCTGATAGCGATAAATGCCCTTCCCATATATGAGGATACTATATTATATGTAAGGAGTGTAAATAGGGCAGCAAACAGAAAATTAAAATAGTAGTTAAAATTGACCCTTGAAAGTCCCAGGATGGGCTCAAGCTTCTCTATTATTATTCCCATCCTGCCACCGGATAGAAGCTCAGAATTTACAAAGATCTGATATACTGCAATTCCAAATCCAAGGGTTGCAATTGCAAGATAGGGTCCTTTAAGCCTCAGGGAGGGAAAGCCCACAACTATGCCAAATAGGCCTGCTGCAATGCCTCCAGCGATAAATCCTATGGGCCAGGGGACTCCCAGCTTGCTCAGATGCCCAAAGGTATATGCACCTATAGCCAGAAAGCCTGCCTGACCAAAAGAGATCTGGCCGGTATATCCGATTAGAAGATTCTGTCCTAAGACCCCGATACTATATATGAAGATAAGGGAAAATACATATGTGATATGTTCTGGAGAAAACCAGGGAAGAAGCAGAAGGGCAGCGATCAGACACCCCACCCAGATCTTTGTCCATGTCTTTCTTATAAGTTTTAGCTCCTCAGCATAGCTTTCAATGAGATCCATAATCTTCACCTATAAAGGGATTCTATAAGGTCCTTATATCTCTTTTCAATAAACCTTCGCTTTACCTTCTTTGTGGGTGTTACATCCCCATCTTCTTCATAGAAACGCCTGGGCAGCAGGGCAAATCTCTTTATACTCTCTACCCTTGAAAGTGTCTTATTCACCTTCTTTACCTCACCATCTATGAGTCTTATTATATCTCTGTTCTTGGTCAGATCCTCAAATGTGGTAAAGGGGATACGGTGGTCCTGTGCATATTTTGTAACATTGTCTTCATCAATAAGGATCAGGGCAACAATATATTTTCTCCCATCTCCGATTACCACTGCATCCTGAATATATGGACTGAATTTTAGCTTATTTTCAATAAAGGCAGGGGTGATATTCTTACCACCTGCAGTGATTATGATATCCTTCTTTCTGTCTTTTATCTTTAAAAATCCCTGATCCAGCTCCCCTACATCACCAGTATGAAGCCAGCCATCCAAAATGGTCTTTGAGGTTAGCTCTGGATCTTTAAAATATCCCTTAAATACATTAGGCCCCCGAACCAGTATCTCACCATCTTCTGCAATACGGATCTCCATCTCTGGTATGGGCTCACCCACATATCCCCAGCGAGGTCTTTCAATTCTCTGAACCGCTATCACACCGGTCGACTCTGTCTGGCCGTATCCTTCTCTCAGAGGTATTCCTAAGGCATTATAGAACTCAAACAGTTCAGGAGATGCAGGAGCTGCTCCACATACAGCAAGTCTTACCCTTTCAAAACCCAAATTTCTCTTCAGGTGATAGAGCACAAGCCAATACATGGGCCAGTAGAGCAATGACCACTTAAAACGATCCACTGAGCCCTTTTCCGTCTTTATATATTTTAGCCCCACTCCCACTGCAAGCTTGAAGAGCAGCCTCTTTAGAGGGGTGGAATCTGACATCCTTATATATATCATGGAGGCAAACTTCTCCCATATCCTGGGAACACTACAGAATATGGTAGGAGATACCTCCCTCAGATTCTGTGCCAGGGTATCAATGCTTTCCACAAAATTCACTGTGCCCCCTGCCCATATGGTCTGGAAAAGGGATATGAGATTTTCATAGATATGCGCTAAGGGAAGATAGGATAGCATCTCGTCTCTGTCTGAAAATCCATATGTCCTTGTAAAGGCCCCTGTGAGTCTCAAGATGTTTCTGTGTGTCAACATGGCACCCTTTGGAGGCCCTGTGGTTCCTGAGGTATAAATTATCATTGCAGTATCTTCAGGATCTATGGAAGCGGTTCTTTCCTCCACACAATTTGGCCTCTCTTTAAGATATTCCCTTGCAGATTTTAGAAAATCATCAAAGAAGATTATCCTTTCATGACTAAAACCCCACAGCCCCTTTCTTTCCCAGACCACAACCAGAAGTTCAGGGAACCTATCTATTATCTGAAGCACCTTGTCCACCTGCTCTTCATTTTCTGCAAACAGAAGCCTGCTCTCAGAATGCCCTACAACATATGCCACCTGCTCAGGAGAATTTGTGGGATACACCCCACAAGTTGCCCCCCCTACACTCATGGTGGCGAGGTGGCATATAAGCCACTCAGGACGGTTATCACCAAGTATGGATACCCTGTCCCCTGACTGAATCCCATACCTTATAAGTCCGGCACCCACCTCTCTAACACTCTGACCATATTCATTCCAGCTAATCCTCTTCCATATCCCATATTTTTTGTGCCTTAAGGCAATGGAATCCCCCTTTCCCTCTACCTGCTTAAAAAATAGCTCTGGAAAGCTTTTTATATGGTCTCTCTCTACCATGTCCTCCTCTTTTTATATAATCTCCATCCCTTGGGAGATACGCTCTCCCCACCAGCACCTAAGTATAGCTCCTGGACATCGGGATTACTCTGAAGCTCCTCTGAGGTTCCTTCAAGCACAATCCTTCCGGATTCCATTATAAAACCGTAATGGGCGATTCGGAGAGCCATCCTGGCATTCTGCTCTACCAACAATATAGTGGTTCCTGCCCGGCTTATATCAGAAAGTGCTCTATATACCTCCTTTCCCACCTTTGGAGCTAAGCCAAGAGAGGGCTCATCAAGCATAAGCAGCCTGGGCCTCCTGAGCATGGCACGTGCTATGGCAAGCATCTGCTGCTCCCCTCCAGACAGTGTCTCTGCCTCCTGAGATGAGCGTACCTTCAGGATGGGAAACAGATTATATACAAATTCCATATCCTTCTTTACCTCAGCCCCCACTCTTCCCCAGGTGCCAAGGGAGAGATTCTCCCATACGGTCATCTCCCTAAACAGTCCCCTGTCTTCCGGGACATACACTATGCCCATAAGAGATATCTTTTCAGGTGGAAGCCTGTGAATCCTCTTTCCCATAAAGTATATAGTGCCCTTCTTTGGCTGATCCTTAAGTAGCCCTGCAATGGTTTTAAGTAGTGTAGTCTTTCCTGCACCATTTGGGCCAAGCACAGTAAATATCTCGCCTTCATCAATCCTGAGTGAGATCCCCCTAAGCGCATATATCCTGTCATAGTAGAGGGTCTCAATGCTGGTTACCTTTAATAGTTCTACCTTTTCCATAATGATCTAATCCTCTCCTAAGTAGGCCCTGATCACATCAGGGTTATTCTGCACCTCATCTGGCCCACCCTCTGCAATCTTCACCCCATAGTCCAGCGCGATCATCCTCTCTGCGAGCCTGGAGGCGATCTTGAGGTCATGTTCTACCAGTATAACTGCACTCCTGTATCTTCCCCTTATCTCTGTGATTCTGTATGCGGTCTCTTCCTTCTCCTCAGAGGTAAGTCCTGCCATAGGCTCATCCAAGAGCAATAGTTTAGGTTCCATTGCAAGGGCTCTACCCATCTCAACCTTTTTCTGAACCCCATAGGGACAGTCTGCAACCCTCTGATTTCTATAAGATTCAAGGTCTAAAAACTCTATTATCTCTTCTACCACCTCTCTATGCATGATCTCTTGGAAGCGAATCCTTAAAAATACATGGAAAGGATTTTTCTTAAACAGGACATGCCTTCCAAGCATCAGATTATTAAGCACTGTCATATGCAGAAAGAGTCTCAGGTTCTGAAATGTTCTTGCAATTCCAAGTGTTGCAATCCTATCAGGGGAAAGACCCATTAGATCCTTCCCCTGATAGGAGATCATTCCCTTATCTGCCCTATAGACCCCAGAGATACAGTTAAATAACGTGGTCTTACCGGATCCATTGGGACCTATTATGGTAAGTATCTCATCAGGCCTCACCTCAAATTCCACCCCATTTAAGGCCTTAATACCGCCAAAGCTGATGGAAAGATCCCTTACTTCAAGGATATTCATAACATTCAAGTTCTTTTAAAAATGTGGTCTATGGATCTTAAAGGGCTCAAGTGGTATTACCTTTCCACCCTTTGCAATTCCCATTCTGGATGCATTCACCCCGTGGTGTCTATTAGGACCATAGGTTACAGGTGCACCCATACCCTCAGGCTTCCAGTTCTTTATCATCTCCATACCTTTTACAAGCCCATCTCTTGTAAGATCCCTTCCTGCATTTTTAAGACCTTCAATCAGATGCATCATGGATGACGCACCAAAAAGTGCCAGGAACTCTTTCCCTTTAATCTTGGGATTATATTTGAGGAGTATGTTTGCAACCCTGTCTGCTTCAGGATCTGAGCCGGGTTGTCCCGAATTTCCAGGAAGAGCAATATAGGTGCCCTCCCATGCAGGACCTGCAATCTTATACATTATGGGATCACCAAGAGTAAAGGTGGTAAAGACAGTGGGTCTGTATCCTATCTTTGCCATCTCCTTTACAATGAGAGCCCCATGATTGGGAGTAGGATACATAATGAGACTATCTGCACCGGATTCCTTTAATTTCATGGCATGGGTGCTAAGTGCACGCTCTGTTACCTCATAGGAAACTGCCTTAACCAGAGTTGCCTTTCCCCCCAGCTTCTTTAACACCTTTTTTACTCCCATAAGGGCGGTCTTTCCATAATCATCGTTTTGGTAAAATACGGCGATCTTCTTTTTACCAAGCTTATTTACTGCATACTCTGTTATATATCCGGCCTCATCCTCATAGTCAGGATATGCAATAAAGAAATATCTCTTCTTTTCCCGTGGAAGCTTTGCCCATATCCTTATATTTCCATATGCGGTAATCAGAGGAATCTTGTTTTCATAAAAGAAATCTTTGGTTGCATGGCATATGGCTGAGCCAAGGAGTGCGCATATGCAGAATACATCATTTTTCATCTCCTGAAGATTTGCAAGGGCTCGCGCTGGATTATAACCGTCATCCTTTAAGATCACCCTTATCTTTCTTCCATTAACCCCCCCATGGTCATTTATATAGTTTGCCCATGCCACCCCTCCAAGGCCTGTAACCCCCCATAGGGCTGCAGGACCAGAAAGGGGTGTTGTCCAGCCAATGACCACCTCACTGTCCGTTACCCCTGGAACTGCAAAGGAGCTGTTATGAAATCCCATAAAGACAACTAAAAATGACGCTATTAAAAAAATTCCCCATCTCCTCATGACCTCCTCCTTTCTCTTAAATTGTTTTGATATTAAACCTAAATTAACAATCTTATCCATAGTGTTTTTCTTCTTCCTGTGGATTAATGGCATCATGTTCCACATCCCTTCTATCACCTAATCCCCTCTTTATCTCCTTATAATATTCATGCTGAATCAGAAGATTCATTATCTCGTTTGTGCCAGTCCATATAAGTGAAAGACGCGCATCTCTTAGAAATCTCTCAATGGGATATATATTGGTATATCCAATCCCACCCATTATCTGCATTGAATTATTGATCACCTCCCAACATACTGTGGTTCCAAACTTCTTTGCCTCAGATACCAATCTTCTTGAATCCCTTCCATCTTCCACACTCCTGGCCGCGGTAAAAACCAGAGATCTTGCAGCATCAAGCAGGGATACTGAATCTGCCACCATAAAACTCACCGCCTGAAATGAAGATATCACTCTTCCAAATGCCTTTCTCCTTGTGGAATATCTGGCAGCCACATCAATTGCAGCCCTTCCGAGACCAACTGCACCTGCACCACTTAGAAGCCTCTCTGGAATCATCATGCGATTAAATACCTCATATGCACCGTTTAGCTTCCCAATGAGGTTCTCTGCCGGAACCTTCACATCTCTAAATACAATCCTGCCGGTTCCACCCCCCCTTGTTCCAAGTAGCTGATAGATATTTTGAACCTCAACTCCCATATTCCTTTCCACAATAAAGCAGCTGATGCTACGGCGAGGATCTCCCTCAGGATCGGTCTTCGCATATACCAGGAAATAGTCTGCATCCTGAGCACCTACCACAAATCTCTTCTCCCCATTTAATATGAAAAAATCGCCGGATCTTTTTGCATTTGTGGTTGCACCGAAAAAGTCTGAGCCTCCTCTTGGCTCAGTCAGAGCCTCAGCGCTGTAAAGTTCACCCTGATTTGTGGGAAGTAGATATCTCTGCTTTTGCGCATCTGTTCCAAAGAGATTCAGGGCCTCTCCCACAATGCTTGGCATCACAAATGCACAGGATAGACTCATTCCCAATACCCCCACCTCTTCAACTCCGGCCACTTCAGAGATCCAGTTTATCTCTCTTCCACCGTATATCTTGGGAAATCTTGCACCCAGAAGACCCTTTGGGCCTGCCTTCTCTATCAAAGGTCTCCCTGTCTCTATTATGCCACTGTCCATATCCCTGATGAGCTTAGGAGGGATATCGTTTTTGACAAACTCTTTTACCTCAATCCAATAACCCTTTTCCTGTTCTTTTAAAAGATATTCCCACATACTTAACTCCTCTCTTTGCACTCTTTAACATAGGGAAGTATCTCTCTTTGCACAAATCTCCTGACCGATTCCTTCATAATATTGAGAGCCTTGCATAACCATTTTTTACACTGCGACCCCTGTCATTGCGAGCGAACGAAGTGAGCGTGGCAATCTCAT
>CAYTXJ010000074.1:0-11351 GCA_964440775.1 uncultured Desulfobacteraceae bacterium | reverse complement strand
CTTGATGGCTCCCAGATGGGAGAAAATTTTGAAATCACCCTTGAATTTATCTCTCTAAATACCCTTCTAATTTTATCTGTTTCAGGGGGGATAATAAGAAGATCAGGGCAGAGTTCCTCTGCATCTTCGAGCTGCATCCCCTTTTTTATACCCAGATCCTTTGCCTCAGATGATGCACAAAGGATCACAGATCTTGAAGATGGAGAGGCAATTACAACAGGCCTATCCCTTAAGCCTGAATCTGACAGCCTCATAACTTCAACTGAAAAGGATGGTATATGAATGTGAAGTATTGTCCTTAGCATAACTAACGGTAATGCCTTATAACACCGATAACCTTGCCAATTATCTTTATATCCTGATCTCTTATAATTATGGATTCCATATCCCTATGAGCTGGTTTAAGTTCAATGTAATCTTTTTTTCTATAAAATCTTTTTATAGTTGCCTCACCATCGATCAATGCCACCACAATATCACCACTCTGGGCTATGGCCTGTCTTTGAACCACCACCAGATCCCCATCCAGTATTCCATCCTCTTCCATTGAATTTCCTTCAACCTCAAGCACAAAGCACTCCCTCCCTTTTATCATTGAAGGAGGGATCTCAACCATCCTCTCCCTTTCTTCCACCGCCTCAATGGGCCTGCCTGCCATTACCCTTCCAAGCAGAGGGAGTTCAAATCTGCGTGCCTCAACCGGTTTTATGATCTCAAATGCCCTCTTAAGATTTTTCCTTTTAGGCAGTTTGATATAGCCCTTTCTCTCTAAGGTTTTCAGATAGGTAAATACAGAGTTAAGGGACTTAAATCCAAAATAATCTTTTATCTCCTCAAATGAGGGGGCATAACCCCACTCCTTTATGTAACCTGATACAAATCTTAAAAACTCTTCCTGCCTTCTGGTCAGTTTCATTAAAATTTTGCCTCTCAAACTTACAATAAAACTTTCAGTAAAACATAGAATAAAGAGGGACAGGATGTCAAGGGGAAAAATGGGCACCAAGGCAGCTAAATTTAAGCTCAATTGTTTTAGTGGTGTTTTTAACAGGGATTGAGGAGGATAAGGCAATGAAGCTTAAGGCAGATATGAAGAAACCTTTTTCCCTTGACTTGTCTGAAACAGTATACCACTATAAACGTCTATCAAACTAAATTTATTATTGGAGGCATGCAGCATGAAGAAGATTGGAATCATTATAGTAGTTTTGGCTTTAATAATTGGAATTTCAGATTTTGCATTTGCAGGATCCAATCCCCTTAAAGCAAAGGAAAAAGAGGTAGTAAATAGCTTCTATGCAATGATACCTGATGATCACAAGATCGATGTCTTTAAACTCCATGAGGTATGGCAGAAGGCAATGGCAGACCCTGCATATAGAAAAAAGATCTATTTGATTGATGTTCGCAGCCATCCTGAATTTTATGCATTCCATATTGAAGGCACTGATCATTTCCATGCTGGTCATATGTATGGTATTCCAAAGAAGATAAAGGATCCAAATGCAGAGATCTATGTATGGTGTAGAACATCACATAGGTCAAGATATGTGGCAGGATTCCTTTATAAATATGGATACAAAAATGTCTACTGGGTTGGTCCTACAACAAAGAATGGAAAGAGATATAGGGGTGGAGTAGTAGGTTGGGCACAGGCTGGTTTCCCTTTTGTAAACCAGTTTACAGGCAAGTTTAAGATTGTGGAATACAGAAAACATCCTTCTAAGAAGGAGATGAGCTTTAATATAAGAGAGTTCCATCCTTACTAATACCTAAACCTATGAGAGCTTTGAATTTTCCAAAGCTCTCATCTACCTATATCCCTACGCGCTTACAAACAGAATGTGTGGGGAATTTTTTAAGATATACTTTTTATGAGACTTAGGATTTGTAATCTGCTTTTTCAATTTCTAAAATGGATCATTTGAAATTTAAAGGGAGGCAATATGAGTGAAGAGATAAAAAATGATAAAGAACAGGAAGAGACCAAAGAGTTAAGACTCGAAAGGCCTTTGGATAAGATGACAGCCCCAGAGCTTAGAGATATCGCAAAGGAGATACCTGGAGTAACCGGTGTCCATGCCATGAAAAAGGAAGAGCTTATAAAGATAATCAAAGAGGCAAAAGGGATAAAAGATGAAAAGGTGACAAAGGGAAAGATTGAAAAGGCAATGATTAAAGGGTTGAAGAAAAAGATTAAGATGTTAAAGGTCCAAAAAGAAGAGGCAAGAAAAGATAGGGATAGGGAAAAGATAAAGATACTGAGGCGTAGAATAAACAGGCTGAAGAAGAGGACAAGAAAGCTTGCAAAAGGTATATAATGTGAAATTGGCTTCTCTTGTTGTAGGTGGAGGAAGAGGTGAAAGGATGGGGGCAGATGTGCCCAAACAGTTTTTAAGATTGAAAGAGAGATCCATTCTGTATGAAACCCTAAGCAAACTGGAAAGATCTGATAAGATAGATGCCTTATATCTCATTGTCCCTAAGGAAAGGGTCTTACAGGTTAAAGAGGAATTTAAAGAATTTAAAAAGCTTAAGGGAATATCCTCAGGGGGTATAAGAAGGCAGGACTCTGTGCGAATCGGCTTAGAGATGATAGACCCCATCTATGAGTATGTGCTTATACACGATGCTGTAAGACCCTTTATAGACACTCAACTTATAGAGAGATTGGTTGATGCAGCGGCAGAATATGGAGCTGCATCTACAGGTATTCCTTTAAAAGAGAGTATAGGGGTAATTGACATAGATGGAAACATCAAAGAGTGGCCTGAACGCAGAGAGATCTGGATTATACAAACTCCCCAGATCTTTAAACTTAAGGAGATACTTAAAGCCCATAGGAAGGCAGAAAGGGAGAGCTGGGGCACATTCCATGATGACACATCTCTTGCTCATAAGGCAGGAATAAAGGTAAAGATGGTCTTAGGGGATGAAAAAAATATAAAGATTACTACCTCTTTTGATCTTGAGCTTGCAAGATTTTTATACAATATATCTGGCAAATCACTATGAAGACAAAGCTCCTTAGACTTGGAACGCGTGGTAGTCGGCTGGCATTGGCACAAAGCAGATGGGTAAAAGAGGCAATTGAAAAGAGATATAATGATATCAGGGTTGAGATAGTTAAGATTAAGACAAAGGGAGATAAGTTCTTAGATGCACCTCTCAGCAAGATCGGTGGTAAGGGACTTTTTGTAAAGGAGATAGAAGAGGCACTTTTAAATGGGAAGATTGATATCGCTGTTCATAGTGCAAAGGATATTCCCATTAAGATTCCTGCCCCCTTAGATATAATAGCATATACAAAAAGGGAAGATCCGAGGGATGTCTTCATATCCAATAGATTTAAAAGCGTTGAAGAGATGCAAGAGGGTTCAATTGTAGGAACAAGCAGTCTTAGAAGAAGAGTCCAACTATTGAATAAGAGACCTCGGTTAGCAATAACCCCCCTCAGGGGAAATGTAGATACCAGGTTAAAAAGACTGAAGGAGGGCTCCTTACATGCCATCTTAGTTGCAAAGGCAGGGCTTATAAGGATGGGGCTTGAACATCTTATAACCCAGACCCTTTCCATTGATTTTATGATCCCTGCAATTGGTCAAGGTATTTTGGGTATTGAGGCAAGGAGGGATGATAGATATATAAAAGAGATGGTATCATTTCTGGATGATTCTAAAAGCAGGATATGTGTAAGTGCAGAGAGGAGATTCCTTAAAGAATTTGGAGGGAGCTGTCAGATTCCCATAGCAGCACATTGTTATTTAAAAGGAAAAGCACTATATATGAGATGTATGATTGCATCCATAGATGGTAGAGAGATGCTTCGGAAAGAGGGAATGGGATTAATTGAAGATCCTGAAAGTCTAGGAAAGAGACTTGCAGAGGAGATGCACAAGAGCGGAGCACAAGATATCCTAAAGGAGATAATGGAGATCGGTGAAGATGCACTCTAAGGGCAAGGTTATCCTCATTGGAGCTGGTCCAGGAGATCCAGGACTTATAACACTGAAGGCACTTAAGGCCATAAGGGAGGCAGATGTTATTATATATGATAATCTATCAAATAGGGATCTTCTTGGGAATGCAAAAGCGGGGGCAGAGATCATATATGCTGGCAAAGAGGCAGGCAGACATACCATGAAACAGAAGAAAATCAATAATCTTATGATAGAGAAGGCCAATTCCGGGCTGATGGTAGTAAGGCTTAAGGGGGGAGATCCGTTTATATTTGGAAGAGGTGGAGAGGAGGCAGAGGCATTGAGTAAGGCAGGAATTGAATTTGAAATTATATCTGGAATCAGCTCTGCCATAGCTGTTCCTGCATATGCTGGAATCCCCCTCACCCATAGAGAATATGCCTCCACCGTTACCTTTATAACTGGCCATGAAGATCCCAAAAAAGATCATAGCATGATATCCTGGCAAGCATTGGCCAAGAGCAGTGGAACACTTGTATTTCTGATGGGAGTGGGAAGATTAAAAGAGATCTGCCAGAGACTTATAAAAGAGGGGATGTCTGCAGATACACCCACTGCTCTAATTGAAAAGGGCACCCTGCCAGAGCAGAGGTGCGTGGCTGGTTCACTTAAAGATATATCCCGAAAGGCAGAGACCTCTAATATAAGGCCTCCTGCTATAGTTATTATAGGAGATGTGGTCCGATTAAGAAATAAGATAAGGTGGTTTGAAAATAGACCCCTCTTTGGAAAGACCATACTTGTTACAAGGCCAAAGGGCCAGATAGAAGGATTGGCCACCCCCTTAGAAGAGCTGGGAGCAAAATGCATAAGATTTCCATTAATAGAGATAAGGCCCACTGATGAATGGGGAGGATTGGACAGGATCATTCGCAAAATTGATAGATACAACTGGATAATATTTACCAGTGTAAATGGAGTTAAGATATTCTTTGATAGACTATATTATAACGGTTTTGATATTCGTAAACTCTCAGATACGAAAGTGGCTGCAATTGGCCCTGCAACAGCAAAGAGATTAAAATATATGGGAATCATTGCGGATCTTATTCCATCTGAACACACTGCAGAGGGCCTTTTAAAAGAGATGAAGACTGTAAATCTAAGGGGGCTGAGAGTGCTTTTGCCCAGGGCAAGTAAGGTAAGGGAGATACTTCCACTTGAACTTGTAAACAGGGGGGCCACAGTAGATGAGATTCCCATCTATGAAACAGTAATGCCCGATATTGACAGGGCAGAATTAAGGCAGATCTTAAATTCCGAAGATATAGATATGATTATATTTACAAGCTCATCCGCGGTTAAAAATTTCTTCTATCTTATTGGTGATAATAGGGACTTAATCAGAGGAATCCATATTGCATGTATTGGCCCTATATGTGCAAAAAGTGTCAATAGTTTTGGTATCAGTGTGGATCTGATACCTGATAGATATACAATTTCTTCACTTTTGGAGAGTATCATTCATTTTTTTAAGGAGAGGTAAAAGATGGCACAACCCAGACCGCTTAATGGCATAAAGGTATTGGAGATGCAGGGGCTTGCACCATCTCCATTTTGTGGAATGATACTTGCTGACTTTGGTGCAGATGTGGTGGTGGTAGAGAGAGTGACAAAGGATATGCCACAGATTCCGGACAGAATGAGAAAAAACCCATTTTATAGAGGAAAGAGGATAATCAGGATCAATCTAAAAGGTAGGGAAGGGAAAGAGATATTATGGAAGATTATTAAAGGAGCAGATGTGCTTATAGAGCCATATAGACCTGGAGTGATGGAGAGGATGGGATTTGGCCCGGATGAGGTATTCAAAACAAATCCCAAGATAGTGTATGCAAGGCTTACAGGCTGGGGTCAAGATGGCCCTTATAGCAAAATAGCAGGACATGATATAAACTATATAGCCCTTTCAGGTGCCCTTTCTCTATTTAGGAGAAAGGGGGAAAGGCCTCTTCCCCCATGTAATCTGCTCGGTGACTTTGCAGGGGGTGGAATGCTCTGTGCCTTGGGAATCTTGATGGCGCTTTTTGAGAGGACAAGATCTGGAAAGGGTCAGGTAGTGGATAGTGCCATGCTGGATGGAGCGGCCTATCTTTCCTCCATGTTTTTCGGCCTGTTCTATAATGGATTTATGAGCAGAAACATAGGCACAAACAGACTTGATGGCGGAGCTCACTATTATCAGGTATATGAAAGCAAAGATGGAAGATATGTGGCAGTGGGTGCAATTGAAAGCAAATTTTATTCAGAACTTTTAAAAGGGCTTGATCTCAGATCTCAAGATATGCCTTCACAGGAAGATACCTCTTCGTGGGAAGAGATGAAGCAGAAGTTTCAGGAGATATTCAAAAATAGGACCCGTAATGAGTGGGAAGAGGTATTTAAAGGGAAAGATGCATGTGTATCCCCTGTCTTAGATATATGGGAAGTAAAGGATCATCCACAAAACAGGGCAAGGAATTTGGTCTATGAAGAAGAAGGTATTATCCAACCCTCTCCTGCCCCCAGGTTATCCAGAACACCGGCAAGGCCCGGAAAGATACCAGATATGGACCATACCCACACAAAAAAGATCTTAGCATCTTTGGGATATAGTCTTGATCAGGTAGAGAGGCTCTTTAAGGACGGAGTAGTGGAGTAGGAATTAACGAAGCGAGAGCTTTGAATTTTCCAAAGCTCTCAGAAAAAAGCTGTAAATGGAATCTGTCATTGCGAGGGTCTTAAAAGACCCATTCACCGTCATTGCGAGGAGCGTTAGCGACGAAGCAATCTCATCCATCAGCGAAGGTTCTTAGATTGCTTCAGCTCCTTCGGGGCTTCGCAATGACATGTTGCTTCGCTTCGCTTGCGATGACAGGGGTCGCAGTGTAAAATGGGTTATGCAAAGGTCTCAAGGCATATGAAGATCCTACTCATATATCCCTTCTTTATTGATCCAAGAATTGATGATGAAGATATAAGGCCAGTGCCAATGGGCCTCTATTGGATAGGTGCTGTGCTTAAGGAGTTGGGATACGAGGTGGGTATCCTGAACCTATATAATTTTTCCAATAAAAAAGAGGAAATAAGGGATATACTAAGCTCTTTTAAACCCCAGATTGTGGGATTTTCTGTGCTTCATGGAAACAGATGGGGTGCAGTGGAGATAGCAAAGATCACAAAAGAGCTCTTTCCTGATACTAAAGTGATATTTGGTGGAGTGGGTGCGACATTTTTATGGAAACATCTTCTTAAAAATTTTAAGGAAATAGATTTTATCATCTTAAGGGAAGGGGAAAAGAGCTTACCTCTGTTATTAGATGCCATAAGAGAAGACTTAAAAGATTATAAAACCGTGCCAGGTATTGCATATAGATCGGGTAATGAAATTTACAGGACCGAGGAGTCTGGTTTCATAGATGATCTTGATTCCCTCCCCATCCCATCTAAGTATTTCATATATCAACATGTATCCATTTCAAGGGGATGCCCCTGGAACTGCAATTTTTGTGGCTCTCCCCAATTCTGGAACAGAATGGTAAGATTCAGGTCTCCTGAACACTTCCTCGAAGAGATTGAAATTCTCTACAAAAAGGGAATCAGAATGTTCTATTTTTCAGATGATACTTTTACATTAAAAAAGTCAAAGGTGTTGGAGATATGCGATCTGATCCTTAAAAAGAGTTTAAAGATAAGCTGGAATGCCATATCCAGGGTGGATCAGGTAGATGAGGAGATGGTCTATTGGATGAGAAAGGCAGGATGTATCCAGATAAGCTATGGAGTGGAAAGCGGTTCAGAGAAGATCCGAAAAGCTCTCAACAAGCCCCTTAAAAGAGAGGATATCCTTAGGGCATTTGATATTACCAGAAGGTATGGGATACTTCCAAGGCTCTACCTGATATATGGCTCTCCTGAAGAAGATGATTCCACAATTAAAGAGAGTATTGATCTAATGCATACCATCAAACCCCTTGCTCTCATTACCTATATATTGGATCTGTTCCCCGGAACCAGACTCTGGGATGAGATAAGAAAGATAAATGGTATCTCTGATGATATATGGCTCAATAAGATTGAAGGTATCATGTATTTCCAGATGGATCCATCCATATCCAAAGAGGATGTGCTATCGTGGGGAGAAAGGCTAAGAAAGGAGTTTTATAGAAATTTGCCAGACTATGTTAGATCAGTGAGGTTCTCTGAAGGTGAGGATCTAAACCCTGAATATGCGGATTTTTTATCCAGACTTGGGATGACATTTTCACACGGCCATTATTCCAGAAATCCTGATATCCCTAAGAAAGAGGAGCTATCAGAATGGTTATTTAAAAAGTCTCTAAGCTATTTTAATGACAAGAGGGCCTTCTTAGGCCTTTCCATGCTATGGCAGAGGCAGGGGAAGATGGATGATGCAGAGAGAATCCTTAAAGATGCCCTGCTTTCCTATCCTAAAGATTCTGATCTAAAGCTTTGTCTTGCAATCAACCATATGAACAGAGGGAACTTTAAAGAGGCATTACATATATTAAAGGCTCTTCCTCTCAGTGAAGAGACTAAATACTATATAGAAGAGTGCAAAAAGAGGATTAGCACCTGAAAGGAGTTAGGCATGGGAAAGGGCATAGTTGAAAAGATCCTTGAAAACCACCTGATTGAAAGCACTAAAGAAGAGATTGCAATCAGAATTGATCAGACTCTGCTTCAGGATGCAACAGGCACAATGGCAATGCTTGAATTTGAATCTTTTAAAATACCTAAGGTAAAGACAGAACTATCTGTCCAGTATGTGGATCATAATCTTCTTCAGATGGATAACCGCAATCGCGATGATCATGAATATCTACGCACCGCATCTTCTAAGTATGGAATATTCTTTAGCGCACCTGGAAACGGTATATGCCACCAGGTGCATCTTGAAAGATTTGCTCTTCCAGGAAAGACCCTGCTTGGCTCTGATAGCCATACCCCTACGGCAGGAGGTATGGGTATGCTTGCGATAGGAGCAGGGGGGCTGGATGTAGCAATGGCAATGGCAGGCATTCCCTACTATTTCCCACGCCCAAAGATAGTTAAAGTAGAGCTAAAAGGTAAACTATCTCCCTTTGTAAGTGCAAAGGATGTAGTGCTGGAGCTTCTAAGAAGGTTTGGGGTTAAGGGATTCTTGGGAAAGATCTTAGAGTATTGTGGAGAGGGAATAAGGTCACTATCAGTGCCTGAAAGAGCCACCATATGTAATATGGGAACAGAGCTGGGGGCCACAAGCTCAATCTTTCCCTCAGATGAGATCACATTCAGATTTTTAAAGGCACAGGGTAGAGAAAAGGACTGGAAAGAGCTCTTACCGGAGTGGGATGCCAGATATGACGAAAGTCTTGAACTGGATCTAAACCATATAGAGCCTCTTGTGGCATGCCCTTCTTCACCTGGAAATGTGGTTCCAGTCAAGGAGCTTGAAGGAGTGAAGGTCTCGCAGGTGATAGTGGGCAGCTGTGGAAATTCCTCATTTGTGGATCTCATGAAGGTAAGAGCCATCTTAAAAGGAAGGAAGATCAAAGAGGGACTTTCCTTTCACATAAATCCAGGAAGCAGACAGATACTTGAAGAGATAATAGAAAACGGTTGTGCCCTGTCTGATCTTATAAAGGCAGGAGCAAGGATACATGAACCAGGATGTCATGGATGCATAGGTATGGGGCAGGCACCGGGCATGGATGAGGTAAGTCTTAGGACATTTCCAAGGAACTTTCCAGGAAGATCTGGCACGCCCAATGACAGGGTATATCTATGCTCTCCAGAGACAGGTGCTGCCTCTGCTCTGAAAGGCGAAATTACAGATCCAAGAGCCCTTTTAAAAGAGATGGAATTCCCACAGATTTTAGAGCCTGATAGATATATTGTGGATACCTCCTTAATATATCCACCTTCAGAAAAGGCCTCTGAGGTCAAGGTCATAAAAAGGGGCAATATAAAGAGTATCCCTCCTATGCAGGAGCTGGAAGATAATTTAGTTGCACATGTGGGTATTAAACTTGGAGATAACATATCCACAGATGAGATAATTCCAGGGGGCTCAAAGGTATTGCCCTTGAGGTCAGATATCCATGCAATAAGCAGATATGTATTTGGTCAGATAGATCCAGAGTTTGTTAATAGATGTGAGAAGATGAAGGATGTAGCAGTAGTGGGTGGAGAAAACTATGGTCAGGGCTCAAGCAGGGAACATGCCGCCCTTGCACCACGCTACCTGGGTGTAAGAGTCAAATTGACAAAAGGTTTTGCCCGTATCCATAAGGCAAATCTTTGCAATTTTGGAATTATCCCTTTAGTATTTGAAGATCCTTCTGACTATGAGCTCCTTAAGCTTAGAATGAAATTGATATTTCCAGATATAAAAAGCCTTATAAAGAGTGGAGAGGAGAGAATCCCAGTTAAATTGGAAGATGGAAAATTAATATACACCCGGCTAAATGTATCTGAAAGGCAGAGAAAATACCTAATCTATGGCAGCGCCTTAAATTATGTAAGATATACAGACTAATTCTATGGGAGCTTTGAATTTCCCAAAGTTCTCCCCATTCTTTTGGACTCTCCTGCAGCAAGCACCACTCCATAAATCTTCTTGATTTTGTCCATCTAATTTGCTATAAAAATTATTAAATTTTAGGAAAAGATATGAATATGAAAAGAAGGGAATTTTTAAAAAAAGGGATGCTGTTTACATCTGCCCTCTTATTGAGGCCTGAGTGCTTATGGGGCATCCCTATAGACGGGTTTAGAGATGAGAATATATTTATTGAAGATCCAATCTTAAAAGATGATTCCCTTATAATCCAAAATGAGCTCTCTCCTTCCTTTTATGGATCTTCCCTATTTGTATTTTCAACTGGAGAGTCTTTGTTAATTATTCCAAAAGATAAGGTGAAATTTATAAGGGAAAAGAATAATATACCATTAAAATTTTTAGATATTATTAGAATTATCCCTACAAATAGAGAAATTACATTTAAAAAGAGGTGGTTAGAAGGAATAAAAAAAGAAAAGAAAGATAATACCCAAAAGTTATTTATCCTGGGCTGTGATGACTTCTTAGAGATCTGCTCCTAAATAACTAAGAAATTATACCTCTTTCTTTTAGAAGCTTAAATATCCTCTTTGCAGATTCCCGAAGATTATCAGTTTAGAATAGAATACCCAATAACATCAACAAGTTAATTTTTTGTGTGGACACTACATCGCAGGATTCGCTACATCTTTATGCTGCGGAGCAGGGATATTAAGGCTGATCTTGGACAGTTGCAAAAAAATAATTTAGTGATATCAAACACATAACATAGCCAAAAAAGTTCTTGGCACTACCGTTTGCTCTTTGACATAGATTATAGCTCTCGA
>CAYTXJ010000073.1:0-11437 GCA_964440775.1 uncultured Desulfobacteraceae bacterium | reverse complement strand
AGTTTGACAGTTAGTAGTTAAAAATTTACTGATTCATGGGTGGCACATCTAAATAGATCAATAACTTAGGTAATTTTATATCTTCGCTCGGGTGATATTTGATAAATTTGTTAAAGGGCTAAAATCAGGCAGGCTTATCATTACACAAATTTTCCCCTAACTATATGATCTTACAGAATATTTACCTATTTTTTGCACTACCAACTGTCAAACCTAAGTATGAGATCCATATTGAAAAGTTGGGGGCTTAAATATATATAAAAGATATGAAAAGACAGTGGAAATCCAGATACTATGGCCTCAATGAAAGGCTATTTACTTTAATTATTGCAACCCTAATCGGAATCCTTGCAGGATACGGTGCCGTATTTTTCAGATTGGTAATAAAGTTAGCACAATTCCTTTTTTATCAGAACTCCTCTGATATTCTTCAATTTCATCATAATCTGAATCCTTTAGTTATCATCCTAATGCCCTCTGTAGGTGGACTCTTGGTTGGTATAATTATCTATATGGGAGCACGGGAGGCTAAAGGACATGGCGTTCCAGAGGTGATGGAGGCAGTGGCATTGCGGGATGGATTCATCAGAAAGAGGGTTGCTGCTGTTAAAGTGATGGCTTCTGCCATATGTATTGGCTCTGGTGGATCAGTGGGAAGGGAGGGACCAATTGTGCAGATAGGATCCTCCCTTGCATCTACCATCACTCAGATAATTCGTATTCCCAGAATTCACCACAGAACCATGGTAGGATGTGGTGCAGCAGCAGGAATAGCCGCTACCTTTAATGCTCCTATTGCAGGGGTGCTTTTTGCATTGGAAGTGCTTTTGGGTGACTTTGGTGTAGCATCCTTTTCTCCGGTGGTATTGTCTTCTGTCACAGCCACAATAATTTCAAGACACTACTTTGGAGATTTTCCCTCATTTCTAATCCCAAAATATTCCATTAATTCACTATGGGAATTTGGCATCTATCCCTTTCTTGGACTTATGGCGGGTATCGTTGCAATTATATTTATCTGGTCTCTTTATAGGATTGAAGATCTATTTGATTCATTACCCATATGGGATTGGATAAAACCCGCTATTGGCGGTTTTATATTGGGAATCATACTCCTTAAGTGGCCGCATGTATTTGGAGTGGGATATGGGGCTATAAATGAAGCTTTGCATAACAGTCTATTAGGCCCATTTTTGGCATTTCTTATAATTTTAAAGATCTTTGCCACATCTATCACATTGGGCTCAGGAGGGTCAGGTGGGATCTTTGCTCCTTCACTCTTTATGGGTGCTATGGCAGGAGGATTTTTCGGATGGATGTCTAACCTGCTCTTTCCGGGAATCCCTTCAGATCCTGGTGCATATGCCTTAGTTGGAATGGGAGCAGTGGTAGCAGGAACAACCCATGCACCCATCACAGCCATAATCATTATCTTTGAACTTAGTGGAAATTATAAGATCATCTTACCTTTAATGATTACATGCATATTGAGTACCATTGTCTCCATGTCCGTTAAGAGAGGATCAATATACACTATTAAATTACTTAGAAGAGGAGTGGATATAGCAGGGGGGCTTGAGCAGAATATACTCAGAAGTCTAAAGGTAAGAGATTTTATGAAAGACCAATTCTCCGCTGTGCCAGAGTCAATGAAGTTATTGGATCTGCTTTCTGCCTTTAAAAAGATGGATGCACCATATCTACACGTATTGAATAAAAAGGGAGAACTCAGCGGAATAATATCCTTTAGGGATATAAGAACCCTACTTCAAGAGGAAGAACTTCACCACTTAATCGTTGCAAAGGATGTGGCATCCACTGATCTTCTAACTATCACTCCTGAAGATAATCTACTGGATGCACTCCATAAGATCAGCAGAAAAGGAATATCACAGCTTCCTGTGGTAGAGGTGTCAAATTCCAAAAAGCTGATAGGCACCCTAAGACATAAAGATATCCTATCGGCATATGATAATATAATACAGAAAAGAGAAAAATCATAAAGTTGACATAAAGATATAATTATCTTAATCTAATCTATAAAATCTAATAAGGGGGGGAGATGATGAAAAAGACAGTTTTAATACTCATCTGTGTCTTATCAATTCTATTTTCTACAGCATCTCTATCTGCAAAAAGTGATGTTAAACCAATAATCTTTGGAGCACCTGTTCCCAGAGCAAGTGCCTATGGGCAGAATGGTGAAAGAGGTCTGATTATGGCAGTAGAAGAGATAAATAGAGCAGGTGGAATCAATATCGGAGGGGTAAAGAGACCTATTAAGCTGGAAATTATTGATAGCCGAGATGAAGAGCCCGGAGTTCCAACCAGTGAAGTCCTGCTTGCTATAGAAAAGCTGATACTTCAGAAAAAGGCAGACATTATTGTAGGCGGCCCTTGCATGTCAGAGTGTAGTATAGCAGCTATGGACCTTTACGCAAGATATAAGATAGTGGACATCGTATCTATCGGAACCTACACTCCTACCTGGGATCAAAAGGTGGCAAAGAATCCCAAAAGATATATGCACTCATTTAGAGCAAGTGGATCGGTTAAATGGTATATAAAAGAGGCCATTGATCTATTGTCAAAGATAAAAAAGGACTTTGGATTCAACAAATTATTCATTACCATTGATGATAGTCTGATGTGCCGAAAGGCCGCATCCATTGTTCAAAAGCTTGCAAAGAAGACAGGATGGGAGATAGTTGGATTTGATAAACATCCAATTGGCACCACAGATTATTCAGCAGCATTGAACGAGTGTAAGGGATCAGGGGCACATGTCATGTTTGTCTGGGCGTATTCACCAGAGACATCTATAATGTTAAAACAATGGGCTGATATGGAAATCCCCGCCCTTCCCGTTGGATTTATAGGTGCTGCTGAGGATCCAGGATTTTGGAAAGCAACCAAAGGGAAATGTGCATATACCATTGTAACACTCTGTGAGACAGGGTGTGTTCCCACAAAGGCAACCCCTAAGGCAATGGAATTTTTTAATAATTTTAAAAAGAGATGGGGTGTGGAACCCCGAAGCACGGGATGTGTAAGTGCATATGAGTCCATTTATCTGCTTAAGGATGCTATTGAAAGAGCGGGGAGTCTAAACAGAATAAGGCTTATTGATGCCCTTGAAAAGACCAATATGCCTGCTGTAAGAGGAACCATCCGATTTGATAAGAATCATCAGATAGTCTATGGTTATGATCCTAAGAAAAGCATCTTAGGCTGCTGGGTGCAGTGGCAAGAAGGGAGAAGGGTGCAGATCTTTCCTGAAATTGCAGCCACAGCCAAGATAAAAATGCCACCCTGGTTAAAGAGATAGGATGGCTGAGATAATCATATATGGAACGGTAAATAGTGTAATCTTTGCACTGATTGCATTGGGTTTTACCCTTGTCTATGGAGTAAGTAGAGTTCCTAACTTTGCCCATGGCTCCATTTATGTGCTGGCTGGATTTCTCACATGGACATTTGTAAATGACTTAAAACTTAACTATCTTATATCTATTGTGCTATCTCTTATAATAGCATCTGTCTTAGGACTCATTATCTATAGGTTTGTCCTCATCAGACTTAGGGGGATTCCCACCTCTGAAATCATAGCATCTTTTGCAGTGGGACTGATTATCCTTGAAGGGTTAAGAATGCAGGGGATAGCCGGATTTAAAGGGTTTATTGGGCCTTTTTATATGCTAAATCCCTTTATAGAAGGTAAAATAAAGATTGCAGGGATCTTTATTGACTATCAAAGGCTCATAATCATTGGCGCCGGTATATTACTTGTTGGAATCCTCTGGTTATTTACCCATTATACAAAGACAGGGCTTTCCATGAGGGCGATAGCTCAGGATGAGCAAGCAGCTATGATGCTTGGAATAAATTCAGATAGAATGGCCACAATTGTGCTATCTATTGGATCCGCCTTATCTGGCCTTGCTGCTGTTATCATTCTTCCTCTTGGGAATATAACTGCAGAGGCTGGATATAAGGTGCTCATATATGCATTAGCAGTCTGTATCATAGGTGGTCTTGGGAGCTGGGCAGGGGCAATTCTTGCCTCCTTTGTCATTGGATTTGCAATGAAGATAAGCACAGCACTCTTTGGTGCCATGTGGGAGTCAGTGGTATTGGTAGGAACCATAATTGTTATCCTGCTTTTTAGGCCTTCAGGGCTCTTAGGTAGGCAAAAAGAGCTTGAAGAGAGGGTATAAGGGGGTGGAAAGGAAAAGGAGTAAAAGAAAAGAAAGACTGGATAGAAGCATAAAGGTTCGAACAGAGGGTCTATATGCGCTGTCTTCATGGCAAGAGATGTTATATCTCATATTCCCAAGAGCCTTTCTTATATCTATTCTCTTAATACTTCCCCTTATCTTACCTCTCTATTGGAAGAGAGTTCTCTGTGCATCTGGTATCTATGCACTCCTTGCACTGGGTTTTGATTTTCTCTCAGAATATGTGGGACTGGTATGTCTTGGAGGAGCATTCTTTATTGGTTGTGGTGGATACATATCTGGCCTATTGAATCATTATCTCCACTGGCATCCCTTTTTATGCATCCCTATTGGAACGATTGGAGGTGCAATTATAAGCACATTAATCTTTATACCATCTCTGAGGCTTAGAGGAATATATTTTGCCATTATAAGTTTTATGTTCCCTCTATTTGCAGTTTATATCATAATAGCTCTTAGTATATTTGGTGGAACAGAGGGTATCAGTGCTTTGGATATTATGCCTAATGAATGGTTTGAACAGTATATTATCCTCGGTGGGGCTCTGGTCTCACTCTTTGCACTCAGAAGACTTGTCAACGAAGATATTGGCCTAATACTCAGAGGCATTAAAGACAATGACCAGGCAGTAAGGGCATCGGGAATCAATATTACTGAATATAAGATAAAAGCGGTTTTAATTGCATCCACAATTGGATGCTTTGGAGGGGCCTGTATTACCCATCTTTACGGTTGGTTGGGCATATCACTCTTTGCCATGGACTTTTCCATACTTCCTATTGCTGCAACTGTGATGGGAGGTATGGGAACTCTGGTGGGGCCTGTGATTGGAGCATTTATTCTAACACCTCTATCTGAAATCTTACGGGGGTTTGGACAATTAAGAGTGGTGATCTATTGTTTAATCCTTATCGCCTTTATTGTCTATAAACCAGAAGGGTTAATGAATTATCTGCAGAGGAAATATCATCAATTTGAAAGATGGGAAGAGGTGTAAAATTTATCAGGACATATGGAGAATAATAAGATCATACTTGAAGTAAAGGGCGTAAGTAAGAGTTTTGGTGGGGTAAAGGCCGTAGAAGATGTAAGCCTATATCTTAAAAGGGGAGAGGTGCTTGGAATTATTGGGCCAAATGGTTCTGGAAAGACTACTTTAGTAAATCTTATAACAGGTTTTTTAAGGCCTGATAGTGGAAAGATCAATTTTAAAGGGATTGATATTACAGGCAAATCTCCCCATAAGATAGCAAATATGGGTCTTACTCGAACCTTTCAGATTATGAGGCCTTATCATTCTCTTTCTGCATATAAAAATCTTATAATTCCCCTTAATGCGCCAAGAGTGCGGGAGAGTAGAAGTGGAAAATTTGGAGATACAGATGCTGTTGCCATTGATATACTTGAAGAGCTGGGCTTTGAAAGGGATGCAAGGGTTCCATATAAAAGTGCTGGGACACTTCCATTGGGATATCTTAAAAGGTTAGAGCTGGGAAGATGTCTGGCACTTAAGCCGGAGTTAATAATATGTGATGAAATCTTTTCAGGACTCAGTATGTCTGAGATAACCACCCTCATTCCTCTGTTGGAAAGACTTCAAATACAAGGGCTCACTCTAATCATGATTGAACACCGGCTAAGGGAACTCTTCAGACTGGCAGACAGGGTATGTGTGCTTAATTTTGGAAAATTGATTGCGGAAGGTGATCCACAAAGAGTTATAGAGGACCCTAAGGTAAAGGAGGCATATTGGGGAAAGGAGAGGGAGAAAAAGAGATGGGGTTATTAGATATAACAGATCTTATAGTCTTTTATGAAAATGCCATTGCAATAAACAATATCAATATGAGCTTTAATAAAGGTAGAATAATAGGAATATTTGGAGCAAATAGTGCGGGCAAATCTACTCTCATGTATACCATAAGTGGAATAATATTGGATGTCAAAAAGAAAGAAGAGATGAAGGGAGGGGAAAGGATAACAATAATGGGCAATATCTTATATGATGGACAGGATATCACATCTTTAGAACCCAGTGAAAGGGCACGTAGGGGGATAGTGCTCTGCCCTGAGAGAAGGAGGATATTTATAGAGAGCAGTGTTATGGAAAATCTAAGGATAGGTGGAATACTTGCAACAAAGAGGCAGGCAAAAGAGACCCTTGACTATATATTTAGCCTTTTCCCCACATTAATAAAGCTAAGAAATAGACCTGGCGGATTTTTAAGTGGAGGGGAACAGCAGATGCTTGCAATTGGAAGGGCACTTATGGCTCAACCTGAGGTGCTTTTACTTGATGAACCTCTATTAGGGCTAAGTCCTGCAATGGAAGATGTAGTAACAGATGCAATAGAGGATATTAATAAAGATAGGGGTATAACCATAGTCATAGCAGAACAATACGCAAGGCCCATATTACCTATTATTAATTATGGTTATATACTTGAAAATGGCTCATCTATATTAGAAGGCGACTCTAAGGAGCTTATGGAAAATCCAGATGTAAAAAGTGCCTACTTTGGCATTTAGACACTTATCTTCTTAGTCTGCTTTGCAATCTTTCTTCTCTCTTCTTCCCTGACCTCTCTGCGAAGAAGCTTTCCAACCTTGCTCTTTGGTAGCATATCCCTAAACTCTATATATTGAGGCACCTTATAGGGGGCAAGCCTCTCTTTACACCACTTAATCAGCTCTCCACCACTTACTCCTCTTATATCTTCTTTTAATACCACAATGGCCTTAATCCGTTCACCTACCTTTTCATCAGGCACTCCCACAACACATGCTCCAATTACAGCTGGATGATCTTGAAGAACTGCCTCAATTTCAGAACATGAGACCCTATATGCCTTGTATTTTATTATATCCGCTGATCTATCCACATAATAGAGAAGTCCATCTTTGTCCTTTCTCACAAAGTCTCTCATCCGATACCAGATCTTTCCATTAAGTTCTATATACGAAGCCGCTGTCTCCTCAGGTTTATTCCAGTATTGGGGGGTAATATAGTCCGAACTCACTAAAAGTTCCCCTGCCTCTCCCTCTTTGACAGGACTCAAGGTTTCAGGATTTACTATCATTATGTCTCTGCTGGCAAGTGGAGTCCCTATACTGCCAGCGATGGGTTCTCTGTCTAAGGGGCTCATACAGGTAAATCCCACTTCTGTTGCTCCATATACCTGATATATGGGTATATTAAACCTCTCTTTCCATCTTCTAAATACCTCTAAAGGGAGCACATCCCCTCCACTCCAACAGAATCTTAATGAGCTTAGATCAAAAAAATCAAGCCTGTCATTTTCAAGGATCATCCTATAAAGTGTTGGTGCACCAAGAAAAAGGGTGACTTTATGGCGTTCAATGGTCTTAAGTATGGCATCTACCTGGGGAATAGGCATCAATATCACGGTGTTTGCCTTGTAAAAACCCATTCCAAATGTCATACCCTGTGCCATTTGATGAAACAGGGGATTTATCATAATAAGTCTTTCTTTACCTTCTTTAATTATCCCCTTTCCACAATCTCTGATCTCCATCAAAAATGATACCATTCCTTTATGAGTAGATATACACCCCTTAGGGAATCCTGTAGTTCCCCCTGTATAGAGTATATAACTTAAAAGCCTGCCTGGATCCTCTTTTAGTGGAGGAGGAGATGGACTATAATCATTTATGAGCTTTTTGAATAAAAATATATATCTTCCCTTCTCTATCTTTCCTTTTGGAATCTTATCCATCAGATATCCAAAGATCCGCTTATATGCAGGAAGCATATCTACATAAGTCGTAATAATTACCCTTTTAAGAGGGGTATCATCAAATACCTCCTTTACATACCTGAAGTTTATATCAAGACATAAGATACTTTCTGCATTAGAGTCCTTTAAAAGATACCTGATTTCATGGGGGGTATATATGGGAGATACGGGAACAGGGATCGCCCCTATTCTCTGAGCTCCCAGATATGCAATGAGAAACTGAGGGCAATTGGGAAGATAGATCATAAATTTATCATTGGCCCTAAGGCCAATATCATATAGAGCAGTTGAAAATCTATCAATAAACTCTTTGAGCCTCTTGAAACTGAACTTCTGGCCTAAATAGACTAAGGCGCTCTTATCTGGATATCTCTCTACGATCTGATATAGCTCTTCAAATACAAACCTGTTATACCTATCCATAGATTTATTTATTATCTATTCTGATGAAAATGGCAATATTAATTATTTATAAAATTGACTAAGATCCCTATATCTGTTAATCAAGTCTTTTAAAATCTTTAGAAAGGATGTAAGGAAAGAGAGATGGAATACAAAAAGACACTTAATCTTCCAAAGACAGATTTTCCCATGAAGGCCAATCTGGTAAAAAAAGAGCCCGAAATACTTAAGAGATGGGAAGATATGAAGATATACCACAGGATAAGGGAGGCTTCAAAGGGACGAAAGAGATATATGCTTCACGATGGCCCTCCTTATGCCAATGGACATATTCATATGGGGACCGCATTTAATAAGATCCTGAAAGACATAATATTAAAATCAAAACAGATGTTGGGGTTTGATGCTCCATATGTGCCAGGATGGGATTGTCACGGACTTCCCATTGAACATAAGGTGGATCAGGAGCTGGGAGAGAAAAAGAGAGAGATGACACAGGTAGAGATAAGAAGATACTGCAGACGCTATGCTGAAAGATATATTGATATTCAAAGAGAAGAATTTAAGAGATTGGGAGTATTTGGGGAATGGGAAAATCCTTATCTCACCATGAACTACAACTATCAGGCAACCATAATCAGAGAATTTGGGAAATTTGCTCTAAATGGAACCCTGATACGGAGCAAGAAACCCATATATTGGTGTATCTCATGTAAGACCGCCTTAGCTGAGGCAGAAGTGGAATACCACGAGCATGAATCTCCTTCTATATATGTAAGGTTTCCCATGTTAAGTGATCTATCTTTAAAATATCCTTCCTTAAAGGGAAAACAGATATATGTGGTCATATGGACCACTACCCCCTGGACTATTCCTGCAAACCTGGCAATAGCTCTACATCCTGAATTTTCATATAGTGCGGTGGAGATAGGCAACAGTGAAGTCTATATTCTGGCATCCAGACTCAGAGACATATGTCTTGATACATTTAGGATAAGGGATTACAGGGTGCTTGAAGAATTTGAAGGGAAGGAGCTTGAAAATTTCAAGGCCAAACACCCCTTATACAACAGGGAATCCGTACTCATCCTAGCAGATTATGTAACCTTAGATGCAGGAACAGGCTGTGTGCATACAGCCCCAGGACACGGTGAAGAGGACTATGAATCAGGGCTCAGATATGGTCTTGATATATACTCACCTGTAGATGATGAGGGGAGATTTACTAAGGAGGTGGAATTTTTTAGCGGTATGGAGGTCTTTGAGGCAAATTTGGAAGTCAATAGGAAGTTAAAGGAGATAGGGGCACTACTTAAAGAAGAGGCAATTGTCCATGAATATCCTCACTGTTGGAGATGCAAGAGACCTGTAATCTTCCGTGCAACTGAGCAGTGGTTTATATCCATGGATAAGACGGAGCTTCGTAAAAAGGCATTAAATGCGATTGATGAGGTTAAGTGGATTCCCAGTTGGGGAAGAGACAGGATCTATGCCTTAGTGGAGAATCGTCCTGATTGGTGTATATCCAGGCAGAGAATTTGGGGGATACCCATATGTCTCTTTTATTGCAAGGGATGTGGCCATGTGCTTATAAATGAAGAGGTGATTGAGCATGTGGCAGGGCTAATTGAAAGATCTGGAGCAGATATATGGTTTGAAAAGGATGAAAAAGAGCTATTACCTGAAGGGATAAGTTGTCCTGAGTGTGGAGATACAGAATTTAAGAAAGAGACAGATATCCTGGATGTGTGGTTTGACTCAGGGGTAAGCTATGCGGCGGTGATGGAACGAAGAGATTACTTAGACAGCCCTGCTGATCTCTATCTTGAAGGAAGTGATCAACACAGGGGATGGTTTCACAGTTCATTGCTCTGTTCAGTGGGGACAAGGGGAGTGGCTCCTTACAAAAGCGTCCTTACCCATGGATTTGTGGTGGATGGTAAGGGCAGGGCGATGCATAAATCCTTAGGTAATGTCATCGCTCCTGAAGACCTCATAAGAGAGTATGGAGCAGAGATGATCAGACTCTGGGTTGCAGCAGAGGATTACACTGATAATATCAGGCTTTCAGATGAGATACTAAAACGCTTGGTTGAGGCATACAGGAGGATAAGAAACACATGCAGGTTTATACTTGGAAATCTCTATGACTTTGATCCAGAAAGCGACTCAATCCCTTATAAAGAGATGGAAGAGCTTGACAGATGGATTCTTCACAGGCTTCAAGATGTTCATAGGAAGATACTTAAGGCATATGATAATTTTGAATTTTATATTGTCTATCATACTCTTCACAATTTCTGTGTACTTGATCTCTCCTCCCTCTACCTTGATATCATAAAAGATACACTCTATGTGCTTCCTCCCTCATCAAAGAAGAGAAGATCCTCTCAGACCGCTATGCACCACATCTTAGATATGATGGTAAGAGATATGGCCCCCATACTCTCATTTACTGCTGAAGAGATCTGGTTACATATCAAAGGAAGAGGCAGAGAGGAGAGTGTGCACCTTACAAATTTTCTTCCTGTCAAGGAAGAATGGCAAGATCAGGAATTGGCCGATAGATGGGAATTTATTTGGGATATAAGAAAAGAGGTAAACAGAGCACTTGAAATTGCAAGAAAGGCAAAAGAGATAGGCCATTCCTTAGATGCTAAGGTAGAGCTAGGCTGCTCACAAGATCTACTTGATAGATTGACACCTTATAGGGATGAATTAAGATATCTATTTATTGTATCAGATGTAACCCTACTTCCTTTGGAAGGATTAAAAGATGGTATGGATGCAGAAACTATTAATGGACTAAAAATAAAGGTCAGCAGGTCTGATGATATAAAATGTGAAAGATGCTGGATACATGACCCCACTGTGGGTAAGGATAACCAATTTCCGACCCTTTGTGAAAGATGTATAGGGATACTTAAAGATATGGGGCAAATTTAAATTAAGGTTGAGAGCTTTGGGTTTTTCAAAGCTCTCATAAAAAAGCTGTAAATGGAATCTGTCATTGCGAGGATCTTAAAAGACCCGAAGCAA
>CAYTXJ010000072.1:0-11453 GCA_964440775.1 uncultured Desulfobacteraceae bacterium | reverse complement strand
ATTTTAAGTAAATCTTTGGGGGTCTGGTCTCCGCCCCGGAGGGTCATCCGACCCGACTCCGTCCTAGAGGGGACTCCGCCCCGGCAGGGAGGGGGGTGTAACCCCCAGTGTAAAAAGGGGTTATGCAAAGCTCTCTTTGGGTAAAGGGAATTGTGGAAGCTATTATAAAGGATTAAATGAGAGTCGTTAAGGTAGCAGTTAATCTTCCGCTTTGGGAGACCTATTCTTACAGTGTTCCAGAAAAATTTTCCCATCTAAATCTCATAGGCTATAGGGTGATTGTGCCTTTCCAGAACAGAAAGGTAGAGGGATATGTTGTGGGATATGAAGAGTCAATAGGTAGAGAGTTAAAACAGATAGAGGAGCTACTTGAGGATGAACCCCTAATTACCGAAAATCTGATTCAACTACTATTTAAAGTGTCCAGCTATTATCTATACCCCATAGGCCCCCTTATAAGATCCATACTTCCTGGTGGAGCTGCTCTAAAGGTAAAAAAATCAATTGCTCTCACCCCAAAGGGAAGGCGTGCCATTGAAAAGATATCTGATGATTCAATTATTAAAGATATCCTCAATAGATTAAATCAATCCCAGAGTGTGGATCTTAGAAGATACAGGGAAGAGATTAGATATCTAAGATCAAAGGGCTGGATTCAGATAGAGGAATATAGGGAGAGATCCCCTATAAGACCTTCTAATGAAAGATATGTATGTCTGGCAGAGGGGATAGATATAAAAAATATCTTAAGACAGAGGTTAAAAGCAAAAGATGAAAGGAGTTTTTTGGAGTTATTTTTAGTTACTGATGAAATCAGATACGAGATATTGAAGGAGAAGATCTCCAACTTTAGATATCTAATTGAGAAATGGAAAAAGAAGGGTGTATTAAAGATAAGAAAAAGAGGGGTATTAAAAAGTCCAAAGGGACTGATCATCCATAGATTTGAAAGAGCCAAAATTCTGGATCCTATACAAAAGGATGCAATATCTCAAATAAATACGGAGGCAGACTCTGGACACGGTGTCTTTCTCTTATACGGGATATCAGGAAGTGAAAAGACAGAGGTATATCTTAGATGTATGGAATATGTAATAAATAAAGGGAAAAGTGCCCTTCTGTTAGTTCCAGAAGTGGCATTAGCTCAATCAATGTGGTCTGTATTTAGATCTGTCTTAGGAGAAAAGGTAACCATCTATCATAGTGAACTCAGTATCAGAGAAAGATATGACCAGTGGCTTAAGATAATGAGAGGAGATACATATCTTGTTATAGGGCCAAGATCTGCCCTCTTTACACCCTTAAAAAAGTTGGGAATTATTATAGTAGATGAAGAACATGACTTTTCCTACAAACAGGAAGAAGGGACAAGAATCCATGTAAGGGACTGTGCACTGCTGAGAGGAGAGATAGAAGATGTTCCCGTGATCTTAGGATCTTCAATGCCTTCTGTGGATTCATTTTATAAATGTGAAATCGGGAAATTTAAATTAATTGAGATACAAAAGAGGCCTGATCCCTATTTAACCCCACAGATAGAGCTTATAGATATGAAAGGTGAGGGGAAAAACAAAAAGAGATCCATAATCTCAAAGAGGCTTTTAGAGGCATTAGAAGATACAATTAATAAAAAGATGCAGGCCATAGTCTTTTTAAACAGAAGGGGATTTAATCGTATTCATATATGTTCAGAGTGTGGAAGGATTATAAGATGTAAGGACTGCGATATGCCCATGATATTCCACCTTAAAGATAATCGACTTATATGTCACCATTGTGGATTCAGTCAAGAGATGGAAATGGCATGTTCATTTTGCAAAATTGGAAAGATCAGGGCATATGGATTTGGGACTGAGAGATTGGAAAGGGAGCTCAAGAGGCTATTTCCACAAAAAAATATTATCCGATTTGACAGAGACAGTGTAAAGACAAAGACAGAAGAGGAAGAGATATTAAAGGAGCTATCTGAGGGGAATATTGATATTCTTATTGGAACTCAGATGATAACAAAGGCCTATGAATTTAGCAATGTGGCCTTGATAGGGGTAATATCAGCAGATCTATCACTGGTATTTCCCGATTTCAGGGCGCCAGAGAGGACATTTCAACTCCTATCTCAGCTTATAAGTTTAGCACAAAAGGATGGAGTGAGGAGACGAGTGATTGTTCAGAGCTTTAATCCTTCTCATTATGCTATCCTAAATGCCATAAATTCAGATTATCTTTCATTTTATAAAAGAGAGATCGATCTAAGAAGACGCCTATTTTATCCTCCATTTTCTCATCTCATAAATATAGTCCTGTCTTCAAAGGATAGACAGAAGGTAGAAGAAGTGGCTGAAAGTATTACCAAAAGATTAAAGTTCCTCTTCTCTAAGGAAGAGCAAATTAAGATTATGGGCCCATCACCAGCCCCCCTCTCTAAACTAAGAGGGAGATACAGATGGCAGATATTATGTAAATTTCCTATTAAGGAATTAATGGAGGCCAATCTTATCCATATTCATATGATATCTAAGGAGATGTCTATTAAAGACAGAGATATCCGAATAATAATTGATGTGGACCCCTACAATATGCTTTAAAAAGGTAATCGTTATATCTGCTCAGGTCTCAATATCAGCTTCCCTGCAGAATCTTACAAAATTTTGTGGAATCTCCGGGTTCGATCCCCAATGTAGATGAATATATGAGCCAAGGGTATTTCTCTTCATAAATCCCTCTTCTTTCCCTTCTGCCCTTTTTCTATTATCTACATTGTAGATATGAATAAGGACAGGGTCTTGTAGGCTTCCATCCAGATGTGAATAGTGAAACTCATGCCCCCTTGCGGTGGTTCCTTTTGGCCCTAAAGGAGACTCAGATAGGGTTATCACCTCTCTATACCCTAAGGACTTCAAAGAGCGATTCATTACACTCTTTACAGGAAAGATACCTACCATAGGATGCTCCACATTTTGCAGATCCCTGATGCTTTTGCCCAGATACATAAAGCCACCGCATTCGGCATATATTGGCCCCCCTTTGGAGGAAAACTCTCTTATCTGTTCCATAAGGCTGCGGTTCCGGGCAAGTTGCTCTGCATACAGTTCTGGATATCCACCACCCAGGATTATCCCTCTAAGTCCCTTAGGAAGGCTATGGTCTTTAATAGGAGAAAATTCCACCAATTGGGCACCGGCTTCTTCAAGCAGCCTCAGATTTTCTGCATAATAGAAACAGAAGGCCTGATCCCTTGCCAATCCGATGGGGATCCTATCACCCTCATACAGGGTGGAAAAGGAATGTCTATAAACCGAACCAGAATCAATCTGAATACTGGTCTTTTCAAGTATCATTTTAAGATCAAGGCCATCCTCTATCCAATCAATTAGGGCATCTATACGTTCCTGAGTAAATGGATTGTCTTCATCTGTAATAAGCCCCAGGTGTCTTGATGGAGTGGTGATACTCTCATTCCTTTTCAGGCACCCCAATACTGAAACCCCAGATAGAGAATGCGCTATTGCTTCTCTTAGATACTCGGCATGTGTATTACTTCCAACCATGTTAAAGATCACCCCTCCAAAATGAAGGGCAGGGTCAAAGCTCCTATAACCAAGGGTAAGTGCGGCAGCAGAGCGGGCCATGGATCTTGCATCAACAACCAGAAGGACAGGGATCCCCAAGGCCTTGGCCATTTGCGAAGAGGAGCCGCTTTCATCACTTCCTGAATACCCGTCATACAGCCCCATCACCCCTTCAACAACGGCCACATCCGCATCGGCCGTATACTTATAGAAGATCTTTTTTGAATATTCTAATCCTATCATCCAGCCATCCAGATTATGAGAATCTCTGCCCGAAATGCGTCGATGATGCCCCGGATCAATAAAATCAGGGCCCACCTTGAAAGGCTGAACCCTATAGCCCCTCCTTACCAGGGAAGCTATCATTGCAAGTGTAACCATGGTCTTACCGCATCCGCTATGTGTCCCAGCTATCATGAATGCAGAGATCTTACGCAAGATATTCTCCTAAAAATATTTGAGAGCTTTGCATAACCCCCTTTTACACTGGGGGTTACACCCCCCTCCGGGTCGGATGACCCTCCGGGGCGGAGACCAGACCCCCAAAAATTAACTTTAAATAACCCATAATTACAGCTTTTTTCTGAGAGCTTTGAATTTTTCAAAGCTCTCATATTTATCTTCATAACCTCTTGGTGTAATCATAAAGCCATCATGAATCTTGGTTGTAGAGTTTCCTATTATCAGGATAGTCCTCATATCAACCACTTCTGGGTCAATGGATCTTATATCTGTTATAATAATCTTTTCTCCCTCTCTTGCGGCATCTTTTACAATACCTACCGGAACCTTATCTCCCTTTTTCTCTCTTATTAGCTCAATGGCTTCTTTTAGCTTCCTTTTTCTTTTCTTTGAGCTTGGATTATAAAGAACTATTACAAAGTCTCCTTCTAATGCCAGAATTATCCTTTTTTTTATAAGCTCCCAAGGTGTCATAAGATCACTAAGGCTTATAGAGACAAAATCATGCATGATAGGCGCTCCAAGGAGTGCTGAAGCAGCACAAAGAGCCGGAACACCGGGGATGATCTCTAAGTTAATCTTATCTATAAGATCTTCCAAAGAAAGCAATTCAAGGATAAGTCCTGCCATGCCGTATATTCCAGGATCTCCTCCGCTAACTATAGCTGTGCTTTTACCCTGTTTTGCTTTTTCTATGGCAATCTTACATCTTTCAATCTCCTTCATCATTCCAGTAGATATAACTTCTTTTCCCTTTTTTAAGCCCTCTTCCAAAAGCTCTATATATGTGATATATCCAACTATAACCTCGGATCTATCTATTGCTGAAATCGCCCTTTTCGTGATATGTTCTGATCCACCTGGCCCAATACCAACAACTCTTAGTGAGCCTTTTTTAAGGCTACCGCTATTGTTACATTTTTGAACTTCTGTTTTGGAACAACGATTTGTCCCATCTTTACCGCTGCTATTGCTGATGCCTCGCATACGCTTTTTGTCCTCACATGTTTTTCTGCAGTTTTTGAAGGATTTGGAACACTTATGCACTTAAGCTCCTCAGAAGAAAAGAACTTAACAGCCACATCCATTTCATCTGCAAATTCAAGAATCCCTTTTTCATCTCTTTTTTTATCTATAGTTGCAATAAGCCCTATTGCTTTTACATTTAAGCCAAATGATCTAAATACACTTTGAACAGCATCTCTGATCTCTTCTTTTTTTGTCCCTCTGTTACATCCTATTCCGACTATAAGGCTTTTAGGAACAACAATAAGTTTGTTATTTAGCGCTTCTGTCTTCTTCCAAGAAACCCATACACCAGGGATATCTTTTCTCCACTCTGTTTCATCTGAAACCTTAATTATCTTGGGATAATCAAGAGGAAATACATTATCTGGATCAAACAACTGCACAGGCTCTTTTTCAATCATTGCAAAGCTCACATCTTTAAGCGCAGAAAGATTCTCTATATGCATACCTCTTTTCTTAGCAAGAAGCTCAACTGAACTTATTCCTTCTGTATCTGTTGCTGTGGTGATAACTGGGGTGGCCTTTATAAGCTCTGCTATCCTTTTGCAGAGCTCATTTGCACCCCCAAGATGTCCGCTCAGAACACTTACACAGTATCTTCCATTCTGGTCAATTACAACAACAGCAGGATCGGCCTCTTTTGAGCCTATATAAGGGGATATGCCTCTTACAGCAATTCCCATAGCAGTAATAAAGATATGTTCCCTGTAGGCATGAAATACCTCTGATATAAGTGAAGTTAGTCTTTTGAATCTAAGACAGCTAAATTCTGCCTTTATCTTTTCATAAACAAAAAGATCACCCCCAATAAGCTGTTTTATCCTGTAGCCCAGTTCAGCGCCCTTTGATGTAAGGCAATATATGGCTCTTTTTTTATCCTTTTCTGAATCCATGAAAAAAGTCAGGCGAATAAAGTTTTGAAAATGTATCTTTCTCTGCCTCTGGTATAATCAAAAATATAGCCTGCCTTTTTATCTCTTCCTCTTTTACCACTCTATCCATCTCATCAAGTCTGCATCTGATTATCTTTTGCTCTGGCCATCCTATCCTGTATCCTATGATTACCTGTGCGTTTCTTTTGTATCCTCCTTTTATAAGCTCTTCTTTTATAACAGAGGCACTAAGTACTGAAAGATATATGGCAATTGTTGCATTGTGAGATGCAAGTCTTCTTAAAGCCTCTCTTTCTGGAACAGGGGTTCTTCCTGATATTCTGGTAAATATAACGGTCTGTGTTATCTCAGGAACAGTAAGAGATATTCCTGCCTCTGCTGCAAGTGCAAATGCTGCTGTAACCCCGGGTATTATCTCATAAGGGATATTATCTCTTTTTAAAAGCCTTATCTGCTCATCTATTGCTCCGTATATGGATGGATCGCCAGAGTGGACCCTTGCAACAATTTTTCCCTGCCCCACCGCCTCTTTTATGTGCCTGTGGATATCGTCAAGTGTCAAAGATGAAGAATCAATTGCTTTTGCCTTGCTTTTTTTAATAAGACCCTTTGGAACAAGGGATCCTGCATATATTATAAGATCTGCCTGCTCTAAGCATCTTTTTCCCTTAAAAGTGATAAGCTCTGGATCCCCTGGCCCTGCACCAATAAAGTATACTTTTCCTTTTTTCACCTTTTTCCCACCTTGATGACCTCCCATGATGACCTCTTTTTATCCACTTCATTCCCGAACCATACTCCGCAGGATTATTCTTTGTTGTTCGTTTGGCTTATAACAGAATTTTTTAGTGGGAGATACTCTACCTTATTTTCAAATTAGCAGGTTTCATGCTTATTATTTATGTTCTTTTATACATTTATTTAGTTTTTTATCAAAAGATACTATTTGATATTTCTCGCTATATGCACACAAGATACAGTCCACAAAATCAAGATTTTTATTGTCAAATATTTTGAAAGCACGGAAAAGTATTTCCTTATCCTGAACTTTTATCCCTTTAATCTTCATAAGTTCTGTTAAAACTTCTGCTATTTCTTTCTTACTAACCTTATAGAGTTTCAAGAGGACATAAACCACTTCTGCAATAACAGAATGCATTATCAGGATTTTCTTTTTACCTAAAAAAGCATCATTAAACAAAGCCTCTGCCTCTTTGTAAAATTTTTCATTATCCCTAAGCAAATATCTTAAAATTACATTAGCATCAACTATTATTATGTCTTTCTGCAAAGGCATTTTCTATAACCTCTTTTTCCATCTGCATTACATCTTCTATGGATTTATTCTTTATGGCATATCTATTTAAAATTCCTCCAAGTTTTCTAACTGGTTTTATTATTATTTTTCCCTTATCCATTTCCACTTCCACTATATCTGTTCCAAGTTTTTTTCTAAATTCAGATGGTATAGTAATCTGTCCTTTTCGTGTAATCTTAGAAATAAACATATTACTTCCTCCTAATCATTCTTGAGACTATCCTTTATAATCCCTAAATTATAATTTCCAAATTCTTTTAATTTTTCGTTTTCAGCTTAATAATTTCATTAATTTTCTCATAAATTTCTTAAAACAACCTTAACAAATCTGTCCCAAATTCAGCACCGATTTTATCAAGATTTGTTTTGCTATTATAAGGAGTTAGGGTTCTAAAGGTTACTTTAATCTGTCTGTTTGACATAACCTATTTCTCCTTTCTATCTTTTACCACATTTTTACTTCTTCTTTCCACCTTTATTATAAATATCGGGTTAAGGGGGGTGAGTGCTGTGCTCTTTCCAATAGGATGTGATCTTGAAATCATAACCTGAGTAAGCTCAAATTCCCATCCCTTTTCTTTGATAAAAGCTAATACATTGGCCAGGTTTTCTATAAGAGCTATGTTTATAACGATTATGCCATCTTGCTTCATATATCTGCTTATGTGCTCAAGCATTAAGGGATCTTCAGAAAGCCCCCCTCCAACAAATACTCTATCAGCAGAGGGAAGCTCTTTTAAACAATCAGGTGCCTTTCCACAGATAGCTTCAACAATATATGCACCTGTTCTTTTTATGTTTTCTTTTATCATAAGAAATCTTTTTAACTCTTTTTCAATACAGAATATCCTTCCTTCTTTTGAAATACAAGAACACTCTATCCCAACAGATCCACAACCTGCACCAATATCCCATACAGTGCTGTTACTTTTTAGCTCAAGCTTTGAGATTGAGATGACCCTTATCTCCTTCTTTGTAATAAGTCCTCTTTCATGCCTGTAAAAGCTATCATCCATTCCTATCTTTAAGGTATGTTTTGAACCAGATATCCTTCTTAGGACCACAAAGTTCAGATCAAAAAAATCCTCCTCTAATACATGCTCTATCTTTTCAAATTCTCTTATTCTTTCCTTATCTGTCTCAAGCTCTTCCAAGACTATCATAAAAAAATCTTTTATCTCTCTTTTTAAAAGCTCCTTTGCAATCCTCTTTGGCCCTTCAGCTCCATCTGTATATATTCCGACAATGTCTGATTGCATAAGTGCTGATAAGACAGAAAAGAACTCTTTTTTTCCATGAATTGATACAACCTTTATCTCATCAAATGGTATGCCAAGCCTTGCACATGCAACCTGCGAAACAGTTACATTTGGATGTATTTCCACACACTCTTTTCCAAATTCCTGAATCATCCTTTTTCCTATTCCAAAAAAGAGAGGATCTCCATCTGAAACAACCAAGACCTTTTTCCCTTCTTTTATAGCGACTGCTATCCTTCTTAGGACATCTTTTATGCTACCCTTTATAGGCAGTTTTTCTTTTGAAGAGTTAATCTCTTTTAAAAGCCTTTCTCCTCCAACCAAAAGATCTGCCCATTTTATATGCTCAGAGCTTACATCTACACCGCCTACACCTGCTCCTATGACCTTTATCAGTTTATCTTTCATCTGCCTTGCTTTTCTCTGATAAAAGAAGTCTTCCTTTCATATCAAAGAGGCAGAATGTTATATCTGGCTTAGATCCAGAAAATCTTCTTGCATGGAATATCGCCTTCTTTATGATAAAGGATATGACATCATCTGCTCTTTTTTCTTTCATTATTATCTCAAGAGCCTGAGAAGCAGTATTTGCATGTCTTATCTGCCTTATGCTTTCACTGCTTATGCCAAATAGGGCGCACCACCGGGACAATATATCAAAATCTATACGAGATGCCTTTGCATGAGTGTATTCATGTCCTTGTGCCATCTTTACAAGTTTTCCAAAAAAGCAGGAATATATTATGTGCCTAAATCCTCTTTTCCTTGCCTCTCTCAATGAAAAGCCAAAAAAGTCTGCAACCTGTATAAAGCAGACCTCATTTAATTCCTTAAAGATCTTTTTTGCAAATCTTTCACTTCTTCCTCCTGTGCTAAGAACTATGGTGTCTTGACCATTTGATACAGCCACATCCATCTCTATCTCTATTGTCTTCTTATATGCCTCATTTGAAAAAGGTATTACTGTTCCTCTTGTCCCAAGTATGGATATTCCACCTATTATTCCCAGCTTTGGATTCAAGGTCTTTTTTGCTATCCTTTCTCCATCTGGAACTTCAACTGTGATTTCCACATCTGCTGGATAAAGACCTGTCTCTTTTAATGCCTCAATTGCAGATTGTTCTATCTGTCTTCTTGGAACAGGATTTATTGCAGGCTCTCCAATAGCAACAGGAAGTCCGGGTTTTGTAACCACACCAACTCCTTTTCCTGCCCTTATTGTTATCCTGCTGTCTGCCTGATATTTTCTGCTTATGCTGACAAATGCCACTATCCTTGCTCCATCTGTTACATCAGGATCATCTCCTGCATCCTTTATGACCTCTGCCACTGCCTTCTTTTTCTGAAAAAGTCCTGTTTTTGAAACAGGAATCTTCATTCTTGAACCATCTGGAAGGGGAATCTCTACCTCTGTTATATGTTTGCGGCCAGCAATTCTAAGTATTGCCGCCTTAGTGGCCGCACTTACAGCAGAACCTGTGGTAAAACCTATTCTCATAGTTACTCTGATTCTAAGAATTCCAGAAGCTGATTAACAACTGCTACTGCAAGGGAAGACCCCCCTTTTCTTCCAACAACAGCAATGTAAGGGACCTTTTTCTGGCCTATAAGCCTTTCTTTTGCCTCTTTTGCATTTACAAAACCAACAGGCATACCTATTATAAGTGCAGGCTTACATATATCCTTTTCTATCAGATCCATAAGTCTTATAAGGGCTGTTGGAGAGTTTCCAATGGCATATATAGAACCATTTATGTAAGGCACAGAAAAATCAACACTTGCCCATGCCCTTGTAATACCTTCTCTTTTAGCAAGCTCCTCTACCTGCTTTTTGCTTATAAAACACCTTATCTTGCACCCATATCTCTTTAATCTCTGCTTACTTATCCCTGAAAGAAGCATCTTTGTATCTGTAATCACATAGCTTCCTCTCTTTATTGCCTCTATTCCGGCATCTATTGCCTTTTCATGAAATCGCACCTTAGAGAGCAGATCAAAATCTCCGCTTGTATGGATCATTCTCCTTACAATCTGCCACTTACGGCCAGAAAATGGTTTCGGCTCAGGCACTTCAGCATCTATTATCTCAAATGACCTTCTTTGTATTAACTCAGGGATGCTTACAAACCTATTATTTACCGTTGAAAGATCTTTCTCTTCATCTTTTCTGAACTTAGCAGCCTTTCCTTTTAGCCTTTCCTTTTTTATGATAAGGAGAGAGAGGTATGGAGGTGTGGCAGCACTAAAACTTTCAAGCTCCCTTATTATCTTTTCATCCTTGAGGCCACACCTTATCACAAGCACTGAGTTATTTGAGAGATTAAGTCTCTTAAGGGTCTTTAGGATCTCTTTATAATGTTTATAGACCTTTAGCATTATGACCCTATCTGCAAATTCAGTAACCTCCCTTAATTTCTCTGCACCTCTGGTTCCTGATATAACCGCAAAACTCTCCTCTGCCTCTGCAAGCACATACTTGGTAGCTGCTGCCGCTGCCTGAAAGGAGCTGATACCAGGAATGATGGATATCTCCACCTCTGGTGCAATCTCCTTGAGAGCATACATTATGTAACCAAATGTGCTGTATATCATGGGGTCACCCAGTGTCACAAATGCTGCATCATTTCCATCCTTAAGGGTCTGAAAGATCTCATAGGCATTTCTACACCATGCCTCCTGGAGCCGCTTCTTCTCCTGTGTCATGGGGAAATAAAGCCTTACCAACGGCACACCCCTTCTCAGATGGGGTGATACAATCTCCCTTGCAAGGGAATAGGAATTCTTAGTAGAAGATGCACAATAGACCACAGAGACAGAATTTAACACCTTTACTGCCTTAAGGGATATTAGTTCAGGGTCGCCAGGGCCAACCCCAACCCCAAATAACTTACCTAACTTTGGCATGATAACAACTCCTCTACAA
>CAYTXJ010000071.1:0-11470 GCA_964440775.1 uncultured Desulfobacteraceae bacterium | reverse complement strand
TTTTTATGAGAGCTTTGAAAAATTCAAAGCTCTCTATTTGACCTATTCAGAGAGAGCCTTTCTCTTATCTATAAGATCGATTACCATCTTGCTGAGACCGATCCCAGCGAGCCTCTGGGCACTCACCCATTTCCCACCAGCCCTTATAAAGGTCCATACATCTAAGAGGTTTTCACTAAGGGATGCCTGCCTCTTATTATAAGAGCCCTTCCAGATCATCTTTCCATCCTTTGATCTGAAAAGGGCCAATTCTAAGGAGACATGGGAAGGACTTTCTATTCCATATTCCCCCCCTTTTCTCTCTCTCCAAAGATATATATAGCCAATAAAGACCGCATCTACATTAAGATAGTCAGCAATCTTTTTCATTATTTCCCTTTCATTCTGTAAAGTCCCTTGTGCTATAAGCCTTTCACATATTCCAGATACCTGAGAATACGGCACAAGTCTTTCAAATTCATCTTTAAGTAACAGAAATAGCTTTTCACTTAATTGCTTTCCAACCATCTCATTTAGTGGTTCAGCATATACCATACTGCCTGTAAGCGGATTCCTCACCCAGCCTGCCTTATTGCCCTCTTTAAGATATGGGCTAAATCCCATAATAAGTGCACTCTTAACCTCTGCTAAACCATCATAGGGCTCTTTTCTAAGAGGTATGATCTTATGCACATGACATGAAATTAGAAAAATTAAAAGGATACTTAAAGCTATCCAACGGATTTTGTCCATTAAATCACACCCTTTGAAGATGGCACCTTTCCTTTTAATCTCTGCTCCTCTGCCACTGCCCTATCCAATGCTACTGCAAAGGCCTTGAAGATGGCCTCTGAGATATGGTGGGGATCTTCACCATATAGGACCTCAATATGGAGAGTGATACCAGCATTGTTTGTTAAGGCCTTAAAGAATTCTTTTAAGAGAAACAGATCAAATCCTCCTGTCCTTAATCCATCTTTTAATCCTCTTAAGACCATAAATGGCCGATTGGAGATATCAATTACAACCCTTGCTAAGGCCTCATCCATACATATAGTTGCATCTGAAAATCTCACTATTCCCTTTCTGTCTCCCAGGCATTTATCTATACATCTTCCAATGCATATGCCCAGATCTTCCACAGTATGATGAAAATCCACCTCAATATCGCCCTTTGCCCTTATATCCATATCAAAGAGCCCATGCATTGCCATCTGTGTAAGCATATGATCCATAAAGGGAATAGAGGTGTCTATATTGCATATACCGCTTCCATCCAGCACAAGTCGCACCTCTATATCAGTTTCCTTAGTAGTTCTCTTAAATTCTGACTGTCTTTTCATAAAAAATAGCGCCTTTTAAGATACTTATGGAGATGAGGGGATTCGAACCCCCGACCTGGACGTTGCGAACGTCCCGCTCTCCCTGCTGAGCTACATCCCCATATCTTAAGCTCTTTATATCCAAAAAATAATAATTTTCAAGAAAATTCTCCCCCATAAGATTCTTGACAATTATAAAATTATTTAGATAGATTAATTTAACATGCCCCCGTAGCTCAGGAGGATAGAGCACCAGATTCCTAATCTGGGTGCCGCAGGTTCGAGTCCTGCCGGGGGCATATATCTTTGAGAGCTTTGAATTTTTCAAAGCTCTCATCTTTATATTGACCTTGGTAGAAGATTTTTATAAAAAATCAAGCTGGAGGTTGTTTTGATATGTTTGCGGTTATTGAGACAGGTGGAAAGCAATACATGGTAAATGAAGGTGATGAGATAAGGTGTGAAAAGATTTCGGGCGGTAGAGGGGAGGAGGTCATATTTGATAAGATCCTTCTTACCTCTGATGGCAATGAGGTGAAGGTTGGAAGACCATATCTTCAGAATGTAAAGGTTAGAGGAAGGATAATTTCTCATGGAAAGGGTAAGAAGATAATAGTATTCAAATATAAGAGGAGGAAGGGGTATAAGAGGAAGAGAGGTCATAGGCAGCAGTTTACTCAGGTTAAGATTGAAGAGATAGTGGTAAATGGTTAAATCTTTAAGGAGGATACCATGGCACATAAAAAGTCTGGTGGAAGTTCCCGAAATGGAAGGGATAGTGTTGGAAAGAGGCTTGGAATTAAGAAATTTGGCGGTCAGTTTGTGCGGGCAGGGAATATCATAGTAAGACAGAGAGGAACTAAGTTTCACCCTGGTCAGAATGTGGGGATAGGTAAAGACTATACCCTGTTTTCCCTTATTGATGGTGTGGTAGGATTTGAAAATTTTGGGAAAAATAGAAAGAGGGTAAGTGTATACGCCATAGAGTAGTGTCAAATCCCAAAAATAACGAATACCTTGATGAGGTAATCATAACAGTTCAGTCTGGTAGAGGAGGGGATGGATGTGTAAGTTTCCGAAGGGAAAGATATGTGCCCAGAGGCGGTCCTGATGGGGGTGATGGGGGAAGGGGTGGAGATGTAAGGATCAGGGCAGATGCCAGATTACATACACTCATTGATTATCGCTATAAGAGATTCTTCAAGGCAGAAGACGGAGCTCATGGAAGGGGTAAGAATCAGAAGGGAAGGGATGGCAGGGATCTTGTGCTGAGAGTTCCTGTGGGAACGGTTATCCATGACCTAAGTGAAGACTCTCTGGTAGCAGATCTTGTTTCAGATGCCCAGGAAGTTATATTACTTAGAGGGGGAAGAGGGGGAAGGGGCAATTTCCATTTTAAGAGTCCTACCCACAGGGCACCCAGAAAGGCCACCTTAGGGGAGGAGGGTAAAAGGAGAAAATTTAGATTATCCTTAAAGGTGCTTGCAGATGTGGGTATTGTGGGATTTCCCAATGCGGGAAAGTCCACATTACTTTCAAGGATTACAAATGCAAGGCCCAAGATAGGTGAATATCCTTTTACTACCATTATCCCTAACTTAGGGGTAATAGAATATGAAGACGGATCTTCTTTAAGGGTGGCTGATATCCCGGGGCTTATAGAGGATGCTTCAAAGGGCAAGGGGTTGGGGCATAGATTTTTGAAACACATCCAGAGGACATCACTTCTTATTTATCTATTGGATATCTCATTCAATGCTCATAGGGGCGGAATTGAAGATTTCCATATTTTGAGAAAAGAGGTTGAAAATTATGATCCCCGGCTATTGAATAAGGATATGATAGTGGTGATAAATAAGATCGATCTGGAAAGTTCTAAAAAGAGGGATTTAGATATGCTACTTTCCTACTTTAGAGGGCTTGGAATTTATGCGATTCCCATATCTGCCATGAAATGTGAGGGCATAGAGGAGCTAAAAGAATTTTTAAGAAGGCACTTTTTCAATGGAAGATAGGCACAAAGTTAGATTGAGATCAGAGGTATTTAGTTCAGCTAAGAGGGTGGTTATAAAGGTGGGAAGTGGGGTCTTAACTGCTGAGAATGATCTTAACACTGAGATCATAGAGGATCTGGCTGAAGATATATGTGAGTTAAAAGGTGGAGGAAGGGAATTTATTATTGTATCTTCAGGTGCAATCGCTGCTGGATTAAAAAAACTCGGATTGAGGCAGAGACCTCAGTCCATATCTCAGCTTCAGGCACTGGCTGCCATTGGACAGAGCACCTTGATTATTAGCTATGAAAAGGGGTTTGAGAGATTTAAACAGAAGGTCTCTCAGATATTAATTACACGGGATGATTTTAATAGCAGGATCAGGTATCTAAATGCACGAAATACCATCTTCACTCTTCTATCCTGGGGTGTAATACCCATAATAAATGAAAATGATACAGTGGCAGTAGATGAGATAAGATTTGGAGACAATGATACACTGAGTGCAATGATTGCCAATATGGTAAAGGCACAATTACTTATAAATCTGACCGATATTGATGGATTATTTGATGGAGATCCCAGAAGAGATCCAGATGCACGGCTGATTGAGTATGTGGATGATATCAATAGGAATATTCTTCAATACGCAAGCAATATACCGGGTTTTTTAGGCTCTGGAGGAATGCATACAAAGATAAAGGCAATTGGAAAGGTGATGATATCAGGAATTCATGCTATAATTGCAAATGGTAAGAAAAGGAATATATTAAAAAGGCTCTTTAGTGGAGAACCTGAAGGGACTCTATTTTTAGGAAGCCAGCAGAGGGGATTTTCTGAAAGAAAGCATTGGATTGCATTTGGAAGGATTCCCAAAGGAAAGGTCTTTGTGGATAGGGGGGCAGAGACGGCTATCTTAGAAGGATTTAAGAGTCTTCTGCCATCTGGAGTTGAGTGTGTAAAAGGGAAGTTTCACAGGGGAGATACCGTCTTTATATTTAATGATGTAGAGAAAGTTATAGGGATTGGTATTGTAAATTATGACTCAAAAGAGATTGAAAAGATAAGGGGATTTAAAAGTGATGAGATAGACAAGGTGTTAGGTTATAAGAGCGAAGATGAGATAATTCATAGAGACAATATGGTAATCTTTGATGAAAAAGACAGGGGAGATTCAGGGATATGTCAGTTGATAGGATAGTAAAAGATATATCTTTTAAGGCAAGGGCAGCAAAGAGGCATATGAGGTCCCTTAATGAGCAGATCAAGAATGATGCACTTTTACTTATCAGGGAGCGATTATGGAAAAGAAGGGATGTGATCCTTAGGGAAAATGGAAAGGATTTGGAAGTTGCGCGCTCTCAGGGGCTTTCATCTTCAATATTGGACAGATTAAGATTAGATGAAGAGATCCTTAAAGGAATATGTGAAGGCATATATGATGTGATTAGCCTTCCAGATCCTGTGGGTAAGGTGACAGGCATGTGGAAGAGGCCCAATGGACTACTGGTTGGAAGGATGAGGATTCCCTTAGGGGTGATAGGTTTTATCTATGAATCCAGACCCAATGTAACAGTGGATGCAGCGGTTCTGTGTATAAAGTCTGGAAATTCGGTGATTCTGAAAGGGGGATCTGAGGCAATAAATTCCAATATGGCAATATGTGATATTATAAGAGAGGCATTGGAGGAGAGGGGAATCCCTAAGGATGCGGTATCCCTTATTCCTACCATAGACCGAAAGGCAGTGGATCTGCTTATACAGATGGATGATTGTATTGATCTTATCATCCCCAGAGGGGGAGAGGGATTGATCAGGTATGTAACTGAAAATTCAAAGATTCCTGTGCTTAAACATTTTAAAGGGGTATGTCATATATATGTGGACAGATATGCGGATCTACAGATGGCATATTCTGTCTGCCTAAATGCAAAGGTTCAAAGACCAGGAGTATGTAATGCAATGGAGACACTCTTGGTGCACAGGGATGTAGCAGAGGAGTTTCTGCCTGAGATGATAGGGATCTTTAAGGATAAGGGGGTTGAGATTAGAGGGTGTGAAAAGACACGTAAGATTGTAAGTAACATAGGTGTTGCAGAAGAGTCAGATTGGTATGAAGAATATCTGAATCTCATCCTCTCTGTAAAGGTGGTGGAAAGTATGGATGATGCGATATGGCATATTGAAACCTATGGATCTAATCACACAGATGCCATAATTACAGATTCTTATGAAAGGGCACACAGATTCATTGAGATGGTGGATTCTTCTGTTGTCCTTGTGAATGCATCCACCCGCTTTAATGACGGATACCAGCTTGGTCTTGGAGCAGAGATAGGAATAAGCACCTCCAAGATCCATGCATTTGGTCCTATGGGGCTTGAGGAGCTTACCACAACCAAATTCATTGTATTTGGGAATGGACAGACGAGAAGATGAGGATAGGGATCCTGGGAGGAACATTTGATCCTGTTCATATTGCACATCTTAGGGTATGTGAAGAGGTTGCAGAGGAGATTCAATTAGATAAGGTCTACTTAGTCCCCGCCTATATACCCCCACATAAAGGGGAAAAGAGCATCACAGACTTTTCGCATAGATTAAAGATGTTAAAATTGGCAGTCAGCACTTCTCCATTATTGGATGTGCTTGATTTAGAGGGTAAGAGGGTAGGAATATCTTATACTGTGCCTACCCTGGAAGAATTAAACAGGATATTTGGGGATAGTCATACTATCTATTTTATAATGGGAATGGATGCCTTTTTAGAGATAGAGACCTGGTATAGATATAGGGATATATTTTCCCTTACAGAGTTGGTGGTTATTTCAAGGCCTGGATATGTAATAAGGGATATCAGCAACCATATTGAGAACCTTGGAGTAGAATGCCGTAAAGTTCATAATAATATCATAGTGCTGTCTTCAGGCAGAAGCCTCACCTATGTGGCCACAACCTATCTGGACATCTCTTCTTCTAAGATAAGAAAGATGATAAGAGAAGGGAGATCTATACGATTTTTGGTTACGGAAGATGTAAGGAGATATATTGAGGAAAGAGGACTATACATATAATAACAGTAACAGAGATACCCTTGAGAAGGTAAAGCTATGCTGGCAGCTCATAAGAGAGAGAAAGGCAATTAATACCGTTATTTTTGAAGTGGGAAGATTATCATCTATAACAGACTATTTTCTGGTTACAAGTGGTAGCTCCACAAGGCAGGTTCAGGCTATTGCAAGGCATCTTGTGGATAAGATGAAGGAGAGGGGGATAATTCCTCTGGGTATTGAAGGTGAAAGAGAGGCTCAATGGATACTAATAGATTATGGTGATCTGGTAGTGCATATATTCTATGACCCTATTAGGGAATTCTATGATCTGGAAGGACTCTGGATTGATGCTCCACGAATTAATTTAGAAGATCAGGAATGCTAAGAGATGATAAAGAAAATCCTGGTAATAATCATTTTAATAATCTTTATTCCTTCCTATCTACAGGCCCTTAGCATTGAAGATGAAGAGCAATTGGGGAGACAGTTTTTAGAGGAGATTCAAAAGAGGTATGAGTTTTTAGACGATGATCTGTGTTTATGGTATATAAGGGATCTTGGAAGATATCTTACCTCATTTCTAAGTATCAGACATTTTAATTATCAATTTTATATCATAAAGGCTAATGAGATAAATGCATTTGCAGCACCAGGGGGTAAGATATTTCTCTTTACCGGGCTTTTAAATGTGCTCAGAAGCTGTGATGAGCTTGTATCTGTGCTGTGTCATGAAATTGCTCATGTATCCCTCAGACACCTATCCAAAAGGATAGATAGAGAAAAGAAGATTGGATTTGCCACCCTTGCGGGTGTGCTTGTAGGTGCACTTGTAGGTGGGAAGGCCTCTTCAGCGGTTATAACCGGCTCACTTGCTGCGGGAATGCACCTGAGATTGAGCTTTAGCAGGACAGAGGAGATAGAGGCAGATACCTTAGGGGTAGAGTATATGGAAAAGAGCGGTTTTGATCCCAAGGCAACACTTAAGATCCTGAAGACCTTAAGGGATCTCCAGATGATGAATCCTCAAGATATACCTCCGTATCTATTGACCCATCCTCTGCCCCAGGAGAGGATATCCCATCTGGAATCCATGTTGCAGGGTAAAGAGGGGAGGGCAAGTGCAGAGGTTGGCAGATTTAGAGGGCTCTTTCCATATCTTAAGGTGATTGTGAAGGCAGGGACTTCAGATGATGCCCAGAGAGAGATCCCATCCCTTTTAAAGGAATCTCCGAATGATCCAAAATCTCTTTTGGGAATGGGTGTATTAAAGATAAAATATAGTGAATTTCAAGATGCATCCCAATTTCTCTTAAAGGCCTACAGCTTAGATAAGGATAATGTCTTTATAGCCGTTGAGCTTGCCAAAGTATATCAACTTATGGGTATGCCTGATAAGGCAATAGGGATATTAGATGGGTTTAAAGATCACAATATCCCTTTAATTACATATCTCCTTGCCTATTCCTATCAGCAGGAGGAGGAATATTCTAAGGCAATTTTTCTTTATAAAAGGCTTCTCTCTTATAGTTACAAGAAAAAAGAGCTTTTCTACAATATGGGCATATGTTATGGCAGGGAAAATCGCCTTGCTCTTGCCCACTACTATTTTGGTCTCTATTTTAAACTCCTAGGTAATCCCTCTAAGGCCATCTTTCATCTCAAAAAGGCATTAAAATTGACCAATAACATGGCACTTAGGAAAAAGATTCAAAAGGAGCTTAAGAGGTAGTCTTTTTAAGTCCTACCGCAATTATATCACCCATCTTCTGGATATAGCGGGTTGCAAATTGTATCATCAGCTCTTCATATTCCATTTTCTTTGAATGGGTCTTTAAGAATTCCTTTGACCATCTTAAAAGTTCACAGAATCCCTTTCCTACAGATAAAAACATCTCCCATTCCTTCTTTGGTTTTGAATTAACAAGCCCCCATTTTCCATCTATCTTTTTAAGTTGGATTGAAGAGTCAGAGACCCGGGTCTCTTCACATCTACTCTGATCCCTCAGACATTCAGCACATCTCCTTAACACCTCACATTCAGTGTCAAATTGCCATGTTATACCCAAAGTGAAATATCTGGGTTCATTGGCTCTGGCCCTGATCAGCTTTTTCCACATGGGCCCAAAGACATTTACCCATCTGGGATCCTCCCCTTTAATATAAAAGATCAAGATATTTCCCTTCCTGCTTATCTTTCTTCCAAAATTGGCCTTAACATATCTATAGAGTGCTTCATAACTTCGGTCCAGTTCACTCTTTATATCTATATATCTTTTAAGGTATGGTCTGAGGGAGGGCTCTGAATAAGGGATAAAGGTCTTTACATCACATCCTCTTAAGGAAGGAATCAGGGGTTCCACCTCCTTTTTAGAGATCACTACCCCCTCATTTTTGCCTGAAGATAACTCAGAGAGTATCTGTCTTGCTTTTCTATCTTCACCTAATGCCTTATAGAGAGTCGCCATATTAAAAAGTAGATCTTTGTCATTGGGATCTATTTTTAAGGCCCTTTTAATATCTGGCAATGCCTCATCATATCTACCCATCTTATATAAGATATTTGCCCTGTTACATAGCGCATCCACTGCCCTGGGATTGAGATATAGGACCCTATTTAGATCCTCAAGTGCCTTATCCACCTTTTTAAGATGCCACCTTGCCAATGCCCTATTGTAGAGTGCATCTTCAAATTCGTAATAGAGCTTTACTGCCATTGAAAAATCCTTTTCTGCCTTTAACCAGAGACCTTTTTTCATATAGAGGCATCCACGGTTATAATATAGTAGAGGTTCTCTATTATTTCTCTTTATCTTGGCTGTAAGTTGCTGTATTTCCCTATGGATCTGGTCAATCTTTTTTACTTTCTTTGCCTCAGATAGATCTACTTTCAAACAGAGCAGAGATATAAGAAATAGAGATAAGAATAAAGATTTCTTTTTCATAATCCCCCCCTATCTCTTATTTAGCTTCAAGATATCATTAAATGCCAGATTTGTCCATAATGGGCATGGTTTTTATGCTTTACTTTAATGGGCGAGTTTTGTTATAGATCCCATTAAAAGATTTAGTTAGAGGGGTTAGAGATGGATATAGTGGTCTGTATCAAGAGAGTTCCTTTAACACAGGAGATGGATTTAGAGATAGATCCATCTTTGAAGGATATAAAGAGGGATATGTTATCCTATAACATTAATGAATGGGATAACTATGCAATGGAAGAGGCCATAAGGCTTAAGGAAAATTGCGGTGGAACTGTAACTGCGATAACGGTAGGGAAAGAAGAGGATGAGGAGATACTCAGAAGGGCTTTGGCAATGGGAGCAGACAGTGCAATCAGGATAGATCCCGGAGATATATTCCTCTCTCCTTCCCTCACTTCACGGCTCCTGTTTCAGTGTATTAAAGATATTAAATATGATCTGATACTGACAGGGGTTCAGGCAGATGACACCAATGATGGTCTTGTGGGTGTTATGCTTGCTGAGCTTCTAAACCTTCCCCATAGTTCAGTTGTAATTGGAGTGGAGGTATTAAATGGAGATATAAGAGTTAGGGTAGAACTTGAAGGGGGGCTTGAGGAGGTGGCCCAGCTCAGACTCCCTGCTCTGCTTACTATTCAGACAGGAATAAATGAACCCAGATATGTATCCATTATGGGGATCAGAAAGGCATCCAAGAAAGAGATAAAGGTGCTTGATATAGAGGATCTTGGATTATCTAAGGATCAATTGGTTTCAGATACTGAAATAGAAGAGCTATCTCTGCCTCCAGAACTTGAAGGTGCTGAGATAATAGAAGGAAGTGCAGATGAGATTGCAGAACGGATCATAGAGATACTAAAAGAGAAGGGGGTGAGCATATAATGTCAGATGTATCAGTGCTCATAGAACACAGGGATGGAAAGTTAAGCGATCTAAGCCTTCAGATGCTATGGAAGGCCCAAGAGCTCTCCGATATATTGAATGGTAAAATTGATGCGATTGTATTTTCAGATAGTGAAAAGATCGTGGAAGATATTAGATCTGAGGTGGATACTATATATCTCTTTAAGGGAAAGGGATTTGATCTCTTTAACTCAGATATCTTTAAAGATATAATAGATAGATTTCTAAAGAATAATCATCCACTTATCACTATGATAGCACATAGCTCATGGGGGATGGATCTTGCCCCCGCACTCTCTGTTAGTGCTGATCTCCCTCTCTGCACCGACTGTATAGACATAGAGATCAAGGATGGAACCCTTTTTGCCATTAGGCAGATATATAATGGCAAGATCTATGCTAAGGTGAGATTTAGACCAGCAGATGGATATATTATCACGGTGAGGGCAGGCTCATTTCCTACTGAAAAGAGGGGCGGAAGACAGGCAGAAGTCTTGGTGGAAGAGATGGGTGAAGGTGTTAAGAGCGATAGAAAGAGAATATTGGAATATGTAGAATCTGCCAAGGGAGAGGTGGATATCACCCAGGCTGATTTTCTACTTTCCATTGGAAGAGGGGTTGGCGATCAGGAAAATATCCCCCTTTTAAAGGAGCTTGCAGATATGATGGGTGCAACCCTTGCATGTTCCAGACCCGTTGTGGATAAAAACTGGCTTCCCAAATATCATCAGGTAGGCACCTCCGGAAAGAGCGTTTCCCCAAAGGTGTATCTTGCCTTGGGTATAAGCGGTGCATTTCAGCATGTGGCAGGAATTGGGGGGGCAGGAACCATAATTGCTATTAATAAAGATCCAAAGGCATCCATATTCCGTGTGGCAGATTATGGAGTAGTGGAAGATCTCTTTAAGATAGTGGAATCCCTAAAGGCAAAACTTAAAGAAGGATCATGAAGGCACTTGAAATAATGGAAGCTTAAGAAAAAGGCTCTTATGGATTGAGCCCAGGGGTGCTGGTCTCGCAAGATGCTTATAAGGTGACCCGAAAAAGAAAGATATATAAACGCGAAAGAGTATACCTCAACAGTATAGCTGCTACAAGAGGAAAGAATCTCTTTGAAGGAGTAGAGAGAGCTTTGAATTTTTCAAAGCTCTCAGAAAGAAGCTGTAATTATGGGTTATTTTAGGTTAATTTTTGGGGGTCTGGTCTCCGACCCGGAGGGTCATCCGACCCGACTCCGT
>CAYTXJ010000070.1:0-11473 GCA_964440775.1 uncultured Desulfobacteraceae bacterium | reverse complement strand
CGCAATGACAGATTCCATTTACAGCCTTTTTATGAGAGCTTTGAAAAATTCAAAGCTCTCATTATTGTCATGTGAGCAATAATCTATTTTATCTTCTTATTCAATCACAAAATTTACTCTGCCCATTTACCATATCTCTCTCTGAGGAGCCTATGGAGAATTTTGCCTGTAGGTGTCCTGGGCATCTCTTCATCCTTTATAAAATCCACGCTCTTAGGTCTCTTATAACCAGCGATCTTTCCCTTTGTCCACTCTATTATCCCCTTTGAAAGCTCCTCTGTCGGCTCATATCCATCCTTTAAGACCACCACTGCCTTAACGGCCTCACCCCATTTGGGATCAGGCACACCTATCACTGCCACATCCTCTACAGCCTCATGCGTTGCAATCACTGCCTCAACCTCTGAGGGATACACATTTTCCCCACCCGTGATTATCATATTTGCCTTTCTGTCAACCAATATGTAGTATCCATCCTCATCCCTCTTTGCCATATCCCCTGCAGATGACCACCCTTCATAGAATGCCTCTTTTGTCTTTTCAGGATCTTTAAGATATTCCTTAAAGAGCATGGGAGTTCTATAAAATAGCTCCCCAATCTCACCATCTGGGACTTCCTGCCTATTTTCATCCAGAAGTCTTATGCGGTCTATTCCAAATATCTCTCTACCTATGGTTCCCAGTTTCTTAAACTGATCTTCAGGCCTAAGCAATGTCACAAGCCCACCTTCTGTGCTTCCATATGCCTCCCAGAGCTCTGCATTCTTAAAATAGTCCATTATAGCAAGTTTAAGCTCTTTTCTGGCAGGTGCGGAAGATATAAGCAGTTGTCTTATGGAAGATACATCATACCTTTTCTTTACCTCATCGGGTAAAGATAGAATCATCACATAATGGGTGGGGACAAGGGAGGTAAAGGTGATCTTATACTTTTCAATTGTCCTTAAAAGGTCCTCAGGATCAAAGCTGACCATATTATAGACAAACACAGGGGCACTGACCAGTGTATATGGAAAGGAATAGAATATGGAATTTACATGGCACATGGGCATCACCAGCATTACCTTGTCCGTGGGTCTTACACCCATATTTACATTGTTTAGAACATATTGGGCGATATTGCTTTCATGGGTTCTGACCACACCCTTAGGCCTTCCAGTGGTTCCAGAGGTATACATTATTGTCCAGGTATCTGCACAATCTACTATAACATTTGGTTCCCTAGGATTGGATCTTTCAAGGAGCTCTTCATAACCGATATATCCATCTGGAACAGGGCCATTGCCCAGATAGATATATGCATCCTTTGAAATGGGAAGTCTATCCTTAATGCTATCTATTAGCTCCACAAAGGGCTCTTCCACAATAAATGCCTTACATTCAGAGTGATTTACGATGTATTCAATTTCAGGTCCAGAGAGCCTAAATAGCACGGGAACCGCAATCTGCCCCCCCTTTGCGCATGCCGCATATATATCCATCCACTCACCGCGATTATAGGATATAATTGCAAAGGGCTCCTGATACCCAACTCCAAGCTCTTTAAGACCATTTGAAAGCCTACACGCCCTCTCATTCCATTCCTTAAATGTGAATTCCTTAAGCTTATCCTGCCAGCCCAATTTTTCAGGATAGTTTATGGAATTCATCTTTAATATAGTGCCTACATGCATCCATCTGCTCTTAAACATAATCTATCCCCCTCAAAAAAGATTATTCCATATCCAGGGCAAAAAGTGCCGCTCCAAAGGCTCCACTTAACTGGGGCATGGGTGGAACCAATATATCCCTTCCCACCATCTCCTCTGTCATCTCCACAATATAGGAATTATGTGCCACCACTCCTCCTGTCATGACCACATTATCTGTTAGAGTATCCATCTCAAGCACCCTCTTTATAACAGAAAGAAACAGCCCTTTTACAATATCAGGGACTGCCTTCCCCTGTTTGAGCTTCTCTAAGACCTCTGTGGCCGTGAATACCGTGCAATAGCTTCCCAACTGAACCATTTCAGTGGATCTGCGTGCAAGGGAGTCCATCTCTTCAAGTGGGATATCCAGCCTCAACGACATCTCTTCAAGGAAAGCCCCTGTGCCGGCAGCGCATTTTCTATTCATCTTAAAACTGATCCTTTTGCCCTGGGAATTGAGCTTTATTATCTTATTGTCTTGTCCGCCGATATCAATGATGGTAATAGCCTCTGGAAAGTAATGAAAGCAGCCTTTTGCATGGCAGCTAATCTCTGTGATTGCAGAGTGGGAAAAGTCTATGTTCTTTCTTCCATATCCAGTAGAGACAATCCTCTTAATCTCATCTTTTGAAATCTTTGCACTCTCTATGGCCTCACCGAGACACAGAGAGGCAATCTTTTGAAAATCTGTTCCGGTCTTCTTTATAGAATACCCTAAGACCTTCTTTTCAGCGTCAATGATAACAGCTTTTGTGCTGGAAGCACCTATGTCTATTCCCGCAAAGAAATCCTTCACCCCCTCTCCTATCCCTTTTCCTCTTCAAGCTGTTCAATAAATGCCTCAATATTTGTCTTTGTCTGTTCTTCAGAATAACATCTCAGGTCATTTAGATCCCCGTTAATAGTAAGAGAAGGAATTCCCAGCATCTCTGATAGCCTTACTGGCATACCATAGCGGTTGTTGGTATTGTTTGGACAGGTCTTTGCATCGTGAAATATTATCCCATCAAACTTGAAAAATTCCCAGCATCTCCTGATATAGTCCTCCTTATAGGCTTCATCCCTGACTATAAATAACTCAGTATAGGCAAGAGCCATGCTTTCAAAGGGATAGTCAGGATCCAATTGGTCAAATATCCAGCTGTTACAATAGGTAGATGCCACAATACAGGATCTGAGCGATGCAAAGAGCTCTGAAAGTGCTCTGAGTTTCCCCCAAATCGGCATCCCCTCCCAGTAAAGCCTATATCTTTCTCCATCAATAGCGGCTATTCCGTTTTTGATCCTGTCTTGCAGTTCCTCTAAAAGCACTCTGTAATATTCCACTGCCTCCTTTGTGCCTCTGCCTACAACAGCTGGGCCCATATGGATTGTGGCATCAAAGAATGTCCAGGGGGATGGCACATGGGATGCAGTCTCCAGACATTTCCTCCACAACACCGATGTCTCTTTTGAAAGACCCACCACCTCTCTGAGTCTATCCATATCAAACCGATTACCACTTACCTCTTCAAGAACCGGAATAAGTGCCTTATGCTGTTCTCCTATATCTTTTAAATGGTATTCCTCGATCTTGCCAACCTGCCTGTGAGTATGGATACCCACACATGGAACATTAAAGTGCCTGCCATACCAGCAGAACCAGTCCTGAACATCCCTACACTGATTCGTGTTATATACTAATATGTCTGGTCTTGGAACAGAATCTATCTTATATGCCCTTTGAAGTGGGGTCTTCTTCTGTAAAAAGGATCCTATATCACTTGTCAAGTAAGAACATATATCAGGAGAAAATCCGATGGCATTTGCATAGGGAATAAGGTCTGTTGCCATCCTGCTTGCCCCCAGCATTGCGCCATGATTTTCAGGAAAATAGACCAAGAAGCCCATACTTCTCAGAAGCTCTGCTGGCCCAACACTGCTACACCATGCGATCTTGGGATCTCCCCTCTTTGCTGCCTCATCCAGTTCATAGAAATGGTCTGCCATTACCTTTTTGAGCAACCTTGTAGATGTCAGCTCTTTTCTAAGTGATTTCTCTTTCTGATTCATTTATCTTCCCCCGCCTTTAAATAGAAGAGGAGACAATTTCGGTGATATCAATAATCTTAATCTTTCCCCTTTCCTCTTTCGGTATGGCCTTTGCTCCCTTCCTTAGATTATCTTTACATGCAGCACATCCCGAGACTATCACCTCTGCTCCCACCTCTATTGCATCCTCCACCCTCTGTTTTGCCATCTCAGTTGCAGTATCTGGAATAAATGCCTGGACACCACCTCCGCCTCCGCAACATCTTGCCTGAAGTCTGTTTCTCTTCATCTCCACAAAGCTGATTCCCGGAATGCTCTTAAGTATATCCCTTGGTTCATCAAATATCTTAAATGTCCTGCCCAGATCACATGGATCATGGTAGGTGACCCTCTTTCCAATCTCCTTTTTAAATCTTATACTTCCATCCTGTATAAGTCTATTCAAATAGTGCACAGAATGATATACCTCAAAGGGAAGATCTCCAAAAGATTTAGGATATATCTTTTTAAATGTCTTATAACATCCTGCACAGGGAGTTAAGAGCTCTTTTGCACCCCTCTTCTCTATAGCACCTATAACCCTCTTTGCATGTTCTTCAAATTCATCTGACCCCATAAGATAAAGTGGGAATCCACAGCAGCTTTCCTCAACTCCTAACACCGTATATTCCACTCCTGCCTCATCCAGAATTCTTATAAGGCTTGGAACCATTTTCATATCCAGATAGCTGGGAACACATCCCATAAAGAGGAGTAAATCAGCCCTCTGTCTGATTTCACCCTTCTTTACCTTTTCTCTTAGAGGTGCTGGATATATATCTATCCTCTTTTCAGGCGCACTTGCAAACACATTTCCACTCTTAAGAATATTCTCTTTTACTGCCAATATGGACTCAGGCACCAGACCCGCCTCATAGAGCTTTTCCCTTACACCCTCCACTATCTCATCTACCTTTATCCTTGCAGGGCAGAAATAGGTGCAGGCCTGACAGGTGGTGCAGCTATAAAATGCCTCAGAGAGCTCCATGGTAGGTTCAATCTGACCAGTTATCAGATAATAGGCAAGGGCATTTCTTCCCCTTGCATTTCTGGACTCTCTATGAGTCACTGAAAAAGTGGGGCATCCGAGTCTGCAAAATCCACAATGTATGCAGGCAATTACCTCATCATCCAGCTCTCTTCCCAAGGAATTCAGACCTTCAGGATGATCAATTAGGGGTTTAAAGGTAAAATAATCATATATATCGGTCTTAGTTGTATCTAATGCCATCTTTCCAGGATTGAGGATATTATCTGGATCCAGTGCCTTTTTAATCTTTCTCATCACCTCCATTGACATTCCCAATTGGCGTTCAATATGGGGAGCTCTGGTAATACCTGCACCATGCTCAGCACTCAATGTGCCTTTCATCTCAAGCGCAGTGTTTACAAGCTCTTCCACTGCTCCCCTTAGCCTCTCCCACTGCTCCCTGTTCCTTATATCTGATACAAAGGTGGTATGGACATTTCCATCACCCACATGGCCAAATGTGGCTATGATTACATCGTATTTTTCTGATATGGCCTGAGCCCTTCGGATGGTTTCTGGAATCTTAGTGGATGGAACCCCTAAGTCTTCAGCAATGGGAACCAGTCTATTGCCTGGCTTTATTCTTGATAGCGTCGGAACAAGCCTTCCTCTGGCAGTCATCATCTCTTCTCTCTTCTTGGGATCATCTGACCACTGAAACTCCTTTACCCCATGCCTCTTACAGATCTCTCTGATCCTATCCATATCCCTTTGAACTATCTCTTTTGCCCCATCTGCCTCCATTATGAGCATGGCCTCAATACCTGCCACATCCCTTCCCAATGCATCTTCCACAACTTTAAGGCTGAACTTATCCAATATCTCACACCCTGCAAGCTTAATTCCTGAGGTGATAACCTCTGTTACTGCATCTCCAGCACTGTTTAGACCCTCAAATATGGCAAGTGCCAGGGCCCCATATTCTGGTCTTGGCTCAATCTTGAGGATTATCTCTATGATAATTCCCAGTGTTCCTTCAGATGATGCAAAGAGATGGGTCAGATCATATCCCAAGGAGGTCTTTGGTGCAATGGTTCCCGTATCTATCATGGTTCCATCTGTAAGAACCACCTTAAGCCCTTTTATATAGTCTCTGGTGGTTCCATATTTAACTGCCCTGTGTCCACTTGCATTGGTTGAGACCATCCCGCCAATGGTAGCAATGGCCTCACTTCCAGGATTTGGGGGGAACATAAGATTATACTTTGCAAGCTCACTATTTAGCTGAAGGCATATAACCCCTGGCTCTACCCTTGCATAAAAATCCTTCTGATTTATCTCCAATATCCTGTTCATCAGATGAAGATCTAACAATATCCCACCCCTTACAGGTAGAACAGCCCCCGTAACACTGGTTCCACTTCCTCTTGCAGTTACAGGAATCCTTTCCCTTGAAGCTATCTTCATTATTCCAACTACATGTTCTGGGGTCCTTGCAAATACTACAAGATCTGGAATCCCCTGATGCACAGACATATCCCTTGAATAACAGAGGCATTCTACTCTGTCTTTAAAGACATTTTCCTCTCCCACCAACTCTATGATCTCATCAATATATCCCATAATATCCTCCCTTTAATGGCTATTTTTTAGCTATAAAATAACTACACTGTCAAGGGAAAAGGGAGTATTTTGTATTTGACATTGATACACGGAATATATAGGTTTTATCGGACACCTAATAGAGGAGGGAGGCAATGTCCATGGATAAAAAGCTTAAGGAATTGGAGAGATTAAACAAGGAGGCAGAGCTTGGCGGAGGAGAGAAGCGGATTGAACAACAGCACAAAAAGGGTAAGATGACTGCACGCGAACGCCTAGACTATCTCCTTGATCCAGGTAGCTTTCAGGAGATTGACCGCTTTGTGGTGCACAGATGTCATGAGTTTGAGATGGAAAAGAGGAGGTTCTTAGGCGATGGTGTAGTTACCGGCTTTGGAAAGATAAATGGGAGGGATGTGTTTTTGTTTTCTCAGGATTTCACGGTCTTTGGTGGATCACTGAGTGAGATGGTAGGCCAGAAGATCTGTAAGGTATTAGACCTTGCAATGCAAAATGGCACACCCTTTATTGGTATAAATGACTCTGGGGGTGCAAGGATTCAGGAAGGGGTTATGAGTCTGGGTGCCTATGGAGAGATATTTAAGAGAAATGTGTGGGCCTCAGGTGTTATTCCCCAATTTTCTATAATCATGGGGCCATGTGCTGGAGGTGCTGTCTATTCCCCAGCACTGACGGATATTGTTATTATGGTTAAAAAGACAAGCTATATGTTTATTACTGGGCCACAGGTAATAAAGGCTGTAACTGCTGAAGAGGTAACCCCTGAAGAGCTTGGTGGAGCCATGACTCATAATACCAAAAGTGGTGTGGCACACTTTGCAGAGGAATCTGATAAGGCCGCACTTGACAGGGTAAAAGAGCTCCTTCGGTTTTTCCCACAAAACTATAGAGAAAGACCCCCTACAATTGAATGCGGTGATGATCCCGAAAGGGTGGATGAAAACCTTAATTACATTGTCCCTACCAATCCAAGAAAACCCTATGACATGAAAGAGATAATAAGGAGTGTGCTTGATAATAACTATTTTTTAGAGGTTCATAGATACTTTGCTACCAATATGATAACGGGATTTGGATGGCTCAATGGGCATCCTGTTGGGATCGTGGCAAACCAGCCCCGAGTCCTTGCAGGCTGTCTGGATATAAATGCATCAGTTAAGTGTGCAAGGTTTGTAAGGATGTGCGATGCATTTAACATACCTCTTATTACATTTGTAGATGTTCCTGGTTATCTTCCAGGAGTAAACCAGGAATACGGGGGTATAATTAAGCATGGAGCAAAGATACTGTATGCCTATTCTGAAGCAACGGTTCCAAAGATAACCGTGGTAACTCGTAAGGCATATGGAGGCGCATATATTGCAATGAGTGGAAAGCACTTGGCCGCAGATATAAACTATGCATATCCAACGGCAGAGATTGCGGTTATGGGTCCTGAAGGGGCATGTAATATCGTATTTAGAAAGGAGATAGAGGAGGCAGAAGATCCAGAGAGCACAAGGCAGAGATTGATTGAGGAGTACAGAAACCGTTTTGCAAGCCCCTATAGGGCAGCAGAGGTGGGATATATCGATATGGTCATAAGGCCATCTGAAACAAGGCCAATGCTTATTAAGGCACTCATGCTACTTCAAAGTAAGAAGACCTCCATTCCAGAGAGAAGACACGCAAACATCCCTCTTTGATAGATCTTTATCCACAGATTATCCCATATTCTGGAAGCACCTCATGTAGTATATGAAATTTATGAAATGCAGCGGCATCATGAAAATATTTCCAGTTGCTAATTTCAAATCCTTCTAATCTTTTATAATGGATTGTCTCTTCCTCTTCAATCACCCCAACAGCAGCCCTAAACCAATCCCTATCATTATAGTCTATATATTCATCATCTTTTTCAACCTTAAAGCCAAATTGCCCTTCCCTTATCGCCTTCTTCCATATCTTAATCCTGTCTTCCAGATCCCCTTTTTTAGAAAAGAGCTCATCTATCTTTGAGACCATATCCTGCCAAGAGAGGGGATTACTGTAACAAAATTGAGGAAATCTTCTTAAAAATCTTAACAAGAGCATATAACAGTTTTGGGCAGCATCCAGTGCCCTGATCCTATTTATCACCCTGTGAAATTCGTCTCTAAAATCTCTATATTCCCATACCCTGTATGGCTCATCAGGAATTGTGCCTGCCTGTGTATGGCCTAACATGGGAAGGGCATATTCTAAGAATTTGTATTTAAGATCTTCTAAAAGGCCTTGTAAGAAGTTTTCATCTTCATCCATTACCTTTAACTCTTTTACATCATTATAATCTTTCAGAATACCCATAAAGTTCTGATGGGACCATGTATCTGCATAGACATGTAGGATAATCCCTAATCGGTGTAATGTATATGGCTTTATCTCAGAGTCTAAAAAATCCTCAATCATTCTCTGTGAGATAACACTATTAGGCCTTACAAAAAGTCTTTCATAAAAATCCACGCCTGAGTTGCCTGGTAAAAAATGAAAGGGGATCCAGATATTATAACAGACCTCTTTTGAAAAGACATTAATATCAATATGCTTATGTGCTGTTAGAACCTGTTGAAATCTACCGCCATTTTCAAAATTAAGGGCATGCCCATATCTTGCATCATCAGTATGTTGAGATGAATAGGCCACTATGTGGGCTAAATCAGGACTAAATCCTGCAGCCCTACAAAGGGCATAGATTGTATAAAAATGAAAATCTTCCTGCATATCCTGAACTACAATTTTATCCTTGTCAGATCTTATAATTTGATAGTTGTCAAGAGAAATAATAAGATTGAGAATCTTAAAAGAGATATAGTATAATAAAAAGTCAGATTAAATAATAGAATGATTCTTTATGGATTTCAAGGATATATTGTTTTCAAAGGCAGATTCTGTAATTCAAGGTAAAGATTATAACAGGGTCTCCTATGAGATGAGGGAAAAGGGCAATGAAAGGCTCATATTCTATGAGGTGATATTACCAGAGGATAAGGGCTGGGAGTATCTAAGAGATAAGGTATATCCTGAATTTATAAGGTTTTTAAAGATGAAAAAGATTGATCCAGAAGCTGCTCCAGGAACAATTGTATCATTGTTTTACAGGGACAGATGTTATCTTATTAAGGGATCAGAATTTTTAAAGGCATTTATGGAAATGGAGGGGCTGAATAGCTCCGCATTCCATTTCAGGGTGTTAAGGTGGTTATCGGATTTGGATATTTAAGAATTTTTACTTAATCTCTTATATATCTTGCAGCCGTCTTCATAGCCCAATTCGCATGCCTTTTTAACATCTTTTAGTGCCATCTTATGTATTCCCAGATAATAATAACATCTTCCTCTGGTATAATATGCCCAACCATTATCTGGCCTAAGCGAGATGGATACGTTTAGATATTTAATCCCCTCTTTCCATCTTTTTTCTTCTGTATATATCCAGCCAAGGAGATCATATGCATTATAAAAGGAGGATTTTAGCTGAATACTCTTTTTTAGATCAACTATGGCAGATCTTCTGTTTCCCTTATTAAGATATGCCCTTGCCCTCCAGTAATAGATGGTATGATTTTGTGGCCTTATCTTAATTGCCTCTGAATATTTCTGGATTGCCTTATCCCACTGCCTCTTTCTAAAGTATCTATGCCCTGCCCTTCTAAGCCTTTCAAACCTATCAGCCTCTGTTTCTTTGATGCCAGGGATTCTGAGCTTTGAAAACCTCTCTTTAAATTGCCTTTCAAATGTAAATAACTTTTCAAGATGGATACCCGCTTTAAGATCTTTGTATGCAAAATAGCCTGTAATAAAGAGCAAAACCAATAACACACAGAATACCACAATGGGAAGATAGTCCTTTTTTAGACCCTGATTACCATTCTGCTTCATTTTAAAGACCTTATCCTATCTTTAAGACACCAGCACCCTGCATCTTTCCCATCTTAAGTATTCTGAGTGCCTCATTTGAAGATTCCAAAGGAAAAAGTCTGACCTCTGGTCTTATTCCTATCTCTTCGGCAAGCGGAAGGAACTCTTCTGCGTCCCTGCGGGTGACATTTGCAACACTCTTTAACTCCTTTTCATACCAGAGATATTGGGAATATTCAAGTTCAGGTATATAATTTACTTTCCTTATAGCATTTACCACCACCCTTCCCCCCTTCTCTAATACTTTCAAGGCCTCTCTTACAGGTTCACCCACTGGAGTAAAATCAATGGCAGCGTGGAGCCTTTCAGGAGGGCTCTCTCCAGTAACCCCTACCCAGGCTGCTCCTAAGGATTTTGCAAGCTCCTGATGTTCTCTCTGCCCTTCCCTTGTAAATACAAATACCTTACATCCCCAATGGACAGCGACCTGAATAGTAATATGGGCAGATGCACCAAATCCATATAGCCCTAGTATCTCCCCTTCCTTTATTCCGGTAAGTCTCAATGCCCTGTAACCGATTACACCTGCACAGAGTAGGGGGGCAGCTTCAGTATCTGAAAAACCATCTGGGATGGGATATGCAAAATCCTCATCAACTACCATATATTCTGCATATCCACCATCTGCATCAAGACCTGTGCCCTTAAAATGGTTACAGAGATTTTCAAAACCCCTTTTACAAAACCTGCAATTCCTGCAGCTTTCATATATCCAGGCAACTCCTACCCTCTGCCCTATCTCAAGGCGATCCGCTCCCCTTCCCTTCTCTACCACTCTTCCCACCACTTCATGTCCAGGAATTACAGGATATTTGGGGATCTTAAGTCTTCCTTCAATCTCATCAAGTTCGGTATGACAAACACCACATGCAGAGATCTCTATCTTTATCTGATGAGGGCCAGGAGTGGGATCTGGCACATCTTCAAGATCAAGCGGCTCTTCACATAGTGGTAGCTCTGTCTTTGGAACATAAGATGAATCTGTCTTTATCTCACACTGTCTTTTTAATAACATGGCCTTCATAAAACCCTCCTTCCTTATCTGTTATTTTACTAAGGATATTAAATTATTCAACATATATCTCTTTATTCCTTGACATACCTTCTCTTAGCCTTATAATGCCACATTCAATATCTTTTAACCTGTTCTGATATGAAAGCAATTAAAGATCTGGAGTGAGAT
>CAYTXJ010000069.1:0-11553 GCA_964440775.1 uncultured Desulfobacteraceae bacterium | reverse complement strand
GGGGGGTTATGCAAAGCTTTCATTTTTAAATAAGATACTTGACAATGGATAATTTTAAGTTTATTAAGTCATATACCATCCGTTTAAAGGAAAAGGCTGCTAACTATGAATTAGTTGCCTTTCAGTGTGGATATACCTAAAAGAGAATGGGTTCTTCTTGGCTTTAAAGGCTTAGAATTATGAATTAGAGAGCTTTGAATTTTTCAAAGCTCTCAGAAAGAAGCTGTAATTTTGGGTTATTTAAAGTTAATTTTTGGGGGTCTGGTCTCCGACCCGGAGGGTCATCCGACCCGGAGGGGGATGTAACCCCCCGTGTAAAAGGGGGGTTATGCAAAGCTCTCGAATTGGGGAAAATTCTATTAAACCATTCAATTAAGACCGATTGGAGAGATATATTAAAAGTGGCTAAAATAAAAAAAGGGGAAATAAATATGAATTTAACAGAACTAAAGAGGATGAAGATCAGTGAATTAAATGAGCTTGCACGGGACCTCAACATAGAAGGTGCAACTGGAATGCCAAAACAGGATCTTATCTATGCCATACTTCAGGCACATTCTGAAAGAAATGGGCAGATATATGCTGAAGGGGTGCTGGAGGTATTACCTGATGGATTCGGATTCCTCAGATCACCTGACTCCAACTATCTACCCGGGTTAGATGATATATATGTATCTCCTTCCCAGATCAGACGCTTTAATCTCAGAACAGGTGATACCATCTCTGGCCAGATAAGGCCACCTAAGGACTCTGAGAGATATTTTGCCCTTCTCAAGGTGGAGGAGATAAATCATGAAGATCCGGATGTGGCAAGGGAAAAGATCCTGTTTGATAATCTTACTCCTCTGTATCCTATGAAAAGGATAAGGCTGGAAACTACTTCAGACAATTTTTCAACCCGTATTATGGACCTTCTAACCCCCATTGGAAAAGGTCAGAGGGGGTTAATTGTGGCTCCTCCAAGGACAGGAAAGACCATGCTGCTTCAAAATATAGCAAATAGCGTGACCATTAATCATAAAGAGATATATAAGATAGTGCTATTGATTGACGAAAGACCTGAAGAGGTAACCGATATGCAACGTTCTGTGGAGGCTGAGGTGATAAGTTCAACCTTTGATGAACCTCAGCACCGTCATGTCCAGGTGGCGGAGATGGTATTAGAGAAGGCAAAGAGGTTAGTGGAGCATAAAAGGGATGTGCTGATACTGCTGGATAGCATCACCAGATTGGCCAGGGCATATAATGCAGTGGTTCCACCCAGTGGGAAAATACTCTCCGGCGGATTGGACTCAAATGCACTTCATAAACCCAAGAGATTCTTTGGAGCAGCCAGAAACTTAGAAGAAGGTGGAAGTCTTACAATTATTGCCACTGCATTGATTGATACTGGAAGCAGAATGGATGAAGTAATATTTGAAGAATTTAAGGGAACCGGTAATATGGAGATTCATCTCGACAGAAAGCTTGCAGATAGAAGGATATTTCCTGCTATTGATATAAATCGTTCAGGGACCAGAAAAGAGGAGCTTCTGGTTGAAAAAAATGATCTTAACAGGATATGGATCTTGAGAAAACTTCTTGCCCCTCTTTCCACTGTGGATAGTATGGAATTTTTACTTGATAAGATGAAAGGAACAAAAAATAATAAAAGCTTCTTAGATTCTATGAGTAATTCATCCTAAGGTGAAAGGAGAGATTGAAGATGAAAAAGGGGATTCATCCAAAATATTACAGGGCAAAGGTTAGGTGCGCCTGTGGGTATGAATTTGAGGCAGGCTCTACAAAAAAGGAGATAAAGGTGGAGATATGTGCCAAATGTCATCCCTTTCTGACCGGTAAACAGAAGATAGTGGATACCACAGGAAGGGTGGAAAGGTTCAGAAGCAGGTATGCTCATCTAAATAAGGAGAAGGAAGCCTAAAGAGTTAGCGGTGTTTCAGTCACTTCAAAAGATAGAGGATAGATTCTTTGAGCTTGAAAAAGAGCTTGAACGCCCTGAAGTAATTAAAGATCATAGGCTCTATCAAAGATATTTAAAAGAGCATGCATCCATAAAACCTGTTGTAGAGGCCCTAAAAAGATTCCGAACAGTAGAAAAAGAACTAAGAGAGAGTAAAATGCTTTTAAGTGATCCTGATCCTGAGATCAGACGTCTTGCAAAAGAAGAGATAGATCGATTAGAAGAGGAACTGGAATCTGCTAAAAAAGAGTTAAATATTCTCTTGCTTCCCAAAGATCCAAATGATGAAAAAGATATACTTCTGGAAATCAGGGCAGGAACAGGGGGAGAGGAGGCGTGTCTGTTTGCAGCCGATCTATTTAGGATGTATTGTAGATATGCAGAGATGAAGGGATGGAAGACTGAGATAATGAGTAGACATGATACTGGGCTTGGGGGATTTAAAGAGGTAATAGTGCTCATCTCTGGAAATAGGGTATATAGCTATTTAAAATATGAAAGCGGTATCCATAGGGTGCAAAGGATACCAGAGACCGAATCTCAGGGAAGAATCCATACCTCTGCTGTATCCGTTGCAATTCTTCCAGAGGCAGATGAAATAGAGGTCGATATCCAGCCTGATGACCTTAGAATTGATGTATTCAGGGCATCTGGACATGGGGGGCAACATGTAAATGTTACTGATTCTGCTGTAAGAATAATCCATATACCCACAGGTCTAGTGGTTACATGCCAGGATGAAAGATCTCAGCACAAAAATAAGGCGAAGGCCTTGAAGATACTGAGATCCCGACTATACGAACTTCAAAGAAGGGAGCAGGAAAAAAAGATCTCATGGGAAAGAAGGACCATGGTGGGATCAGGGGACAGAAGTGAAAAGATACGGACATATAATTTCCCGCAGGGAAGAGTTACTGATCACAGGATTGGACTCACCCTATATAGGCTTGAAGATATACTGCAGGGAAATCTGGATATGATCATTGAGCCATTAATCGCACACTTTCAGACAGAGGCACTTAAAAGAGCTGAAACAGATGAAAAAAGATTGGATCGTTCGTGATCTCCTCAACACTTCATACAATTACCTAAAAGATAAAAAGATAGAATCACCAAGGCTATGTGCAGAATTGTTACTGTGTCATGCACTTAAAATGGATAGACTCAGGCTCTATATGGATATGGAAAAGCCATTAACCCAAAAAGAGATATCCTTGTACAGAAAACTAGTCAGAAGAAGGATAAAGGGAGAGCCACTCTATTACATAATAGGAAAGAGGGAATTTTGGTCCTTAAAATTTAAGGTTACCCCTGATGTGATGATACCAAGAGTAGAGACAGAACATCTGGTTGAATGTGCAATAGAAAAATACAGAAAGTCTAAATGGAAAGATCAAGAGATTGTAAGATTTATGGATATTGGTGTAGGGTGCGGAAATATATCAATAAGCCTTTTAACGGAGCTACCAAATTGCCATTTCTATTGCACAGACATATCTCTTAATGCCTTAAAAATTGCCAGGCAAAATGCAAAGGCTCACAATGTGTATGAGAGAATGAATCTCATCTTGGGAGATCTCTTTCCTTCAATAAGATCTACCCAAAATCTATTCCATATCATAGTATCCAATCCTCCATATATTCCAACTGATCATATACCTAAGCTTTCAAGGGAGATCAGGGAATGGGAGCCGAGGATAGCCTTAGATGGAGGAAAAGACGGGCTCAGATTCATATATAGAATCATATCTCAGGCCCACCACTATCTTAACCCTCAAGGCTGGCTAATTATGGAAATCGGATATGACCAATCAGAGAAGGTATATGATATAGCAGTGAGATCAGCTAAGTATAGTAAGATTGAAATTTCAAAGGATCTATCTGGTATTGCCAGGGTAGTGATGCTTCAAAAAATGGGTTTAAAAACCTAATCAAACCATTATCTCAAGGCCGTCTTTATTAGCTTGGCACTTCTAAGAAGCTCCTCTTTCCATCCGTAGGCAAGAGGATCTAAAGGAATTGCCTTGCATACAAGCTCTTTTGCTAAGATATTAATAGTCCTGGAGGGAAATTGGATCTGGTAAAAGATTGTGTCAATATTGAGCCACCTTAAGAGCTTAAAGACCTGTCTTAATTGTGAAAGAGAAGGCTCCTTTCCCTCCCTTTCAATTGGAATCTGCTCTAAGTTGTATGCCCTTGCAAAGTGTGTCCAGGCTGGGTGATAAACCACAAAGTGATTTCTCTTCCCAATTCCCTTAAATATCTCAAGCAGTTGAGAGTCTAAGCTCCCGATTTCTTCTATAAATTCTCTATAATTTTTAATATAGAAGGAGGTGCTTAGAGGATCTTTATCAATTAAGGCGCGCAAGATATTTCGTGTCTGTTGAAACACCAAAGGAGGAGATAGCCATATATGGGGATCAGATCTTCCTCTTATCCTCCTTTCAATTCCTTCATATGTCCTGACTATCTCCATATCTCTTGAGATCTTTAGAAATTTATTAATCCATGCCTTTTCAAAAGGCACACCAATACTGAAATATATCTTACAACCCTTTAATGACCTAAGCTTAGATGCCTTAGGTTCAAATGTAACAGGACTTGCTCCTGCGGGAATCATAGCCACCACATCTACCCTTTCACCCCCTATCTTTTCCACAAAATACTTCTGAGGTAATATACTTACAGCCACTCTTAAAGGAGCATCTGCATAGCAATGGCAGGATAAAATTAGCCATGCAAAGATTAAAAAAGATATGATATTATAGTCTTTTAATAATCTCATAGCCTCTATAATATTTATCATATCTTATATGGAGAGATATAGATCATTAAATAGCTTTTTTAAAGAGAAATTTGGGCAACGTATTCAAAAGATTCCCATTGATGCCGGGCTTGGGTGTCCCAATAGGGATGGCACTATATCAGATAGGGGCTGTATATTCTGTGATAGAAGAGGCTCAGGGACAGGAGCGATGATTGATAAGGGTATTTCCATATCCAAACAGGTGGAGGAATGGAGTAAGTTCTTAGATAAAAGATATGGAGCTAAGAGATTTATTGCCTATTTTCAGTCTTTTACAAATACATATGGGCCTATTAATAAGCTTAAAGGCCTTTATGATGAGGCCCTTAGATACCCAAACATTGTAGGTCTTGCTATCGGCACAAGGCCTGATTGTATAGATAAACAGATACTCAACCTAATCAGCACATATAAGAATAGATACATGGTATGGATAGAATTGGGCCTTCAATCAGCACATGACAAAACCCTGAGGCTTATCAATAGAGGCCATGATGTTGAATGCTTTGAAAGGGCGGTTAAGATGTGCAGTGATTATGGGATAGATCTGTGTGTCCATATAATATTAGGGCTTCCAGGAGAAGATCGGGAGATGATGATTCAGACAGCACAATATATATCTAAACTTCCCATTTGGGGAATAAAGATTCATCACCTCTATATAACAAGAGGAACGCAGATGGAAGTGCTATGGAAGAGTGGAAGATATCGGTGTCTTGAAAGAGATGCCTATATTGATATCGTAGTAGATATCTTGGAATATCTTCCCCCAGATATGGTCATTCATCGTCTAATCGGAGATCCCATACCCTCTGAATTGGTGGCTCCTCAATGGTCCCTTGAAAAGAATAAGACACTCCATTTAATAAGAAAAAGGCTTCAGGAGAGGAACACATATCAGGGGAAACTTTATAAAAACCATTGAGAGCTTTGCATAACCCCTTTTTACACTGCGACCCCTGTCATTGCGAGCGAAGCGAAGCAATCTCATCCCCCTTATACCCCCGAACCAAGAACCATTCTCAGATTGCTTCGCAATGACAGATTCCCTTTACAGCCTCTTTCTGAGAGCTTTGAAAAATTCAAAGCTCTCCATTAAACCTTTTGAGGTTCACCCATCTTCTTATAAAACATCTGCTCTAAGGCAATATCATATTCTCGTGAACCCGGCATGAGAGATCTATTGCGAGATAGCTGTTCCAATATCTCTTCTTCTGTCTTTTCAAACTTCATATTGATCTGGGTAATTACACTGTTTATGGCACTGTATATATCCAGATCAGTCCCATATATCTCTATGACATTTGGATCATTTATCATAACTTCCAGCACATACTGAGTCATATAGAGAGAGATGGGATTGGGATTGGGAACCAGGTCTCTAATAGGCGCAATAAAATATTTAAATTCAAATTCATTTGCCTTTAAGGCCTGTTTCAGCCCTTTAAGGATCAGATCAGAGACTGTCTTTGGACTTTCGGTTTCAATGATCTTCTCCATCAACAATACCTGAGATAGACGATTATGTATCTCTGGCAATTTGAACTTAAAAAATCTATCCCTCTGAAGTGCCTCTCTCTTTTCAAGCCTCTCCAGCCTGTTTAATATCCTTTCCTGATCTTTACCACTGTAAAATCTCTTCATATCTCACCCACTTCAGAAAGCCCCTTAGAGGGGGGCTTCAATCCCCCTCTAAGGGATCACTCTGTGTCTTTCTTTTTTGTTGAATCCTTCTTTTCCTCCTTCTTTTTACTTTCCGGCCTCTTTTCCTGTTTCCTTGCATAATCTGTTACATACCAGCCTGTTCCTTTCAGGTGAAAAGTGCTCTGTGAGATCAGCTTTCTCATCTTCCCACCACATCTTTTACACCTCTCTAAGGGTGGATCAGAAAATTTCTGCCACTCCTCAACTATCTCACCACAGCTTGTGCACTCATATTCATATATGGGCATGCAGTATCACCTCCTCCAAGAATATTATCAATCCTAAAGTCTCTATATACATCCAAGACATAGGAAAGTTCAGGAACAGATATATCTTTTAATATATCGTATGTTATAGAATGGACAATTCTCTCCTCTTTTAATCGCCTCTTAAGACTAACTTCAAACAACTGGTTGAAATTACAGAATCGAACAATGTGAACCAGCTCATGTGTAAGCACATATATAAGTAAAGAGAATAAAGTAACACTTCTGTCCCTCTTTATAGCATTTAGTATTGTATCTTCCTGAAGGTATATAAAATAGAAGGGATCTTTCTGAAACAGCCCCATCTCTTCAGAAAAGGGACAGAATCTGTAAAGTATTGCAAATACATCCTGATGAAATTCACCTTTAAGATCTGAATGGATCTTCAGATCATACCTTAGGTTCTTCCATTGTCTGTGGGAAAATTTAAAATACTCTGCGGTGCTCTCCTCTGCTATTCTCAATGCCTCACCCAGTATCCCTATCTGATAATCATTAAAGTGAGAGCTTTGCATAACCCCTTTTACACTGGGGGTTACACCTCCCTCCGGGTCGGATGACCCTCCCGGTCGGAGACCAGACCCCCAAAAATTAACTTAAAATAACCTATAATCACAGCTTTTTAAAGAGAGTTTTGAAAAATTCAAAGCTCTCATTAAAGTATCCCATTCTTTCGGCTCTTATATTAAATATTAAAAGAGCCTGTGTATCTGTCAATAGCATAAAATTATGGCGGTGACTGGATTCGAACCAGTGACACTGCGGATATGAGCCGCATGCTCTGACCGCTGAGCTACACCGCCATTCTTTTATATGAATCTATTTATCCTGCCACATTTGTCAATAGCATTTTGTCAATCTAAATCATCTCCAAGACACATGCCATTGACACCCCCCACCACCATATAGAGTGGCAAGCCCCAATGTCTTTCCCCTATTTTTCATAGCATAGAGAAGGGTCATTATTATCCTGCTCACGGTAGAGCCCGCTGGATGCCCAAGGTTAAAAATAAAAGGTTACTATTTATGGCACCAGAAATGGTATGCCCTGAGGTATAACATATGCATTTACAGGAACAAAACCTCCAAAATCTCCATCCATCTGAAATGGGCATCTGATCTTAGAATCTATTGATATCTCCTCTCCTTGAAGATATCTTACCCCCTTAGTGGTTGAAAATCTCCCCACCGAGGAAAAAAAGGAATATATTATAAATTCCCATACGCTCTTTGCGGAGAAGACACATATATCCAGCTTTCCGGAATCACATCTTGCCCTATCTGTTACCTTAAAGATCCATCCGTAATATCTTGAATTACTGACCACCGCCATTCCCCCTTTCACCTTAATCCCATCTGCAGATATGTGTAACTCTGGGGCCCTATATCCCCTAAAGGCCTTTATTATGGGTATGACATACCGAAAGTATCCCCTATATCTACAATTAGCCATCTTTCTCATATTCTGACATACCATTGCATCAAATCCCACACCCAATACCAATATAAACCTTCTACCACCCGCCACCCCCATATCCACCATTCTTATCCTATCCCCTTTAATAACTGCTGCTATCTTTAAAGGATCTAAGGAGATATTGAGCTCCTTAGAGAAGGAGTTGGAGGTGCCAAGCGGAATTAAGGATATGGGAATATGGCCTGGATCTTCTAATGAATTTATTACCCAATTAAGAGTTCCATCACCCCCGGCGATACAGATTACATCATATCTGGATGTATAGAGATGACTCTTCAAATCCTTTGGGGATTGAAAGACAAGTCTTTCAATTTCATGTCCCCTTAGATGACGGATGAGTCTTTCCAAAAACTTACACTTCTTATTATCTCTAAGAACTAAGGGATTAATAATAAGAGCGATTCTCTTTTTCATTACCGATGACTTCTTCTTTCAAACAGATATCTGTATATGGCCAGACATTCAAGCCCAAAGGGTAGATATCCTCCATAACCAAGCAGGGGCATTTCAAAGATATGGAATATATCCACATATGGAATATTGTATTTCCACTTAGAGAAGCTATAGAAATTCCACATCTCCCAAAAGAATCCACAGACAAGGGCAGATCCGGCCGCACTTACCAGATCCTTCCAGTCTCCTCTTCTTATTGGAGTAAAGATATTTTCTTCACCCATCAGGGTCTGAAATGAGGTAACTATCAGCACAGGAGATATCCAAACAAACGGAAACAGAATCTCTCTATATAATGAAAGGAGGCTTAAAAGCAGCCCACTAATTAAGAGGACTATAATAGCACATAGCTTAGGATATCTAATCTTTATGGCCTTGAATCTTTCAAATCTATATGGCCAGGAAAAGGTAAGAATTAGCTCCTTTGTGCTAAGAATTGCAGGAAGCACGGTGGAAAAAGGTAGGGTTGCAAATATAAGATACTCTATGCTTCCAAATTCCTTTCCCACATAATACCAGTTTTGAATAAACCTGTTTAAGTATTCAAAAAACCACCAAAATGCTGCACTCGTTAAAAACAGGATGAAAAAGCGCCTCTTATCTGCCAAAAATAGACAGCTACCTCTTCTTTTATAGGTCAATGCATTAATAAGAAATATATATGAAATCCATATGGGAGTAAAGGTATGGGGTTGAAACATGGAAAACCATTTAAAACGTGTCCATGCAAATATCCATGAAACGATAAGCCCTCCTAAGGATAACCATCCCCACCATGGAAAGGATTTCAAGGAATTGGATCTATTAATCTTTTCGGTTCTAATTAGATGGATCAAAAAGGGTATAATAACACAGATTAAAAAGATGCAATATGCAATAAATACCACAAGTGAAAAGGCAGGATGAGAGGTGGGATGGGTCTTAGGAGGAAATTCAAGATATATTGCGATCTCTTCTCCTTTTAATATGGGACCTAAGAGGGGCAGTGGAATAAGAATTAAAGATATAAGGAAGATCCTTAAAATTATTCGCATCGTTATATTTTTATTCTATTCTTATCTCTATCTTTCCTTTAAGATATTCCTTTACCTTCTCAATGGGAACCTCATTTCTATGAAATATACCTGCTGCAAGGGCGGCCTCCACATCTGTCTTTTCAAAGACCTCTAAAAAATGTTCCACTCTGCCAGCACCACTTGATGCAATTATTGGAATCCTTACCTCTGATTTCACGGCCTCGATGAGTTCAATATCATATCCCAATCTGGTTCCGTCTCTGTCTATACAGTTTAATAAGATTTCACCTGCACCAAGCTCTTCACAGATCTTTGCAAGGGTAATCGCATCCAGCTCCCTTCCCTCTCTTCCCCCCTTAACAGTGCATTGATAATAACAGAATCTTTCACCATCCGGACCTGGAATGTGGGTCTCAATTAGCCTATATCTGCTCTCTCTCCCTGAAGATACATATACCCTTCTGGGATCAATAGAGACTACAACCGCCTGTCTTCCATACACCTTTGAGATCGTCTCAATAGAGCTCTTACCTGTAGCCCCGCCTTTTTTAAGGAAATCCTGAGCGATCTTAACCGCATCTGTTCCAATAGATACCTTATCAGCACCGGATCTGAAATACTCTGAAGCTACCTCTAAGGCAGAATAATATCTTCCATCCCTATCTGTATAGTCTTGAATACCACCTCCTATGGTAAGGGGAACAAAGACATTTTCAGAGGTAAGTTTCAAGACCTCAAGCATGGGCATATCCCTTAGGGGAAACTGCCTAAAGCCTGTAATATTTAAAAATGTTATCTCATCTGCACCATGCTGATAGTATCTCCTTGCAAGGGATACGGGTTTTCCCAGGTTTCTGACCCTCCCCTCTTCTCTAACATCATATCTGTCTCCCTTTGTTACCACAAGATCGCCTTCATCATTGGATCTTACATCCAGACATGCAATTATCCTCTTTGCAAAGCGAGTATTGCGATCTTTAAATATCCATTGTCTTGGTTTAGCTATAGATAAGAAATTTTCTAAGATCCTAAGTCCGGCCTTTCCGCTCTTTTCAGGATGAAATTGAACTGCAATGATATTTCCTTTTTCAATTGCACTTACAAAAGGGTATCCATAATCGGTTGTGGTAAGGATGATATCTGAATCTACAGGATCTACATGATAAGAGTGGACAAAATAGAATTTCTCTACCCCTCTTAGCCCATTAAATATCCTTGAGCCCTTCCTCTGAGATAGCCCATTCCAGCCCATGTGAGGTATGGAAAGATCACACCTAAATCTTCTTACTATCCCTCTGAATACACAAAGGCCTGGCACTTCAGGAGATTCTTCACTCTTTTCAAAAAGCACCTGAAGCCCCAGGCATATTCCTAAAAATGGCCTGTCTTTGAAGATATACTCTCTGAGGGAATCAAAAAATCCCTTTTTCTTTAAGGCATCTATCATGCTACCAAAGGCACCCACTCCAGGAAATACCAAAATTTCGGCACTCATAATATCTTCAGGCCCTCTGGCCACCTTTATCCTCTCACCTATATGGATAAATGCATTAATAATACTCCTTACATTCCCTGCACCATAGTCTAAGAGAGTTATCATGGCAAAATCCTTTTATTAAAAGGCCTGCCCTTAAATGAGCAGGCCATTACCCCTCTTATGGTGCCGAAGAGGGGACTCGAACCCCTACGGGCATATCACCCACTAGACCCTGAACCTAGCGCGTCTACCAGTTCCGCCACTTCGGCATCTTTACATATTGAAATATTATATTTTAATCTTTATATTAGCTTCAAAAAAATGTCAATATCTCAATTGAGAGCTTTGAATTTTTCAAAGCTCTCAGAAAAAAGCTGTAAATGGAATCTGT
>CAYTXJ010000068.1:0-11569 GCA_964440775.1 uncultured Desulfobacteraceae bacterium | reverse complement strand
TGTTTTCATCCTTCTTCAATAAGATCATACCCGCTACCATTTCTCGCATGTGCGGCCCGAACCTGAGACGAATAGACGGTGAACCTTTCCGATTTTCAACGATTTGCAGATATTGGTACTTTCCTGATTTTTTAATGCGTGCAAACATTGGAGCCTCCTTTTAAGGACACTCCAATAATACATACTATAATCCTAAATGGCAAGAATAAAACGCAAATTTTGTGGCACTATCTTTTTGATTACAGCTTTTTTATAAGAGCTTTGAAAAATTCAAGGCTCTCTACAGTGGCCAAAGGCCTCATCAATTTAATAACTTTTATTTTTTGGAGCCATCCAAAACGGGTTTAAGGAAGGTAAATGGGTTTAGACATACATGCCCTGGCTGCTTCTGCAAGTGACTCACTTATGGATGGATGTGGAAGAATACTCTTAGAGAGCTCCTCTAAGGTGGCCTCAAGCTGTATTGCAAGCACTCCATATCCTGCTATCTCACATACCCCTTCTCCTATCATATGTATTCCTAAGATTTCGCCGTATCTCTTATCTGCCACAATCTCAATGAGACCATAGTCTTGGGAAAGGAGCATTCCATAAGGGTTCATGCTTAGGGGGGCTGTGCCAGTAATCACATCATAACCAGCCTCTTTTGCCTCTTTTTCTGTAAGACCAATACAGGCAATCTGTGGAGATGTGTAAAGTATCCTTGGCAATGTCCTATAGTCAATAGCGCTTTTCATTCCCATTGCATTCTCCGCTGCTACTATACCTCCTGAAGATGCAAGATGTGAGTAGTGTCTATGCTGGGGGGCAGAGACATCCCCCACTGCATAGACTCCATGTATCTCTGTTTCCATTCTTTCGTTTACACTTATATAATCTCTGTCTAAATCAAGTCCCAATCTTTCAAGCCCTATTTCATTTAGCATTGCCTTTCTCTTCATATAGACAAGATAGTCTATCTCAATAGATTCCTCTTTTCCTTTTCTATTTATCTTTATCTTAAGCCCATTCTTTGAGTCTTTTAAAGAGAGGATCTCTGATCTTGTATATACATTAATCCCCGCTTCCTTAAGCACTTTGGTGATCCTTGAAGATATGGATTTGGGCTCTCTCTTTAGGAGTCTGTCTTCAGAGGTAATAAGATATACCTGAGAGCCTGTGGCGGCTAAAAATTGCGCAACTTCAGGCATAAACGGATTATCCCCAGAGATTAAAAATCTCCCTTTCTGTTTCCATCCAGTGAGAAGATGATCAGAGGTAATGATTCTCTTTCCATCTATAGGGGCAAATTCTGGATCAAGCCATCTGCTACCAGTTGCAATTATTAGCTTTTCTGCCTCTAAGATAGAGCCATCTACCTCCACTTCCTTAGGAGATCTGAGAGATGCCTTTGCCTTTATAAGATCAATCTGATTTTTCTTTAAGATTCCTTCTACCCCCTTTTGCATAAATCCTATCAGATCCTTCTGCCGTCTAAGTAGTTTGGATATTTCCATATCATCTGCCTTAAACCCGATTCCCATATCCTTCCCAAGGGATACAAAAAAACCTCTTATATGAGATGCCCACATCATATGGGTAAAGGGGATACAGGCACTGTTCATACAAAATCCACCAAGTCTCGATCTCTCTATGAGAGCCACCTTTGCCTTTAGTTGAGATGCCCTTATTGCCGCTGCCACTCCCCCTGCCCCTGCACCAATAATAATCACATCAAATCTCTTTTTTTTCATTACCATCTCCTCTTTAAGCCTTTCAGTATGCCAGAATAAGTGATGGATTTTCTATCAAGCTGCTAATATCCTTTAAAAACCTTGAAGCAGGAGCCCCATCAATTATCCTGTGATCAAAAGTAAGGCTAAGTCCTATCCTCTTTTCAGCGACAATCTTTCCATCTCTCACCACTGCTCTATCTATAATCCTTCCGATTCCCAAAATGGCACTCTCAGGAGGTCTTATTATGGGTGTAAAATGATCTATCCCTGCAAACCCTAAGTTTGTTATAGTGAAGGTTCCACCACTTAGCTCATCAGGTGAAAGCTGCCCTTTTCTTGCTCTATCTATCAGGTTAGCGATCTCATCTTCTATCTCAAGCAATCCCTTTTTATCAGGTGCTCTTACAACTGGAACGATAAGATATTCATCCTTTTCCATGGCAAAGCCTATATTTATATCTTTCCAGACCTTGATATTATCCCCATCAACACTTGCATTTATCCTTGGATGCCTTCTGAGAACTGTTGCCACTATCTTTATAAAAAAGGCGTTATATGAGACCTTCTTACCTGTGACAGCATTTATCTGATCTTGAAGCCTTACAATTGATTCTGCCCCTGCATCTGTATGAAGTGTTAGTTGTGCAGACTGACTGAGGCTCAAAAACATATTGTCAAATATGGTGCGTCTTATACCCTTTATAGGTATAATCTCTATAAGGGCCTTTTCTTCTTTGACCTCTCTTTTAATCTCTAAGGCCTTTAATACATCCCTTCTTATAATCCGTCCCCCAGGTCCACTACCCTCAATTACACTTAGATCAAGATTATGTTCCTTTGCAATGGCACGTGCAAGGGGAGATGCCTTTATCCTCTTTTGTGGTAATGGAGATGGGAGTGTGGTCTGAACCATATCTTTGGGAACTTCCTCTTCTTCCTTTTTTTCTAAGATGGGATACCTTTTGATTATCTCCTGGTATTCAGCCTGATCCTCTGCAAGATATGCCACCACCTCTTGAACCTTACATCTCTTTCCCTCCTCAACTATTGGATGAAAGATGCCATCTGCTGGTGCCTCAACCTCATATGTTACCTTATCAGTTTCAATGATAAGGATAACATCACCTTTTTTTACCCGATCTCCTGAGCCAAATTTCCACTCAACCACTGTGGCATTTTGCATTGTAAGACCCAGTTTTGGAATCCTTATCTCTATCATACCAATTACTCCCTATCCTCTAAGTGTCTCTTTAACTGCATCAATAATATCCTTTACCTGTGGAATTACATAGTCTTCCATAACAGGGCTAAAGGGTATGGGAACATCCTTAGAGGCAAGCCTTCTGACTGGTGCATCCAGATAATCAAAGAGCTTCTCTCCAATTAGAGCGGCAATTTCAGCCCCAAAGCCACCTGTAAGACATGCCTCATGCACGATGAGTGCATGATAGGTATGAGAGATGGATTCAGATATGAGCTCAAAATCAAGGGGCTTAAGGGTTCTAAGATCAATAATCTCTACATCAATTCCCTCATCTTTCAAGGTCTTCGCTGCCTCAAGACAAAGATATGTCATCCTGGAATAGGTTATAATAGTGATGTCACTTCCTTTCCTCTTTATATCTGCCTTTCCCAAAGGAATAAGGTATTCTCCTTCAGGAACAGGCCCTCTCTCAGAAAAGAGCCTTTTGTGCTGAAAGAATATAACAGGATCATCATCCCGAAGTGCGCTCTTTATCAATCCCTTTACATCAGAAGGCGCAGAGGGAATCACAACCTTTATTCCAGGGAGATGCACAAACCATGACTCAAGGCACTGGGAGTGATGTGCCGCTGCCCTCAGCCCTCCTCCATCAGGTGCCCATATTACCATGGGAATGCTTACCTGTCCCCCTGACATATATCTTATCTTTGCCGTCTGATTTGCTATCTCATCCATGGCAGTAGTAACAAAGTCTGCAAAGTGCATGTCCACAAGGGGTCTCATACCGGTAAGTGCTGCCCCAAGCCCAGCTCCAATTATACATGTCTCTGATATGGGAGTATCAATGACTCTTTCAGGGAATCTCTTATAAAGCCCCTTAAATTGTCCAAATATGCCATCATGAGCAGTTATATCCTCACCAATGATAAAGATAGTCTCATCCCTTTCCATCTCCTCATGGAGTGCCTCTGAGAGGGCCTCTGAACAAGTCAAGATCCTATCACCCATTGTCTATCCTCCAATTCGTATATATATCACTTAAGGCATCTTGAGGTCTGGGAAATGGTGATTCCATGGCATATCTTACTGCATCTTCAATCTCGTCCTGAACCTCCCTTCGTATCCTGTTGTCTTCTGATTCAGATAGTGCCCCATCTTTTAAAAGCACCTTTTTAAATCTCTCAATGGGATCATTTTTCAGATATTGTTGAATCTCTTCTTCAGTCCTGTACTTTTGAGGATCCCCTTCAAAGTGTCCCCTAAATCTATATGTCTTGTTTTCCACAATTGATGGCCCTCTGCCCTCCCTTGCCCTCTTTACTGCTCTTCCAACTGTCTCTCTTACTAAAAGGACATCGTTTCCATCCACTTCATAGCCAGGTATTGCATATGCAGATGCCCTTTTGGCCACAGATCCGCCTGCAAGGGCATATTTGGCAGGGGTTGTAGAGGCATAGAGGTTGTTCTCACATACAAATACCACTGGCAGCTTCCATATGGATGCCATATTACAGGCCTCATGAAAGGTCCCACGATTTGCCGCACCATCTCCAAAAAATACCACAGCCACCTGTCTTGTCTTTCTAAGCTTTATAGAGAGACCTGCCCCAATAATTATGGGAAAGCCACCTCCAACAACACCATTTGCACCCAGGATTCCAAGAGAGAAATCTGCAATATGCATGGACCCACCCTTTCCTTTGCAATAACCTGTTGCCTTTCCAAGAAGTTCAGCAAACATGAACTTGGGATCCGCCCCCTTTGCTATGAGATGGCCATGTCCTCTATGAGTGCTTGCCACATAGTCATCCTGTTGTAGCACAGAGCATGTTCCAACAGAGGAGGCCTCCTCTCCTATTGAAAGATGGATAAAGCCGGGGACATGGCCCTCTTTAAAGAGAGAACCTGCCTTCTCTTCAAATGCCCTTATAAGAAGCATCTTTCTGTAGAGTTTCAGTTTTTCCTTTTTACTGATCTTCACTGTCTCAGACCCCTTTCAAAATTTTCATGGACTGTAAAGCCCTGCCCTTATGGGCAGATAGGTTGATAGACAAGGAAACAGAGAGATTATGATAAGCACAATCACATCCATAACAACAAAGGGAATAGCCTGTTTTGCAAGCGAATCCAGCTCACCCTGTATCAGATTTGCAGCTGTAAAGAGATTTACACCCACAGGTGGGGTTGCCTGACCAATTGCAAGTGCAGATACAAAGATCACCCCATACCAGAGGGGATCTATATTAAAAGAGGCAAGCACAGGGATAAGTATAGGCATAACTATATATGAGATGGAGATGGCATCAATTATCATGCCCAAGGCCAGAAGCAGGAGATTTACAAGCACAATCATAACAACTGCATTGGGAGAGATCCTGATTACAAAGTTTGCGGCCATATCTACAATGCCTATAACTGACGCTGCCCATGTAAATATTCCTGCAAACACCACAATAAACATTATCACCGATGTGGTTACTGTGGCATCTACCAATATAAAGATCATATCCTTCCATGTGATGGAATGATAGACAAAGATTGCCACAAAAAGGCTATAAAATACCGCAACTACCGCCGCCTCAGTGGGAGTAAATATCCCTGCATATATTCCGCCCAGAATTATTACAGGTGCAAGAATCGCCCATATGGATCTCCTTAAAGATATAAGGATCTCCTTTAAAGATCCTCTTCTTTCAAGCCCCCTGTATCCCCTTTTCTTAGATATTAGATATGCCACAAGCACGGTTCCTGCACCTGTAAGAAGCCCTGGAATGATTCCAGCAACAAATAGCGCACTTATGGATACACTGGTTATATCTCCATATATGATAAATGCGATGCTGGGGGGAATAACAATTGAAAGATCAGATGAGTTTGCTATGGTTGCTCCTGCAAAATACTTATCATATCCCTGCTTAATCATGGGGGTAAGAAGAATTAGACCCACTGCGGCAGTGGTTGCAGGCCCTGAACCTGAAAGGGCTCCCCAAAACATGCAGGTCAGAACTGCTACAATAGCAAGTCCACCAACCATCTTTCCAACCACAAGTTCAAAGAAATGTGCAATGGTGGCAGCAAGACCTGCCTTATCCAGTATCACTCCTGCAAGCACAAAAAAGGGGATGGCAAGAAGGGGAAATTTTGCAATCCCGGTTGAAAAATTAACTCCCAGCATACCTATTCCTAGATCAAACTGGATGATAGTGGCAACTGCGGATATTCCAAGAGATGTCCCAATCGGCACCCCCAATGCCATTAAAAGAAAGAAGAGCAGAGTTATAAGGAGCGCATCCATTAAGATTTCCCCTTCTTCTTTTCAAGATCTGAAAGCCTTGCAGATGCGTCCCTGTATATTCCAAAGAATACATAGACGGAAAACACAGGGACACCTGCATAATAGATCCATACAGGGATTCCAAGGGCAGCTGAAGTCGCCTTAAACAGTGTGACCTCATTGTATATGGACTTTATCATAAAGATATCTACAAAAATAAATAGTAGCGCGCTCAGCAATGAACTGAAAATAATCACCGCCTTTTTTATCCCCTTTGGAAAGATATTAAACAGAGTCACCATACCGAGCTGACTTCCTCTTTCAAATGCGATCCCAGATCCGACCACTGTAAGCCATACAAAGAGATTTATAGTGATCTCTTCGGTAGCAGCAAATGAAAAATGGAAGATATATCTGCTGAGCACATTTATAAAGGCAATAGATGCCATGGTAAAGAGCAATATGGCCGCGATCCAGTACTCAGATCTGATTTGTCTTTTATCCTCTCCCATAAGCATATCACATATATTGATTATCTTTTCATATCGGCTCTCGCCTTCTCTACCAGATCCTTCCCTATCTTTGGCACCCATTTCTCATATAATGATCTGGTCGCATCTATAAATGCATTCCTTTCCTCATCAGTCAGGAATATCACTGTCATTCCTTTGCTTTTCATATACTCAATGGGCTGAGGGATCTTCATGGTATAATTAAATTCATTTTTAAGGATATTTATTGACTTATCACCATCAAGTCCTGCTCTACAGAGTGCCTTTTCAAAACGGGCCGCTTCAACTGCCGCCTCCTTTATGGCCTTTTTTATATTATCTGGGAATGCCTTCCACTGCCTCTTACCCCAATAAAAGACCACGGGATCCACCAAGTAGTTCCAGAATGTAACATATTTATGATACAGCCAGATCTTTACAGGCACCAAGACACCCACAGGATTTTCCTGACCATCCACTACACCCTGCTGAAAAGCGGTTACTGCGTCTGCCCAGTTCATATTAACTGGATCAGCCCCCAGCTTTCTAAAAATATCAATAAATATTGGGCTTCCCACAACCCTGATCTTAAGGCCTCTGAGATCTTCAGGCCTTCGGATAGGTCTCTTGCTGTTGGTGACCTGTCTAAATCCGTTTTCAGCCCATGCCAGGCCCACTATTCCCTTTCTTTCCATTGCCTTAAATATGGCATCTCCTGCACTTCCATATTCAATCTTATCTAAGTTTTCAAATGTATTAATGAAAAATGGTAGTGAAAACAGATTGGCCTCAGTGACGACTGGTGAGAAATTAATTGTGGACTCCATCGCACAGTCAATCACCCCATTTGCAACCATCTGTGCAGACTTTAGCTGGGCACCCTTAAGCAGTGCACTTCTCCAATAGGGCTTTATCTTAATCTGTCCGTTTGTCTTTTCTTTAACAAGCTCACAGAACTTGATCGCCCCTTTACCCCAGTAAAAGGCAGAAGTAACGTTCACGGTCATCTTATATTCCTTTTTGAACTTGGCTGCCCATAAGGGGGTTATTCCTAAGAAGATTATGGATATACATAGAATAGTAACCCAAAATACCTTAACTTTTCCTTTCATTTTTTACCCTCCTTTTTCCAAGTTATATCTTCATATTGAAATGTGCCTGTCCACCTGCCTGGAATCAGGTGGACATGCAATGCCCTTGCAGGCCTATCTCCCACAGACACTCCCTTATGCGGAACATTTCCATTCCAGTATGCCGCACATCCAGGTTTAAGTATAAATTCCTGAGATCCCAGCGTTAGCTTTACAGTGCCTTCAAGCACATACATAAACTCCTGCCCATCATGCACTCTGAACTCCACCTCCTCATCTCTTCCGACATAGGTAACAATAGCAGGTTCCATAAAGGGGTTTTGCATTCCACTTGCAAGAAGCTCAAGCTCATACGCCACATTCTGATTAGTACCTGAACGAGATATAATCTTTCTCCGATTTCTAGGAACAGTAATCAGGAATTCCTTTTCTCCTCCTGCCTGAAAGAAGTAACCGATATCTGCCTTTAATGTATCTGCAATCACCTGAAGCGTTGTAATTGAAGGAATGGTCAGTCCATTCTCTATGCGGGATAACATGGAAGGGGAAAGACCACTTACTGAGGCCAGCTTCCTCTGGGTGAGGCCCGCACCTTCTCTCAATTCCCTTATCTTTAATCCAATTCTTCTTGCTAAGTCAGATTTATTCATTTTTTATTGCATATTTGTTAATTTTGTTTACTGTAATTAAAATGAGGATGTCAAGAATAAAATAAAAGAGGGCGTGTTTAATGAAGTGGGCCCTTTTGCTGAATTTAGGACTAAGAGATTATCTAAGTGTTTGGGAATTTCAGCGTAGCCTTGTTATGGCAAAGTCAGAACGTATTATAGATAGTGATCTCTTTCTCTTTTTAGAGCATCCTCCGGTCTTTACCATCGGAAAGAGGGGCTCTTCCAATCATATTTTGGTATCTTCTACTTTTTTATCTTCAAAGAATATTCCCATATACCATATTGAGAGGGGGGGGGATATCACATATCATGGCCCTGGTCAGCTAATCTGTTATCCCATAATAGACATTAAAAGAGCCCATTTAGGGGTGAGAGAGTTTGTGGATGCTCTTGAAGAGGTTATGATTTATGTTGCATCAACATATGGGATCTATCCCCATAGAAATCCCTTAGGTAGAGGAATCTGGCTTGGTGACAGGAAACTTGGTAGTATTGGTATAGCAATTAAGGCCGGGATAAGCTTTCATGGATTTGCACTTAATATAAACAATCCCCTTGAGCCATTCAGCTGGATAGATCCATGTGGGCTAAAAGGCATTAGAATGACATCTATTAGAGAGGTCTTGGGCAGAGAGGTAGAGATGGACGAGGTCTATAAGGTTACAAAGATCGCATTAGAAAAGATTTTTAATATCTCTTTAAAAGAGGTTCACATTGATAGCTTAAAAGAAAGGTTAAAACGGAGAGGGCATAATGGAGACTTTAAGGCGTCCTTCCTGGCTTAATAAAAAGATTACTTTAGATGATAGATATCTTGAAGTTCAAAAGATGATTAAAAGAAAAGGTCTGCATACTATTTGTGAAGAGGCCCTTTGTCCCAATATATATGAATGCTTTTCAAAAAAGACGGCCACCTATTTAATCCTGGGAAGATACTGCACACGTAATTGCAGATTCTGTGCAGTAAGACATGGAAAACCAAAAGTACCAGACCCTCAGGAACCCATTCTTGTTGCAGAGGCAGTAAGAGATATGGGTTTAGAGCATGTGGTAATAACATCTGTAACACGTGATGATCTACCTGATGGTGGAGCCAGCCATTTTGCAAAGACCATAGGTAAGATTAGAGAAATAAACCCTAATACCACTGTTGAAGTGTTGATCCCCGATTTTAGAGGCTCAACAGAGTCCATATCCACTGTTTTAGATGCTGGGCCAGATATTATAAATCACAATCTTGAAACCGTTCCAAGACTCTATCCAAGGGTAAGACCAGGGGCAGATTATAATAGATCGCTTAATCTTTTAAGACAGATCAGATCTCTTAGCCCTACGACTCATACCAAATCAGGGCTTATGCTCGGACTTGGGGAAAGAGAGGATGATGTAAAGAAGGTCTTAGAAGATCTTATAGATGCTGGCTGTGAAGTGCTGACCTTAGGGCAATATCTACAACCTACTAAAATGCATATAAAGGTTGAAAGATATATCTTACCTTATGAGTTTGAAGAGTGGAAGAGATATGCCTTAGAGTTAGGCTTTATAAGTGTTTCAAGTGGCCCATTTGTTAGGAGCTCATACAATGCAAAGGAGCTTCTAAAAACCTTAATACTTCATACCAGTTAGCATTTGGGCCTTGATCAAACAATATTGACTTTTTATTCTTTACCTGACCTTCTTCCCGAATCTTATAAAAAATACAGTCAATCCAGAGCAAAAGATACCTCTCCTTCAATGGCCTCTTCTGCCACTCAGAGAGCTTCGGTAAGATCCTATCCGTAATCTTAGAAATTAAAGATGCACTTATCTCAAAACCATACATCTCAGAAAGTAGCTCCTGAATGTCTCTGGTACTCATACCCTTAGCATAAAGCGCTACAATCTGAGCCTCCAGCTCATCAAGCATGGTCTGCCGTTTTATATAGTTAAAAATTAAACATTGATCTTTACATAACTAAATTTTTTACACAATGGGGTGGACACTCCCGCCGTAAGACCCCAGAAGAAATCTTATAAATCATATTCTTATTTAACCTTTTTCAAGGCGTTCCGCAATCCATAGCTTAATTAGTGCCTGGCGGGTAAGACCAAGCCTCATTGCCTCTCTGTCAAGGGCATTGACAATCCAAATTGGGAAATCTACATTCACTCTCTTTGTCTTTAGGTTGGGTCTTCTGGCCTTGTTAAGCTCAAGATAATCAATTATAGACTCTTCCCTTTCAAATCTCTTATCAAACTCCTCACTCTTTATAGCTTTCATAAAGAGCCACCTCCTCCTTTCTTGATCTCCTTACAGAGATTATCCTGATTTTCTCTCCCCTATAAGTTATTATTGCTGACCAATGCTTTGTGCCTATATTCCCCACAACAAGATACCTTTTCTCACCTACTGTCCTTGCAGGGATTTCAATCATAAATGGGTCATTAAAAAGTTCCTTTGCCTCTTCAGAGTCTATTCCATGTTTGGTTTTATTTGATCTGCTTTTATTGATATCATATTCAAAATTCATATACTATTTATATAATTTTTATATTTAAAAATCAATCTTGATTTTACTTGCCTCCTCTAAAGATTTGTCTCTCCACCTGTAATATATCCTTTGACTTTTCTTGTGCTCTCGCCATTTCTCAGAGAGCCTATTGTCTCGAGAGCTTTGCCTATCCTTCAGTTACGCTGGGGTTATACCCTCACTTAAGTCGGATGACCCTCTGTGTCAGAGCCAGACCTCCTGGCATTGCGAGTCTTTTTAATATTATTGCGAGGCCAAAGGCCGTGGCAACGTGAGATTGTTTCAGCTTCCAGCAGAACCTTAGCAATGACATATTTCATTTACAGCTTTTGAGGGAGACCTTTGAAAAATTCAAGGTCTCTTACCCCTTCATATGTCTATTTACTACCCCTAAGCTTATCCCGCGTCCAACCTATATAGGTCTTAGTATGCTTATCTACTGGCTTTTGGCTGCTTCTCCTCAAAATTTTTGATTTTCTTTTATTATGTAAACTGAGCTTCAATAAGGGACATGGCTTTAAAAATTTTTTGAAAAAAATTAAAAATATTGATCTTAAGTTTGACAGTTAGTAGTTAAAAATTTACTGATTTTTGGATTGCACATCTAAATAAA
>CAYTXJ010000067.1:0-11946 GCA_964440775.1 uncultured Desulfobacteraceae bacterium | reverse complement strand
ATGTGGGGTTCCGTCTTCTGTGCCCCGTGAAATAGCGAAGCCATATTTCACGGGGGGGATGGAGTAACCTTCTGCCAAAACAAAATGTCATTACGAGCGAACGGAGTGAGCGAAGCCATCTCTATATGGGTTTTCTTGCTTCTCTTGTTTCTTTGGTTTTTCTGGTCTGTTGGCCTTAGCAGATCTTTGAGATTGCTTCGTCGCCCCTGCGTGGACACCTGGCAATGACCAAGAAGAGCATCTATCTGCACTGATTAAAAATAACCACATAAAATGACAAAGACAATAATATATTAGCATTTAGATAAATAAAGGAAGTATAATTACATTGGTATCTACCACGATTTTACTCATACCACACTCCGCTCTCTTTTACACTATTTCCTCCAAGAGACAGAATTCCTGCAAAAGAAGACAATCTTTTCTCTCTTTTAGTTCCTTCTATTGTATCAAAGCCTAATCGTCTTAATATCCTTACTGCATCCCTTGTAGTGAAATCAACCTTTGTAAGAGACACTTTCTTTTCACATACTATTTAAAAAATTAAAAGATAGTAGTATCTTTGTCAAATGATTTTAAAAATTATGTCCTCTATGAAGATTGATATCCTGAGACTCAGGGAAGAGGATTTTAATAAGGCGCTTTTAGAACTGATTCAGATCTATAGCGATGGATATAGGGATCTGGAAAGATACCATTACAAAAAGAGAAGGGATATCAGATCCTATATTAAGTGGCTCTATAAGGCGGATCCCTTTAGCTTTTTTGTAGGATATGTGGATGGAAAGAGAGCTGGATTTATAGCAGGTTCTAAGAGATGGAATGATTCCAGATATGGTGATATAAGTGAGATACATGAGTTAGTAGTAAGGAGCTCTTTTAAGGGAAAGGAGGTTTCAGATAGGCTACTTGAGGCATTACTTAATTTGTTTAAGGGAAGGATTGTTGGGCTCTGGGTAGGTGAAGAAAATCATAGGGCAATTAGGTTTTACAAGAGATATGGCTTTGTTGAGACAGGAAAGGTGGGGATATGGATCAGGATGATAAGGGAAGAGAGATAAAGGAGATACTTTTAAGGCTCATCTCCTTTAAGAGTTCAAGTGGAAAAGAGAAGGAGATCTTAGATTTTCTTTTAAGGTATCTTAGAGATTGTGGATTTGAGATCAAAAAAGAGATTGTAATGGGGGATAGATATAATCTTATTGGGATAAGAGGGAATCCTGAATTTCTTATCTCAACCCATGTAGATACCGTGCCCAGATGGGGGCATCCCCATGCATATAGGGCAAAGGTTGAAGGAGAAACTATCTGGGGCAGAGGAGCAGTTGATACAAAGGGGCAGATCGCATCCCTTCTTGTTGCGGTTAAAAACAGAAGAGATCTTCCCTGTGCCATTGCCTTTTTTATAGATGAAGAGGAAGAAGGAAGAGGGTCGCTGAATTTCTCTCCTCCCATTAATTTTAGAGGAGCAGTGGTTTTGGAACCTACTGATCTTAAGATTGCAACAAGACAGGCAGGAAGTATTGAGCTATTGATTGAATGTAGAGGCAGGTGCGCACATGGTGCGGTTCCAGGAAGAGGCAAAAATGCCATTGAGATCTTTTACAGGGTCTATAAGAGAGTTAAAGATCTTTCATTTCTTCAGGAAAGATCAGAGGATTTTAAATACTCAGGTATCAATATCGGTAAGATAAGGGGTGGGATTGACTGCCAAGTGGTTGCCCCAATCTGTAAGGCTGAACTTGATATACCCATATTTGAGGCACACCATAAAAGAGAGGTCTTTCAGGTCTTTGAAGAGCTAAAAGATAAATATCAGATAAGCTATGAGATTGAATATATGGATATGCCATATGCAATATCTAAAAAAGAAAAGGTGGTAGAGAGGCTCTCTGAGGCGGTTAAAAAGGAGATTAAAGTGGAATTTACATCTATGCCCGCATGGACAGATGCAGCAAATCTATTTAAAAAAGGAATACCATCGGTTATATTTGGTGCAGGAAGACTTGATATATGCCATTGCCCGGATGAAAGGATAGGTGTTAAGGAACTGGTGGTGCTATGTAGAATAATTGAAAATTTCTTGTCCTTAGAAGGGTGAAATAGATGGAGATTATAAGAAAGAGCCTGATTCAGGGTGCAAGAAAGGCTGAAGGGATAGTTGTTATAATAGATGTATTTAGGGCATTTACATCTGTTCCGCTGTTTTTTTATTTTGGTTCAAAGAGGGTGATACTTGAGCCTGATACAGGGCGTGCCATAAGGATGAAGAATTTAAATCCTTCATATATCTTAGTTGGAGAGGTGGATGAGGTTCCAATTGAAGAGGGAGATATGGGTAATTCCCCATCAGAGATCATTAAGAGAGGAAAAGATTTCTTTTATGGAAAAACTGTTATCCATCGAACCACTGCAGGAGTTCAGGGTGTAAGTGAAGCGATAAAAGGTGCTGATGAAGTGCTGCTTGGAAGCTTTGTCATTTCCAAGGCCACATGTGAATATATTAAAAAGAAGGCTCCTCAAAAGGTTACCATAGTGAGTATGGGTGAGAGGGGTAAGTCTCAATCCTTTGAGGATGAAAGATGCGGGGACTATATGGAATATCTCTTAAGAGGGGAAGGAAGATACGATCATATTGAGACATTAAAGGAAGTGATATATAGAGAGAGTGCGCAGAAGTTTTTAAAGAGGAAAAGGCCTTATCTTCCACCTGAAGATCCTTTGATCTGCCTTCAGATGGATCTATTTAGATTTGCTCTTATTGCAACAAGAAGAGATGATATGATAGAGGTAATCAGAGTAGATGGATAAGGTTAAGATAGAAAAAGATCAATTGTCTTTCAAAGAAGAGATACAGGATCGCACCTATTGATAAAAAGGGCCCAAAGGGAATACGGGTCCTGAATCCCCTCTTTTCAGCTAAAAGATATATGATTGCCACGATGAGTCCCAGGATTGAGGCAATTAATATTATGAAGGGAAGAGGTCTCCATCCCATCCATGCACCTATCATGGCAAAGAGCTTAATATCTCCTCCACCCATTCCCTGAGTCTTGGTGAGAAGTTCATATGCCGTTGCCACTAAGAACAGTCCACCACCCCCAAAGAGGATGCCAAGCAGAGATGAATGCCAAGATAGGTGTTTGAAAAAGAAGAGAGAAGATAAAAGGCCTAATATTATTCCTGAAATAGAAAGGATATCTGGTATTATCTGAAAATCAAGATCAATAAAGGTTATCACTATAAGGGCTGATACAAAATAGAGATATAGAGGATAATAGATACTAATGCCAAAGCGAAGAAACAGGGAAAGACTAAAGGTCCCTTCTAGGAGTTCTACAACTGGATAGCGTATGGAAATATAAGCTTTGCAATCTCTGCATCTTCCTCTTAAAAGTGCATAACTGAGCAGAGGAATATTATCATACCATCTTATCCTGTTTTTACAGTCTGGGCAGTGTGAGGGAGGGTTCAGGATAGATATATCTCGTGGGATGCGGTAGATGCAGACATTTAAAAAGCTTCCAAGAGAAAGGCCAAATAAAAAGGAGAATATGGAGAATATATTAAATAGATCCATCTTAAGACCCTCAGTTTCAGGAATTATTCTTGAATATGGAAGAATAATCAATATAAAAAGACTGTATGATAATAGATATAAATTCACAAAATCCACAAAGGCGATTGATAAGAAGGGCATGTCAGATACTCAAAGAGGGAGGTGTAATTGCATATCCCACTGATACATTTTATGGCATTGGATGTGCAATTCAGAATAAAAAGGGAATAGAGATTATAAGGAGGATAAAAGATAGGCCTAAAAATAAGCCCTTTTCTATATTATGTGATGATCTCCATGAGATCAGCAGATATGCAAAGGTATCTAACTATGCATATAAGACAATGAAGAGGCTATTACCTGGACCATATACCTTTATATTAGAGGCCACAAAACTGGTTCCAAAGATAATGCTTACCAAGAGAAAGGAGATAGGTATAAGGATCCCAGATAATAATATCTGCAGAGCCATAGTAAAAGAACTGAGTATGCCCATCATAAGTAGCAGTGCTGATTATGAAACCCCTTATGAGATAGAGGAGGCATATAAGGGATATATCGATATGGTCATAGATGGAGGAATAATTATACCCACCCCATCCAGTGTAATATCTTTGGTGAATGATATTCCTCAGGTTTTGAGAGAAGGAAAAGGGGATGTGAGCATCTTTTATGGATAGGGAATAGGATTCCAGCGATACTGAAAAGGAGAGTTTAGCGTGCCTTCAATGATCTCTTTAACTCTGTCTCTATATCTTCCAAGTATAAGATCCAGCAGTCTGAATCTTTTTTGGGGGGGATACACTAAGCTGACCTCTTTTTTTATACCCACCAGCTTTTTGGCAATCTCTACAGCGTCTTGAAAATTTCCAAGCTCATCCAATAGCTTCAATCTTTTTGCCTGAGATCCGGTAAATATCCTACCATCTGCAATCTTTGCCACATCTTCAATAGGAAGATTTCTCCCCTTTGCCACATCTGCTATAAATTGCTCTTTTATTTCATATACAAGATTTTTAATGAGATCTCTTTCCTTATCGGTCAGTCTCCTATATGGAGATCCCATACTTTTAAATTCACCACTAGTAATCACTTCAAAACCTATCCCCAACTTTTTAAAGAGTTCATGGAGCTGAAGAAAGTTAACCACAACCCCAATACTTCCTGTGATAGTTCCAGGATTTGCAATAATCTTATCTGCTGCAGAGGCAATATAATACGCCCCAGATGCAGCAATGCCCCCTAAGGATGCGATCACCCTTTTTTCCTCTCTTGTCTTAATTACCTCCCTATAAATCTCTTGAGAAGGGCCTACACCTCCTCCTGGTGAATTTATCCTCAGAATTATGGCCTTAATGCTTTTGTCTTTTTTAAAATTAACAAGCTGAGAGATTATGGGTTCAGAACTAACTATAGGGCCTTTAATGGGTATGACACCGATTTTGTCCTGAATATGGAAGTCAGTTTCAAATATAGCTAATATGAGATAGGCAGATACACTTAATACTATTATTGCACCTACAAGGATACCTAAGGCCCAGACAATAGTCTTTGCCCTTGTTTTCATTAGGAGAGTTTTTACCCTTTACATTCAAATTTAAAAGATTTCTTTAGAATCTCACCCAGATTGGATGTAACCTCGTTTTTATTCTTTCGCATATAGCTTCTGATTTCACTCTTTTCTTCCTGCTCATGAAGTTTTTTAATGGAAAGACCTATTTTCTTCTTTTCCTTTGATACATTAATGACCTTTGCGTCAATAACATCCCCCACATTATATTGAGTTGCCGGATTTCCAGGGGTCTGCTTAGGGATTTCGGATATATGAATCAGCCCCTCTATTCCCTCTTCAAGCTCTAAGAATATACCAAAATCTGTAATATTTGTAATTGTGCCCGTTACTCTGCTACCCACCGGATATCTTTCAGGAACACTCTCCCAGGGATCAGGTAAGAGCTGTTTAATTCCAAGGGAAAATCTCTCATTTTCCTTATCTATATTTAACACCACTGCCTGAACATCTTGTCCCTTTCTGTATAGATCTGCGGGGTGGTTTATCCTCTTTGTCCAAGAGATGTCTGATACATGAACCAATCCATCAATTCCTTCATCTATGCCTATAAATAGGCCAAAGTCTGTAATATTCTTTATTCTTCCTTCAATAACAGTGCCTACAGGATATTTTTCAGAGACAATATCCCAAGGGTTGGGCTGAACCTGTTTTAACCCCAAGGATATACGCTTCTTTTCAGGCTCTATATTCAATACCACCGTCTCAACGATATCTCCTATCTTAACCACTTGTGAAGGATGTTTAATCTTCTTAGACCAAGAGAGCTCGGATATATGGATCAGCCCCTCTATTCCTTCTTCTAATTCCACAAATGCACCATAATCAGCGATACTTACAACCTTTCCTTTAACCCTCTTACCTATGGAGTATCTTTCAGCAGCACTATTCCAAGGATTAGGGGTAAGCTGTTTTATTCCTAAGGATACCCTCTCTTTCTTTCTGTCAAAATGAAGCACCTTTACTTTTATCTTATCTCCCACCCTGTAATTTTCAGAAGGATGTTTAACTCTACCCCATGACATATCAGTAATATGCACTAATCCATCAAGCCCTCCTAGGTCTATAAATAGTCCATAGTCTGTTATATTTTTTACCACCCCTTTTAACACAAGCCCCTCTTTAAGCGTATCCAGTAGTCTCTTCTTCTTTCTTTCTCTTTCTTCCTCTAAAATAGCCCTTCGAGATACCACAATATTTCCGTTTTTAAGATTGTATTTGAGTATCTTAAAAGAGTGTTTCGCCCCCACCCAAGAGTCAAAATTCCTTACAGGCTTAAGATCAATATGGGAGCCTGGAAGAAATGCCTTTAATCCTCCTAGATCCACTGTCATTCCTCCTTTAACCCTGGCAACTATCTTACCTTTAATGTATTCATTTTCCTGATGCATCCTCTTTATCTTTTCCCACATCTTGATCTTCAAAGCCTTATCATATGAAAGCAATATATCTCCGTCTTCCTCATCCGCCTTTTCCACTACTACCTCAATGCTCTCACCTACTTTTATAGGTAGATCTCCATCAGAGTTGATAAATTCATCCAATGGTATATAGCCTTCTGATTTATAACCAATATCCACTATTACACAGTCTTTCCCTATCTTTACCACTTCACCTTTAAGCAGTTCCCCCTGTCTTATGGATTTAAGACTCTTCTCGTATAACTCCGCAAAGGGATCATCACTAAATTCATTGGAATCTTCATGAGTAATCTCTTGTGTTGTTGATTCATTTGATATTATCTCATTCATTTAAACCCTTTCCCCCTATTGAAATTTTAAAAGATAGAGTCTCTATTATCAGAATAAATCTTATAATTCAACTTCTTTTATCTTAAAAATTAGCCTCTCAAGCACCTCTTGAACCCCAAGCTCCGTGGTATCTATTATAATCGCATCTTTTGCAGCTCTAAGGGGGGCAATGGCTCTTGAGGTGTCCTGTTCATCACGCCTCTTTAGATCCTTCATAATCTTTTTAAATTCCACATCCACTCCCTTTTCTTTTAATTGTATATATCTTCTTTTTGCCCTCTCTTTTAGGGTGGCAGTGAGAAAAAATTTAATCTTTGCACGGGGAAATACCACGGTTCCCATATCCCTTCCCTCTGCTATCACCTTTCCTTTCTCTGCCAATTTTCTTTGAAGTTCAAGCAGTGCCTCTCTTACCTCTTTTATTTTAGATATGCGAGATGATAACATATCCATCTCAGGGGTTCTTAGCTGCTCACTTACCTCTATACCATTTACATAGATAAGGGTGTCATCCTTATCATATTCAAACATAAGATCCATATTCTTTACAATCTCATATAGTCTTTTTCTGTCCTTTATATCAATTCCCTTATCTTTTATTTCATAAGCAACAGCACGGTATAGGGCTCCTGTATCCAGATAGGTAAACCCCAGTCTTTTAGCAAGGAGTCTTGCAATAGTGCTCTTTCCTGATCCAGCAGGTCCATCTATTGTTATTATAGAGTTATATTTCATTTCTTTCCTCTGAGGGACTTCTCCAAGGCACTGATAAATTTTCTATTTTCCTCCATCAGCCCCACATTTACCCTTATATACTTAGGAAGACCAAATCCATCCATAGGCCTTATTATTACTCCCTCTTTTAGCATCTGGGCATAGAGATCCTTTGCATTCAGAGGTGTCTCTATAAGGATAAAGTTGGTATGGGAAGGGATATAATTGAGCCTTAGTCTCTTAAGTTCAGAGTAGATATATTCCTTTCCCTTAGAGACCAATCTAAGGGTTGCATCTATGAAATCTCTATCCTTTAGTGCTGCAGTCGCTGCTACCTGTCCCAATGTGTTTACATTGAAGGGTTGTCTGACCCTATTCATAAAATGGATAAGTTTTGAAGCTCCAATTCCATATCCTATCCTTAGGCCCGCAAGGCCATAGAGTTTGGAAAATGTTCGGATAACTATCAGATTGGTAGATTTTTTGAGAAGCTCTATTGCAGTTCTTATTTCAGGATCATCCACAAATTCAATATATGCTTCATCAATTACAACTATTATATCTCGCGGTATCTGATCTATAAATTCCACCAAGGAGTCAAATTTAATTGCCGATCCTGTGGGATTATGGGGATTGTTAAGGAATATTATCTTTGTATCGCTGTCTATAAGCTTTAAGATCCTCTCTAAGTCAATGTTAAATTCCCTTAAAGGCACCTTTTTTATCCTGGCACCCATACTAAGAGAGACCCTTTCATACATCAAAAAGCCAGGTTCAGGAATAATTACCGCTTGGTGTGGCCTAAGAAGCGTCTTTATTGCAAGCTCAATTATCTCATCTGAACCGTTTCCAATAATGATCTCTTCTTTTGAAATGCCAAGTCTGGATGACAATTCCTCTTTTAAGATCTTACAGTCACTATCTGGGTATCTGTTAAGATTTCCCAAGTATTCTTTGATCTTTCTAATCGCTAAGGGTGATGACCCTAATGGGTTTTCATTAGATGCAAGTTTTATGGATTCTCTAATTCCAGATTCCCTTTGGAGCTCTTCTAAAGATTTGCCAGGCACATAAGACGGGATTTCCTCTATCCATTCTGGCACCAATCTTTTCATTAACTATAAAAATTTATATAAGGTAAAAAAAATATCAAGAAAATTATGGCTCTTTGTCAATTGTGTGGAGACATGGTATATATAGAGGGTTGAACCTGGGAAGTCTTTGAGCTATATTTTTTGGTGTGAGAAGAACAAATATTATTATATAATAATTAAAATTACTTTTAATTCCTTAAAAAAGGATTTTCATGGTGCATGATACTAAAGATAATAGGCTGATTCCACTTGGTAAGGTAGATCCTGGCAAAGAGGTTACGGTAGTATTAATAAATGCAGGCAGGGGTCTACAGTCAAGACTCTTTAGCATAGGGCTTGTTCCTGGGGTTACCATAAAGGTGCTTAGTAATACCCACGCAGGTCCTATTAGAATCTCGGTCAAGGATACAAGACTTGCCCTTGGCTGGGGAGTAGCCCAAAAGATTATAGTAAGTGAATAAGGAACTCTTCTGCACCACATAAATTTTTCACTATGTAGAATGAGGAAAGGTTTCCTTAGCAGGTAAGATAGAGCGGGTGAAAAGGTCATAAATAAGAGATAAAAGAGGGGGTCAGGATGGAGGCATTAGCAGAGATAATTGGGAGATTAGAGAAAGGGCAAAAGGTAAGAGTTGAAAAGATTGAAGCAGGGGCTACAACCAGAGGCTATTTAGAAGATTTGGGTGTAAGAGAAGGGACAGTCCTTACAATCCAATCTGAGCATGTCTTTCATGAGCACCGTGGCCCCTTGCACATTAAGGTAGGAGAAAGAAGTTTGATCTTGGGACAGGGAATGGCAGATAAGGTGATTGTAGATAAGCAGGGAATTGCAACTACTCTTTTAAGACTAGAGGCAAATGAAAAGGGTGTCGTTAAGGGTATAAGTGTCGGGAAGGAAAAAGAGGGGTTATTTAAAAATCTTGGAATATCTGAAGGGGAAGAAATAATTATGTTAGAACATTTGCCTGAAGAGGTATTTACTCTAAAGGTTGGGGAGATGGAATTTGATCTGGGAAGTGGGGAGGTATCTAAGGTCTTTGTAAAAAAGGATAGGGAAATATTGCAATTAAACCATTTAAATGCCGGAGAAAGTGGTGAGGTTATAGATATATTGGGAGGAACTCATATGGGGCAAAGGCTGAAAGAGGTAGATATTGAACCTGGTTCAACTATTACAATAGTAAAAAGAGAGGTAACTTCAGAGGCACCAAAACGTCTTGGTAAGGTAGTCTATGCCAAAGTTGATGATCAATACGAAGTCAGCCTTGGCCGTGGTATGGCAGAAAAGATCTTTGTAGAGGCCCTGTAGGCAATAGCTCAAGAAAATACATTCAAATAACGGACTTAAATGTCAGCCAGCCTGTAGACCAAGTTCCCCATTTTACTCACTTTTATTATCGTCTCTCATCTTTTTATCTATCTTTTGCCTTTGACTATATTTTACTCTTACGGTAATAATTCCTAAAATATCTTGATCTTGTAAGACTTTTGTATATAATAACCTAGATCAATAGATTAAGGAATTAAAAGGAGAGCTTTGAATTTTTCAAAGCTCTCATAAAAAAGCTGTAATTATAGGTTATTATAAGTTAATTTTTGGGGGTCTGGGGGTATAACCCCCAGTGTAAAAAGGGGTTATGCAAAGCTCTCAAAAGATTAATAGACAATCTAAAATCCTTTTAGTTTATCCTGCATATCCACCCACTTTCTGGAGTTTTAAATATGCCCTCAAATTTATCTCAAAAAAGGCGGCATTTCCTCCATTGGGGCTATTGACAGTTGCGGCACTTCTACCCAAAGACTGGAAGTTAAGGTTAATTGATATGAATGTGGAAAACCTGAAGGATGAAGATCTCCAATGGGCTGACTATATTTTTATAAGTGCTATGGAGATCCAAAAATCTTCTGTTAAAGAAGTAATAAGAAGGGCTAAGCGCCACAGAAAAAGGATAGTTGCAGGAGGCCCACTTTTTACAATCTCCCCTGAAGACTATTATCACCATGTAGATCATATTATAATGCAGGAAGCAGAGAGTTCTCTTCCTCTATTCTTAAAGGACCTTAAAGATGGAAATCTTAAAAAGATCTATAAATCCGAAATCTTTCCAGATATCACTCTTTCTCCTATTCCCAAGTGGGATCTTATAGATCTTAAAAAATATGCTGCTATGAGTATTCAGTATTGTAGAGGTTGTCCTTTTAATTGTGACTTTTGCAATATAAGGATATTAAATGGCAGAAGGCCGAGAGCAAAGGCCTATTCTCAAATTCTAAGTGAACTTGATTGTCTCTATAATATGGGATGGAGAGGTATTGTATTTTTTGTGGATGATAATTTTATAGGAAAACCACATAGATTAAAGACAGATCTTTTACCTCATCTAATTAGATGGATGAGAGAAAGGAATTATCCATTCTCTTTTTTAACAGAGGCATCCATAAACCTTGCAGACGATGAAGAGCTTATGAAGCTTATGGTAAAAGCTGGTTTTGATAGTGTATTTGTTGGAATTGAAAGTCCTGAAGAAATGAGCCTTTCAGAGTGTAACAAGACTCAAAATCTGAAGAGAGATCTATTGAGCTATGTCAGAAAGATGCAGATGAAGGGGCTTCAGGTATTGGGAGGATTTATAGTGGGATTTGATAATGATCCTCCTACAATATTTAAAAGACAGGTTGAATTTATCCAAAAGAGTGGAATTGTAACAGCTATGGTGGGGTTACTCAATGCCCCTAAAAAGACAAGACTTTATAATAGACTCAAGAGGCAGGGTAGAATTGTAGGAGATGTAAGTGGAGATAACACAGATTTTTCAATAAATTTTATCCCAAAGATGGGATACGATAGGCTCTTAAAGGGATACAGATATATAATAGAAAATATATATTCTCCCTCTGCTTATTATACCAGAGTAAAAAACTTTTTAGTAAATTATAAGATGCCAGATTTTAGAGTTTATAAACTACAGCTCTGCTATATTAAGGCATTTATACAATCTGTGTGGGAGTTAGGAATAAAAGGCACAGAACGAATCTACTTTTGGAAAACCCTTATCTGGACCCTGCTTCGTTTCCCACGCCTAATCCCACACTACATTGCCTTCTCTATTTATGGATATCATTTTAGAAAAGTCTTTCATATTCATTTCCACAGAAACATCTTATAACCATAATGAAAATAAGAGCTCTTTTATTTTCAAATTATTTAATAGCATGATTACCTAAGTTTGACAGTTAGTAGTTAAAAATTTACTGATT
>CAYTXJ010000066.1:0-11994 GCA_964440775.1 uncultured Desulfobacteraceae bacterium | reverse complement strand
GGGAAGGTGGTAAGACTGTGGGTGCAGGTGTGGTAAGTGAAATTATGGAATAAGGGGTTTCAGATCTGATATGAGAGATATTATCACATTTGCCTGTGAGAAGTGTAAAAGGAGAAATTATACCTCAACCAAGAATAAGAAGAGAACGCCAGAAAAGTTGGCATTTAAGAAATATTGCCCTTATTGCAGGACACACACTCTCCATAAGGAGATAAAATAGAGAGCTTTAATGAAAGATATGTGATTCTTAATCTGCAGGCCAGTAGCTCTAACGGGTAGAGCACCGGACTCCAAATCCGGGGGTTGGGGGTTCAAATCCCTCCTGGCCTGCCAATTTTGTCTGAAAGGCAATCTGTGGATATGAAAAAGAAGGGTGGGAAAAAGAGGCAGAAGAGAAAGAAGAGGCCTCAAAATAATAGAAGTATGGTGATTGGAGGTGTTTCGGGTGAAAAGGATAGTTCCTTACAGCAAAAAGCGATTCCGATTAAAAGGGATTTGGATAAGGGCTCTTTTTTTGACAGAACCATAAAGCGATATGTGTCAATAGGGGTACAGTTTTTAAGAGAGGCCAGATTGGAGTTAAATAAGGTTAAGTGGCCTACAAGAAAAGAGCTTTTGGCCTCTACTGCCATGGTAATATTATTGGTATTGGTGGTTGCATTTTTCTTAGGACTCATAGATTTTGGGGTTATTAAGATAATAAAAAATATTATCGGATAAAGAAGATTATATTCCCATGGAAGGTAAGAGAGAAGGAAAGGAAGGTATCGAGCTTAAGTGGTATATTGTGCATACCTATTCGGGCTTTGAAAACAGGGTAAAGAAGAGCCTGGAAGAAAGAATAAAGGCAGAAAGACAGGAAAAATATTTTGGCCAGATATTGGTTCCCACTGAACATGTAATAGAATTAAAGAAGGGGCAGAAAAAGACCTCCACCCGTAAGTTTTACCCTGGATATATCCTGATTCAGATGTGCTTAACTGATGAGACCTGGTATACGGTAAGAACAACAGCAAAGGTTACAGGATTTGTAGGAGCTGGCAATAAACCATCGCCCATACCTGATGAAGAGGCAGAAAGAATAATCCAGCAGATGAAAGAGGGGCAGGAAAGACCTAAACCCAAGTATAATTTTGAAGAGGGTGACGAGGTAAGGGTAATTGACGGGCCATTTGCAAATTTTCAGGGGATCGTTCAAGAGGTTAAGCCAGATAGAGAAAAGCTAAAGGTCTTAATTACAATTTTTGGAAGGTCAACTCCGGTTGAGCTGGATTTTATCCAGGTAAATAAGATCTAATTCCAGGAGAAGTTAGATATGGCAAAAAAGGTTATTGCAAAGGTAAAGCTTCAGGTAAAAGGTGGACAGGCAAATCCATCTCCTCCGATTGGACCTGCATTGGGTCAACACGGAGTAAATATCGCAGAATTTTGTAAGACATTTAATGCAAGGACACAGAATCAACAGGGAGTAGTGATTCCTGTGGTGGTTACTATATATGCAGATAGATCCTTCACCTTTATCACCAAGACTCCTCCTGCCTCTGTTCTGCTTAAACAGGCTGCAAAGATTGCAAAAGGCTCCAGTCAACCAAACAAAGAGAAGGTGGGCACTGTTACCCGAAATCAGGTTGAAGAGATTGCCAGGATAAAGATGGAGGATCTGAATGCATATGATCTGGAAACTGCCATTAAGATAATTGAAGGAACCGCAAAGAGTATGGGTATAGTAATAAAATAAGGGGAATTGGATCATGGCAAAGAGGAGTAAGAGATATAGAGAAGTGCTTTCTAAGGTGGATAGGTTCAAGAGATATGATTTTGATGGGGCAATGGATCTGGTCTTAGATTGTGCTACCGCAGGTTTTGATGAGACTGTGGATATTGCACTCAGGCTTGGAATTGACCCCAGGCGTTCAGATCAGATGGTAAGAGGAACGGTTGTGCTTCCCAATGGAGTGGGGAAAAAGATAAAGGTGCTTGTATTTGCAAAAGGTGAAAAGGAAAGAGAGGCATTGGATGCAGGGGCAGACTATGCCGGATCTGATGAATATATCGAGAAGATTAAACAGGGATGGCTTGATTTTGATAAGGCCATAGCAACCCCTGATATGATGAGTTCAGTCAGTAAGCTTGGAAGGATTTTGGGACCTCGTGGTCTTATGCCCAATGCAAAGTTAGGCACAGTTACATTTGATGTGGCAAAAGCGGTAAAAGAGGTGAAATCTGGAAAGATAGATTTTAGGGCGGAAAGGGGTGGTATAGTCCATGCTCCTATGGGTAAGGTCTCTTTTGGAAAGGAAAAGCTGCTTCAAAATATAGCCACATTTCTGGACACCATACTTAGATTAAAACCGCCTGCTAGCAAAGGCACATATCTTAAAGGTATTGCCCTTTCATCTACCATGGGGCCTGGTATAAAAGTGGATCCTGGAAGTGTAAAGGATCTCTTGAAGGGGTAGAGAGGGGATTATTGAAGGGGGAGGTGATATATTGAAGAGAAAGGATAAGGAGAGGCTGGTTGAGGAGATAAAGGAGAAGCTAAATAGGGCAGAAGCCACATTTTTGGTGGATTATCGAGGTCTTAATGTGGAAGAGATGACAAAGGTGAGAAGGCAGCTACGTAATAGCAACTCTGAGCTTAGAGTTATTAAAAACAGGCTCCTTAAGATTGCATCCCAGGGCACTAACAATGAGGTGATAATTCCCCACCTAAGTGGCCCCTGTGCCCTTGCCATTGCCTATGAGGATGTGGTAGTTCCTGCAAAGATACTTGTAGATTTTTCAAAGGGAAATGAAAAATTAGAGATAAAGGCAGGACAGGTATCTGGTAAGGTTATAGATTTAGAAGGTATAAAGAGCTTGGCACAGCTTCCTGGCAGAGAGCAGTTACTGGCACAGGTCCTCTCCCTTATGGTTGCTGTCCAGGGCTCATTTTTAAGGACACTTAATGGGATAATACTAAAATTATTATATGCTCTTAAAGAGATAGAGAAAAAGAAACACTCTGATAAATAGATTTGTAAGGAGGTATTGAGAGAGATGGCAGATATAACGAAAGAGGATGTGATTGAATTTATCTCTAATATGACGGTATTAGAGCTTTCAGAACTTGTAAAAGAGCTGGAAGAGAAATTTGGAGTAAGTGCTCAAGCCCCTGTAGTTGCAGCTCCTGTGGGTGGTGAAGCAGGGGCTAAGACTGACGAGGCAGAACCAGAGAAGACAGAATTTGATGTGGTGTTGACTGCGATTGGGGATCAGAAGATTCAGGTAATTAAGGTGGTAAGATCTATCACCGGGCTTGGGCTAAAGGAAGCAAAGGCATTGGTGGATGGGGTGCCTGGAAAGGTTAAAGAGGGGATCTCTAAGGAAGAGGCAGAAGAGATCAAAAAGAAGCTTGAAGAAGTTGGTGCAGGTGTGGAGATAAAGTAGATAGAGACGAGAGCTTTGAATTTTTCAAAGTTCTCAGAAAAAAGCTGTAATTATGGATTATTTTAAGTAAATCTTTGGGGGTCTGAGGGTGTAACACCCAGTTTAAAAAGGGGTTATGCAAAGCTCTCAGAGACTAAAAAATGGGGTTAATCCCTCTCTATAATATAGAGTGGGGGGAGTTTAAATGAATAATCTTGGCTATAGAATAAGAAGGGATTTTGGAAAGATCAGCTCCATAATGGATATCCCTTATCTAATTGAGATACAGAAGAAGTCCTATGCAGATTTTCTGCAAAAGGATGTGCCACCTGAAGAGCGTAAGGATATAGGGCTTCAGGCGGTATTTAAGAGTGTATTTCCTATTAGGGATTTTAGCGGAACCGCGGCCCTTGAATTTGTAAAGTATAGGTTTGAAGATATCAAATATAGTGAGCAGGAATGTATTGATAAAGGACTTACCTATGAAGCTCCACTGAGGATCACAGTTAGACTGGTGGTATTTGATACAAATCTGGAAGATGGAACAAAGAGTATCAGGGATATTAAAGAACAGGAGCTCTATTTTGGAACTATTCCCATGATGACAGAGAGGGGAACATTTATAATAAATGGGACAGAAAGGGTAATAGTAAGCCAGTTGCATAGATCCCCTGGGGTCTTTTTTGACCATGACAAGGGCAAAGGGCATTCAAGTGGTAAGCTCCTCTACTCTGCAAGGATAATTCCATTTAGAGGTTCATGGTTGGATTTTGAATTTGACCATAAAGATATCATATATGTCCGTATTGATAGAAGAAGGAAATTTCCGGTAACCACATTTTTAAAGGCACTGGGAATGAGCACTAAGGAGATTCTGGAAGAATTCTATGATACAGAAATTATAACAAAAAAAGAAGATACTTTTTATAGAAAAGCAAACTTTGAATATCTTTACAGACAGGTGATCTCTAAGGATATTGTAAATCCCCAAAATGGTGAGATAATAGCAAAGAAGGGGGATAGATATACCAAGAGGGTGCACCGAGAGATTGAGGCAGCGGGTCTGGAATATATACCTATAGATAAGAGTGAATTAATTGGAAGGGTTGCATCAGAAGATATTGTGGATTCTAATACTGGTGAAATAATAGTTCAGGAAAATCAATCCATCTCTGAAGAGGCTTTAGATAAGATTATCGAATGTAATATCAGTTCCATAAGATGCCTTATACTGGAAGGGCCTGAGATAAGCCCAAGCATCAGAGACACCCTTTTCTTGGATAAGGTGGAAAGGAGTGATGAGGCAATCTTAGACATATACAGAAAGATGAGACCCAGCAGTCCACCTACCCAGGAGGTGGCTAATCACTATTTTAGGAATCTATTTTTTGATTTTAACACATATGACCTTTCACCTGTTGGAAGACTTAAGATAAACTACAGGCTAAATCTGGATATTCCTCTCACAGAGAGGATACTGAGAAAAGAGGATGTGCTTGCAACTCTAAAGGAGCTTATAAGGCTTAAAAACACCGAGGCTATGCCTGATGATATAGATAGTCTTGCAAACAGAAGGGTGCGGGCTGTTGGAGAATTACTCGAAAATCAATATCGTATAGGACTGGTCAGAATGGAGCGAGCCATAAAGGAAAGGATGAGTATTCAAGAAGTTTCAACCATGATGCCCCATGATCTTATCAATTCAAAACCTGTTTCAGCTGTAGTTAAAGAGTTTTTCGGAACCAGCCAGCTTTCTCAATTTATGGATCAGACCAATCCCCTCTCTGAAATAACACATAAGAGAAGATTGAGTGCCTTAGGCCCTGGAGGGCTTACAAGAGAAAGAGCAGGATTTGAAGTAAGGGATGTGCACTCCACCCATTATGGAAGGATATGTCCCATAGAGACACCGGAAGGTCCAAATATCGGACTAATAGTCTCTCTTAGCACATATGCCAGGGTGAACCAGTTTGGATTTATTGAGACTCCTTATAGAGAGACCAAGGATGGAAGGGTATCTGATAGGATAAGGTATCTATCTGCGTTAGATGAAGGAGATTTTCCTATTGCCCAGGCAAATGCCCCAGTTGATGAGCAAGGAAGATTTCTGAATGAAGAGGTGGCTGCCAGGATTGGAGGAGAGGCAACCAGGGTATTGAGTAAGGATGTTAAATACATGGATGTCTCTCCCAATCAGCTTGTAAGTGTATCATCTTCCCTTATTCCATTTTTAGAACACGATGATGCCAATAGAGCCCTTATGGGCTCCAATATGCAGAGACAGGCTGTCCCCCTTATGAAAGCAAAGGCACCACTTGTTGGAACCGGTATGGAAAAGATTGTGGCAAGGGATTCAGGAGTTTCAGTGATTGCAAAAAGGGATGGTATCGTTGAAGATGTGGATGGATTACGTATTATTATCAGATCCATTGAAGGAAATGGAAAAGGTGAAGGGGAGGTTGAAATCTATAGGCTTAGCAAATTTAAGAAGTCAAATCAGAATACCTGTTACAACCAAAGACCTATTGTGAGAAAGGGTGATATTGTAAAGAAAGGGCAGATTATTGCAGATGGGCCTGCAATGGAGTTAGGGGAGCTTGCATTAGGGCAGAATATCACAGTGGCCTTTATGTCTTGGGGTGGATACAACTTTGAGGATTCAATCATTATAAGCGAGAGGATAGTTAAAGAGGATATATATACCTCTATACATATAGAGGAGTTTGAAGTGGTATCAAGGGATACCAAACTCGGAAAGGAAGAGATAACCAGGGATATACCTAATGTAGGAGAGGAGATGCTAAAAAACCTGGATGACAGCGGCATCATAAAGATTGGAGCCGAGGTGAAGCCGGGAGATATCCTGGTTGGAAAGATAACTCCAAAGGGAGAGACCCAGCTATCTCCAGAGGAAAAACTGCTTAGGGCCATATTTGGAGAAAAGGCGGGTGAGGTTAAAGATACCTCATTGAGAGTTCCGCCAGGTGTGGAAGGGATAGTAATTGATGTAAAGGTCTTTTCCAGAAGAGGGGTGGAGAAGGATCAGAGAAGCCTTGAGATTGAAGAGAAGGAGAGGAAGAGACTTGAAAAAGACATGAATGACGAGCTTCAGATAATTGAAAGGAATACAAAGAACAGGCTTAAGGAACTCTTAAGTGGTAGGATGGTTAATAGGGCTATAAGAGATAAGATCAGTGGCTCTAAGCTGTTAGAACGAGGAAGAATAATTGATGATATAGACATTGAAACTTTACCTATATCTGCCTGGAAAGGTGCAGACATTAAATGCCCTATGGGTGTTATTGAAGAGATGGAAGCTCTTATCAGAGGGTTTGAAGAGAGGTGCGAAAAGATAAGAAAGGATTTTGAAAAGAAGGTAGAGAGACTTACAGTGGGTGATGAGCTCCTCCCAGGAGTTATAAAGATGGTAAAGGTCTATGTGGCGGTTAAAAGGAAACTCTCTGTAGGTGATAAGATGGCGGGAAGGCATGGAAATAAAGGGGTGGTCTCCAGAATACTTCCTGTTGAAGATATGCCATATTTTGAAGATGGGACTCCTGTAGATATTATTCTAAATCCATTGGGAGTCCCTTCCAGGATGAATGTGGGACAGGTGCTGGAGACCCATGTCGGATGGGCATGTAAGGAATTGGGCAAAAAGGTAGCAGAGATTGCAAAGGATCTGGGTAGAATTAATGAACTTAAAAAGGAACTCAGTGAGATATTTACTGAAAAGGAATACAATGAGTATTTTCAAGGACTGAGTGATGAAGAGATAAGGGAAAAGGCAATCAAATTTGAAGAAGGGATACCGGTTAAATGTCCTGTATTTGATGGTGCCACAGAAGATGAGATAAAGGCGGTATTAAAGAAGGCGGGGCTACCAGAAAGTGGTCAGACAGTGCTTTATGATGGGAGGACTGGTAATCCTTTTGATCAGAAGATCACCGTGGGAACCATGTATGTTATGAAATTGCATCATCTGGTAGATGATAAGATTCATGCAAGATCCATAGGCCCATATTCTCTTGTCACCCAACAGCCATTGGGAGGTAAGGCACAATTTGGGGGGCAGAGATTGGGTGAGATGGAGGTATGGGCAATGGAGGCATATGGTGCTTCATATGCGCTTCAGGAATTTCTAACCGTTAAGAGTGATGATGTAGCAGGAAGAACTAGGATGTATGAGAGGATTGTTAAAGGTAATAATATATTGGAAGGAGGACTTCCTGAATCTTTTAAAGTTCTTATGAAGGAACTTCTCAGCCTTGGGCTTGATATTCAACTTTTTGAAGATCCCAATGCATAAAAACACAATTTTAAGGAGGATATCTTGGAAGAATTATATGATCTTTTTACAAAGCCAAAAGATCCTTTAAGTTATAATGCAGTTAAGATCTCACTCTCTTCACCAGAGAAGATATTAGAGAGATCATATGGAGAGGTGAAAAAACCTGAGACAATAAACTATAGGACCTTTAAGCCAGAGAGAGATGGCCTTTTTTGTGCCAAGATCTTTGGCCCTGTAAAGGACTATGAATGTAACTGTGGAAAATACAAACGTATGAAGCACAGAGGAATAGTATGTGAAAAGTGTGGGGTGGAGGTGATAAGGAGTAAAGTAAGACGAGAGAGAATGGGTCACATCATGCTTGCATCCCCTGTTGCCCATATCTGGTTTGCAAGGTGTCTTCCATCTAAGATCGGAAATCTACTGGATTTGACACTTAAAGAGCTGGAAAGGGTGCTCTATTTTGAAAGCTATATAGTAATGGATCCAAAGGATACCCCCTTAGAGAAGGGAATGCTTCTCTCTGATGAACAGTATTATAAGGTGATAAAGGAATATGGAGATAGAGTGGAGATAGGTATTGGAGCGGAGGCTATACAAAAGATGCTTGAAGCTCTCGATTTAGAGGAGCTCTATGCTCAGCTTAGAACTGAGCTGATGGAGAGCGGTTCTGATGCAAAGAGAAAGAAGCTGGGTAAGAGGTTGAGAATAATAAATGCATTTAAAGAATCCAAAAACAGGCCTGAGTGGATGGTGATGAATGTTCTTCCTGTGCTGCCACCTGATCTCCGTCCATTGGTTCCACTGGATGGAGGTAGATTTGCAACCTCTGACCTGAATGATCTCTACAGAAGGGTATTAAACAGAAATAATCGTCTTAAGAGGCTCTTGGAACTCAGCGCGCCTGAGATCATTGTAAGAAATGAAAAGAGGATGCTTCAAGAGGCAGTTGATGTGCTATTTGATAATGGACGTAGGGGGAAGGTGGTAACCGGATCCAACAAGAGACCCCTTAAATCCCTCAGTGATATGATTAAGGGAAAGCAGGGAAGATTCAGGCAGAATCTGCTTGGTAAAAGGGTGGATTATTCTGGAAGATCTGTGATTGTGGTAGGTCCTGATCTCAGGCTTCATCAATGTGGCCTTCCAAAGATTATGGCATTGGAGCTATTTAAGCCTTTTATATATAACAAATTGGATGAAAAGGGATTTGCTCCTACCATTAAGGCAGCAAAGAAGATGGTAGAGAGAGAGGACCCTGAGGTGTGGGATGCTCTGGATGAGGTGGTAAAGGAATTCTGTATTCTTTTAAATAGGGCACCCACCTTACATAGACTTGGCATTCAGGCCTTTGAGCCTGTGCTTATTGAGGGTAAGGCAATACAACTGCATCCTCTGGTCTGCACCGCATTTAATGCGGATTTTGATGGCGATCAGATGGCAGTCCATATTCCACTTTCCATTGAAGCTCAGATTGAGGCAAGGGTCCTTATGATGTCCACTAACAATATCCTGTCCCCTGCAAGTGGAGAGCCCATAATAGTTCCAAGTCAGGACATTGTCTTAGGTATATATTATCTCACCTTAGATAGACCCTTTTTAAAGGGTGAAGGAAGGATATTTTCAGGAATTGAAGAGGTAAGAAGAGTATATGATGCAGGAGAGCTGGATCTACATGCAAGGATAAAGGTCAGGTTAAATGGTGATCTTGTAGATACCACAACTGGAAGAGTATTGCTCTGGGAGATAGTCTGGGATGTTCTTCCAGGTAAGAGTCTTCCCTTTGATTTGGTGAATAAGACCATGACAAAGAAGGATCTGAGATTCCTTATAAATGAATGTTATAGAAGGGAAGGTATAAAGGCTACAGTTATACTCTCTGATAGACTTAAGGATCTGGGATATAGATATGCCACCTCATCCGGAATAAGCATTTCAATTGGGGATATGAAGATTCCCTCTAAGAAGGAGCAGATTATAAAGGAGGCAGAGGAAAGGGTAAGGACCATTGAGGAGCAATACAGAAATGCACTCATCACCGATGGTGAAAAGTACAATAAAGTGGTTGATATCTGGACATTCTCCACAGACAAAGTGGCAGATGAGATGATGAAAGAGATTGCGGTTGAAGAGGTCACAGGCCCTGATGGTGAGAAGGTGCTTGCCAGAAGCCTCAATCCCATCTATATGATGTCAGATTCAGGAGCAAGGGGCAGCAAAGACCAGATGAAGCAGCTTGCAGGGATGAGAGGGCTAATGGCAAAGCCATCAGGTGAGATAATTGAATCTCCCATTACTTCTAATTTTAGAGAGGGGCTGACCGTGCTTCAGTATTTTATATCCACTCATGGTGCCCGCAAAGGCCTTGCTGATACTGCACTTAAGACCGCAAATGCAGGGTATCTTACAAGGCGTCTTGTGGATGTAGCCCAAGACACTGTGATCATCGAGGAGGACTGCGGAAGTGCTGATGGTATATGGATAAGCTCACTGGTTGAAGCAGGTGAGATAATACAGAGAGTAGGGGATAGGATACTGGGAAGAACCGCCCTTAACGATATATATGATCCTATAACTGGCGAGCTATTGGTTAAGGCCAATGAGATAATTGATGAAGAAAAGGTAAAAAAGATAGATGAAGCAGGAATAGAGAGGGTTAAGATACGTTCTGTGCTAACCTGTCAGGCAAAGAGAGGGGTTTGTAAGAAGTGTTATGGTAGAGATCTTGCATACGGACACGAAGTAAATATAGGAGAGGCAATAGGAATAATTGCGGCACAGTCCATTGGAGAACCAGGCACTCAACTTACTATGAGGACATTTCATATTGGTGGAACTGCGAGAAAGGTGGTGGAGCAGACAAGTATTCAGGCACGATACGATGGAACCATCAAATTACATAATGTAAAGACTGTTATAAACGAAAAGGGTGAGAAGGTGGTGATGAATAGAAATGGTGAGGTGGCCATAATTGGAAGGGACGGAAGGGAGATAGAGAGATATCCGCTGGTATATGGTGCCATACTAAAGGTAGAGGAGGGAGAAAAGATCAGTTCAAATCAGACCCTCGCTGAGTGGGATCCCTTTACCATCCCTATCATTACTGAGGTTACAGGAATTGTAAAATTTGGTGATGTAATTGATGGTGTCACTATGCAGGAAAGAAGAGATAGTGTCACGGGAAAGATCAGCAGGGTGATAGTTGATACCAGTGAAGTAGATCTAAGACCTCGTATCTCCATAAAAGATGATAAGGGTATCACCCTCAAAGCCACACTTATAGGAAAAGGCGATGCCAGGTATAATCTTCCTGTTGGGGCTATAATTATGGTTCAGGAGGGGCAAAAGGTGAGCGCTGGAACTGTACTTGCTAAGATCCCCCGTGAAACTACCAAAACAAAGGATATTACCGGAGGACTCCCAAGGGTTGCAGAGCTATTTGAGGTAAGAAGACCAAAAGAGGCGGCAGTATTGAGTGAGATAGATGGGACTGTCTCGCTGGGGAAATATGTAAAGGGTAAACGAAAGGTCACCATTATTCCAGAGGTAGGTGAGCCAGTTGAATACTATATTTCCAAAGGGAAGCATATTAATGTGTTTGATGGCGACTATGTAAGAGCAGGTGATCCGCTTATGGATGGATCTGCAAACCCTCATGATATCTTGAGAATCAAGGGTGTAAAGGAGCTTGCCAAATACTTAGTGGATGAAATTCAGGAGGTATATAGACTTCAAGGGGTAAATATTAATGATAAACACATAGAGGTTATAGTAAGGCAGATGCTTAAACAGGTGGTGATTACCAGTGTTGGAGATACCAACTTTCTACTGGGTGAAAATGTTGAAAAATGGGTATTTGAAGAGGAAAATAAGAAGGTAATAGAAAAAGGGGGGAAACCTGCAACTGCTGAACCTTTACTTTTAGGTATTACAAGGGCTTCTCTTAGCACAGAGAGCTTTATATCAGCAGCATCTTTTCAGGAGACCACCAAAGTGCTTGCAGATGCAGCCATTGCAGGAAAGGTGGACTATCTTCGGGGGCTCAAAGAGAATGTAATTATGGGAAGACTTATTCCCGCTGGAACCGGAGTAAAACAATACAGAGAGCTTGAGATTGAGATTCCCGAGCAAGAAATTGCTTGACAAAAGAAAAGAAAAAAAATATAAAAATAATTTTTGAATTTTTTAATTAAAAATTTTTCTATCCCCCCACTTTGCAGGAGGGGGGATCTGTTTTGTAAGAGAGGAGAAGGATATGCCAACTATTAATCAGTTGGTCCGCTTAGGCAGGAAAA
>CAYTXJ010000065.1:0-12602 GCA_964440775.1 uncultured Desulfobacteraceae bacterium | reverse complement strand
CTAAATTTTCATCATAAATACTTTACGAATATCTTCAAATAATATCTTGGTTATATACGAGAATCTATTAAATATTAAATACAGATTGGACTTGTATTTATATTGTGGATTACCTTGAAGAATTATATTCTTATTAGGTAAAGTATTTTCCCAAAAAAATTGAATCTTATCTATCAGAGTATTAAATTGATAAAGATATAAGAGTTGTGGTATTCTTCCTAAATTGTAACCTTTTGAAATTTTATTAATAATAAACCTTTCAATAATGGATGGAGAAAATGAAAAGATCTTATCTATAAAACTCATGCACGTAATATCAAACGTCTTGGCAGGAATAATAAATGAATAATAAACTGCTCTATCTGAACCTATCTTTTTACACAGGTTATAGAAAGCTGTCCAGTTAATAGAAGGTGAATATCCATTAAAGATCTTTATCATATCAATATACCATATTAAGCGGGTGAAAGAGTGTTTTAGTATATGATATGATTGAAGAATAATAAGATGATAAATTGAAGGTTTTAAAATAGATGAATCACCATTTAAAAAGGGTTTAGCTTCTCTAAAAATATCGTTTAAAGAGAGATTAACTAAGTCCTTTCTCTTTCCTATTCTATCAGCAGAAAAGGGGTCAGTATGAAGATCAATTTTAATAATGCCTTTTTTATAGGTCAGAGGATAGATATCATCATTATAAAAACCCATCTCCTTTAAGATATCAGAAATTTGATCAATATCTTCACTTCTTATCAATAGATCAATATCTTCCATGGGTCTTAAAGCAATATCTTCATATAATTCTAAGATTGGAATACCTTTAAAAACAATAACCTTTAGATCTTTTTTACTCAGTCTAAAAGAAAATTCTTTTAAGATATTGGAAAGATATTGATTGATTGAATAGGTCTCTAAGTATACCTTTTTAAATAAATCTAAATGATATTTAGGGATACATTTAAGGTATTCAGAATTAAAAAAGATCTTGTATATAATAGGTGCTATTCCTTCTTTAAGAGATAGTATAAAGATACTATCCCAGTTTAGCTTTGAATTTTCCAAAAAAGAGGGAAAGTCACGGTTATTATTTAAATAACTTCTGATAAAATTGATTAAAATACCTCTATTTTTTAATGTATTACTTTTTATCATATGAGACCTTTGCATAAACCCTTTTTACACTGGGGGTTACACCCCCAGACCCCCAAAGATTTACTTAAAATAACCCATAATTACAGGTTCTTTCTGAGAGCTTTGAAAAATTCAAAGCTCTCATATAAGTTTCTTAGATATACATTCTCTTTTTATTCTTTTAATATCTTCAATTAAGATATCTTCAGATACTTCATAGGTATTCATTATATATTCCTTTATCTGTTCATCTCCTTTCCCTTCTCTTAGCATCTTAAAAATGATAAGTGCGGTTTCATTTAGATAAAAGCTTTTTCCTCTCTTAACATCTATTACCATTCCTTCATTATCTACCTCTGCAACAATAAGATTATCCTTTTTGTTCATTTATCCCTCTTTTAAATAGAACTTTCTTCCTCTTCAAAAGATCGTTGTATGACCATTATCAGTGCAAGTGCAAACCAGAAGGGTTCCATTATACGGACAATTATAAAGGTATTGGCACCGAGTGCATGAAAAAGGAGTCCAATAAATCCTGTCAGAAATCCCATTGAAAGTCCTCTATCTAAGGGATCAATCGCCTTTTTTAACACATTATAGGCATTTTTAAATATCCTATTTAAAAGTAAAAATAATGTCATTAATCCTATTATACCGGTTTCAATCAGAGTCCTGAAATACTGAGCATCTAAGAACCTATAGCCTGTAACTCCATATCCAAAGATAGGCCTATTCCTCCAATCTCTCAGTGCTGATTTCCAACTGAAAATTCTTGCTGCTGTTGAGGTATCAAGTCGTGCACCTAATACCTCAATAGGGCTTCTATCTATTTTGCCCATAAATGTATATGCTATTCTTTTTTTCATAGGGTTAGGTGCAAAGAATAAGAAGGTCCCTCCGATTAATAGAAGAAATAGAAAATATATCAATCCCTTGCGATAAAACCATGTAAAAGAAAGGACCGCTGGAATTATCCCAAGATATGTTCCACGGGATTGAGTGTAAATAAGAGGAATAAAAAAGAGGATGATCATGGCTCCATAGATCAGCCTTTCTTTAAAAGTCTGGCAATTTAAAAAGAGCCCCAGAGTTATAGAGATCATAAATAGGAGATAGCCTCCAAAGGTATTGGGTTCCCCTATTTTACCTTCAAATGGAGCTGTCAATCTTTCACCTTTAGGGATCTGTAATATGCTCCAGATAGATACCAGAACACAGGTAATTAACATTGCATAGAGATACCCCCTTATCTCTTCCTTTTTTTGGATATGATTTAAGACCATAAAATAGATAAATATGTATTCAAAATACTTAAATACAAACAGAAACCCTACCAATAATCGCACCCTTCCAAATATGGAATTAAGCAGAGTAGATATAAGACATGCAAGGAGGTAATATGCAATGGGTTTATTTAAAGGGGTCTTTAAAAAAAGACCCAGATCCTTATATATTGCAACCTTTACAAACCAGGTAAAGCCAATAATCATTAATATAAAATCGTCCAATCTTAAAGTTATCCCCCTTCCTGCAGTTCCCGCTCCGGTAGAGGCTACAATAAATTCAGGCCCAAGAAGCATTGAAAATATCAAGATATAAAGGGAGACGGTAGTATTTAAAAAACATACTATTATCAGAATCACCCCTAAGATAAGTGCTATACTATATTTATAAGATAATTGTGGCATCAGATAGAGTATGGGTAAGGTAAGGATAAGTAGTAGGAGCGGAGGAGTAATAAATTGAACTATATTTCTATCGTCTGAAATCTTCATTTTTTATCTTAAAACAACTTTACCTTCAATACCTCTTTCTCTTAAAGATCTTAGAATCTTTTCTGCCTCTTCCTTTTTTGAAAATGCCCCGATATAATTATAAGTTAAGGTAGGAGAATAATTTAAGGTATATAATGAAAAATCTTCATCAACTTTTTTAAAATCTTTATTAGATATAGAGATGGAATAAGGGGTTTTCAAGATTTGTGCATCCTTTATATTTAGATCGTCTATATATTTTTCTGCCCCTTTTTTATATCTGAAGTATCCGGCAAATACCCTTATCCATTTCCCTTTCTCTCCTAAGTTCACCTTTATCCAATATACAGGAACACCCGCTTTTTTAAGATTATTGATTATCTTTTTTGCCTTATTAAAATCTTTAAATGAGCCAATCTTGATAGAATATGGATAATAGGGGCGTAGGTTTAATTCCTTTTCTTTTGTAATTGGCTTTTGAGAAGAATTAGATTTATTATTTGTCGGTAATAAAGTAGCATCAATTTTTTCCTTTTTAACAAAGCCCCCTTTTTCGGTTTTCTGCTTATATTCTGGTATTGGCCTAAATCTTTTAAAAAGGCCGTTTTGATAGACAGTTGATACAAAAATTAAGAAAAATGATAAAAGTATAAGGATAAACTTTGTTTTTAATTTTGTTTTATCTTTTTGAAATCTGAGGCCTTTTAGTAGATCTTTTTTAATTAATGGAAACCAATATCTTTTCTTTTCTTTCTCTTCTTTACTTTCATAATACCGCTTATAATATTTAAAATCCTGAAAGTCAGGACTTACTTCTGCCTTAACTCCATTTAGGATTACTCCAATTAGATCTGGATTAGATTGAGATAACTGCATCTTTGCCCTTTTAAGGAGACCTCTGGATATGCTTCCCACCTTGTAGACCAATAGGGTGATATCAGCATTTCCACTTAAGATAGTTGGCTCTGAAGAAGAAAGAATAGGTGGTGAGTCAAATACAATAAAATCAAATTCTTTTCTAATTTCTTCCAAAAAGCTTTTAAATCTTTTAGAGTTAAATAGATCAACAGGATTAGGTGGAATGGTTCCGCTTGTAATAATATGCAAATTATCAAGCCCAGAAGTTAACAATACATCTTCAAGACTCATTTTTCCTACAATGAGATCTGTAACTGTTCTTACAGTATCTTTCCATGAATAATCTCCCATTATGGAATCAGCCAGTCCAGGAGACATATCAAGTCCAAATATCTTCCAGATAATAGGTTTTCTAAGATCTGTTTCAATAAGAAGTGTCTTCATTCCACCCTGTGCCATAGTTATTGCAAGATTAGTGCAAATAAAGCTTTTGCCTTCTTTAGGAGAGGCACTGGTAACAAGGGCTGATTTTATCTCTCTTTCGTTTTTTTGAAGTTCAATGGAAACCCTTAATGCCCTAAGGCTCTCAGATAAGACAGAGCGTGGTGCAAAATGTGCTGCAAGATACATATTCTCTTTAAAATCCGATCCTTTTTTTATATCAGCTACTGCTGCTTTTATACTCTTAATATCTGTAAAAGGAATTACTCCTAATACCTTTGCACCAAGAGTAGTTTCCACATCCTCAATTGCACCTATGGAGGTATCAAATGTCTCTAAAATAAATGCAAGCACAATACCAAGCACAAGCCCTACAATCATTCCTAATGTGCCAGTTGCAATTTTTCGTGGCGGATTAATGGGATGTTTGGGAAGAAAGGCAGGTTGGACAATTGTAACCTCATCTGGCCTTTCAGCCTTCCTGATTAATGCCTCCTGATTCTTACGCTCAAGTAAGGCTATCATGTCATTAAGGGAATCCACCTTTCTTTTTAGCCTTTCATACCTTAGTTTTATGTTCATTAGGTCATTCAGCTTTTTGTCAACCTCTAATACCTGTTTCTTTAACTCTTGAATTAGGTTTGAGTAGTCTTTAATCTGCTGATCCACTATAAATAAAAGCTTTTTGGCATCTTCAACAATCTTTCTCTTTATATCAATTACTTCAGGATGGCGTTCTGTATAGTCTTCCAACAAAGAATCTCTTTTTAAGACCTTGGAAAGAAATGAATCATAGAGCCTCTGATATTGTTTATTAACATAATTAGAGTAAAGATTATTCCCTGGCCCTGAAGGATTCTTTAAAAAATCTCTTATTCTCTTTGAAAGGATCTGTAGATCAGCTTTAGCATTTTCCAGTTCTTTTATCCTGTCCTTAAGATTCCTCTTTCTAACCAGTAGATCTTCGCTTTGAAGATCAATGGATACAAGCTGATTCTTTTGAATGAAACTGTTAAATTCGTCTTCAGCCAGCCTTAATTTTTCTCTTACAGTCTTGAGTTGTTGTTTTATGTATCTTAAAGTCTCTACAATCCTTTTTCCCTGCTCTTCATAGTGCATCTCCTTAAATGTAATGGCAATTGCATTTGCAAGATTTTGAGCAAACACAGGGTCATGATCTGTGATCCTTATTCTAATAATTTTTGCAAATTGGTCAGGTTCTGCTTGCACTTTGGCTTGGAGGCTGTTTACAAGTGCTACAATATGGCTTTCAAGCTGAGTCTCATCTTCACTTTCTATCTTAGGAATTAATTTCAGCCTTTCTGCCACCCTTTTCATCAATGGAAAACCCAAAATCATAGAGACCTGGGTTTCAAGATCCTCTTCCATACTCCAGGCAAGAGGTCTTCCATAGACATCTTTAACTGGCTGTTTCTCTATTTTTACAATGCACTCTGCCCTATATATAGGTTCAGGAGCTCTTAAAATAGCAAATACCACACTAAAGAGACCAATTACAAAGGTAGTGATAATAACTATAAATTTCCACTTCTTTAGTATCCGCCAATATTCTCTTAGATCTACATCATATTGTGGCAATTATAGTCTCCCTTTCTATTTAATACGAAGGTATTCCCTTGAAAAGAAGGAAGATTCAATCCTTTTAGGATAAAAGATAAAATCCAGAAGAGGAGTATGTTTATCTATCCACTCATTAATATCACCAATTTTGGTACTGGGTATATATATAAGATCACCATCTTCAAGCTTGATGTTTTGTGACATATCTCCCTTCTTAAAAAGCGCCTTTAAATTAGCAACCATAATTAAAGGTTTACCTTGTGTGCCATAGTTTCTGATAATTATGGTATTTTCTTCCTCTGCTCTATAGGTAAAGCTTCCTGCAAGTGCGACGGCTCCAAGAAGATCCCGTGCATCATCCAAGGAATATATACCCTGTGAGTTTACCTCTCCCATCACATATACCCTTTTGCCATATTTGGGAAGCTCAGGGATACTTACCACATCTCCTTCATCAATTATTATATTAAGGTCATTTTCACCTTTCTCTATTATATCGTAAAGATTGATAAAATAGGTCTTGCCATTTCTTATAAGTTTTATATTAGAGACATCCGCATCTTCAGTATAGCCTCCACCCATTGCAATTAGATCCATAAGTGTCGTTCTACCTTTCAAAAATATCCTTCCACTTTGAGCAGAACGCATAGCGGCTGCTCTTAACATGGAAAATTCACCCAAAATAGTTGCTGTCTTACTTTTAAAATCCTTAACAATTACATCTATTCTTGGTCTTTTTATGTATTTAGATAGCCTTTCTGTAAGTAAGTTATCTATCTCTGTAGGGGTGAGTCCATCTACTTTTAGATCATCTATAAATGAATATGAGATCTTTCCAGCATTGGTGACTGTTATGGTGCTTGTTGTGACCTTATCACCTGTTCTAAAATTGATCTCAAGCACATCTAAGGGGCCAACCTTATATTCTGGAACCCCGTTTATTATCTTAAATACCCTATTTTCATTAACTTTACTCATCTTCTTTAAGATCTTTTTCTGTTTTTGTCTCTGTTGACTTACCTGGTATCCTGATAAGATACGGGATGCTGATGCTACTTTTGTTACAGGTATTCCTTTTGGGGCATTAGATCCGCAGGATATAATACTAATAGAGCCTATCAATAATAAGATCAGATTAACAAAGAGATAATATCTTATAGCACTTGATCTCATTTTCTTAGCGAATTTTCATCTATGGTATCGGTTATATGAAGAAGTGGTGAGTCTCTAAGATCCACTATTTGTGGATTAGATAGTCTTCTCCCTCTGCTGTCAAATATTATCTCAACAGTGGGTCTCATAGGTTTATTTTCATCTGTTGATATCACCCTTCCAATAGCATTATTATTCAACCTAACATATGTATTAATAGGAAAGAGGGTGATCTGGTTTAGAAATGCCTTAACAATATAGGGAGGAAACTTCCCCTTTCCTATCTCCAGTATGGATTTAATTGCCTCAGTCTGAATAAATTTTTCTCTATAAGGCCTGTGCCTTATCATTGCAATATACATATCCACAAGGCCTATTATAAGGGCATATTCTGAAATCTCCTTTCCTTTTAACCCATGGGGATAGCCAGATCCATCATATCTTTCGTGTATCTGAAGCGCTATCTCTGCAAGCCATCTAAATGATTTGCCCATCTTTAAAAGTATCTCATAACTAAATTGCGGGTGTTTTTTAATCAATTCACTCTCTTCTTTTGTAAGTTTCCCCTTTTTGTTTACTATCTTTTCTGGGATCTTATACATTCCAATATTTTGGAAAAATGCAGCAAGCCCTAACTTTAGTAGTCCTTTTAAATCATAGTTTAACCCTTTTCCAACCTTAAGGGAGGCGGCAGTTACAGAAATATCATGGCTTGGGAGGCCATAATCATCAGTAACTATTAAAGTATATTTATAAAAATTATCAATCTGCTCCTTAGATATTATCTCATGGATAAGTCTTAGAATAGGGGAGGGGCTTATTCCTTGATCTTTTATGACCCTTTCTCTTACTTCTAATGCTCTATTTAACAAAGCATTGTATAAGGCTTCCACTCCATCAGTTTTTAGGCCTCTTTTATCTAAGGAAGGCACCACCTCCTTTAACCTAAGTTCTCGTTTAGGAACAGTAGTTTCCTTCTTTAATCCCTTCTCTGGTTTCATTATCTTAGAAAATTGAACCATCTTCCACTATCTCATGGACAATTTTACTATTTACATTTTCCCTCTTTTCTCCATAGGCAACGAGCAGAGCCATATCACATAATCTATTGATATTCCTTGGGATACCAGTTGAATATCTATAAACTGCCTCAATTGCCTGTTTAGTAAATACATTCCTCCCCCCTGCTTTGGATTGCCTAAAGAGTATATACTTTGCGGTATCTCTTAGGTCAAATGGTTTTAACACAAATTTAATTGCAACCCTCTGTTCTAACTGTTTAATATTCCTGACTTTTTCAACTAATTCAGGCTGTCCTAAAAGGAGTATGGTAAGAAGAAACCTATCCCTTAGTTGAAAATTGAGGAGAAGTCTGACCTGTTCAAGTGCATCTTCGGATAAGATCTGCGCCTCATCTATGATAAGGATAGTATCCTTTCCTGCATTAATATTTTCAATAAGTTTATGATTCAATACCCTGAGCACTTCCACCATCTTATCAGGAATATCTTCTACATTTAATCTATATAAAAAGTCTTGTAAAAATTCCAGTGGGTCTGAGACAGGGCTTGAAATCAGGATCGGCATAACTGGAGTATTACAAATTCTATCTAATAATACCATGCTAAGTATAGTTTTCCCACATCCAATATCTCCTGAAAGAAGTGCACAGCCTTTTTTCATCTTTACAGCATATAGGAGCCTTGTAAGGCCCTCTTCATGCACTTTTGACATATAAAAGAGGCTTGGATCAGGCACATTATCAAATGGAAACCTGTTAAATCCCCAATATTCCAAATACATATTAATGATATGGAAACGAAAATTATTCTCAATGTCAATATAATTTAAGATTCATGTCTTTCTAATATGGTTAGAATTGTTACAATCAATACCGCTTGGAATAGAAGTAAGAGGGCATCAATGGTGCGGGCATTTCTAAGAACTACCGCATTAATGCAAAGAGTCATAGCTAAGAGATATATAAAAAATACGGTCTTTCTCTTTCCCTTTAATATTCTGTAGAGTCTATGATGAAGATGGTCCTTTCCCACATAGTCTATCCATTCTTTAAATGTGGAGACTTTACCCGTAGCGATCCTTTCAACCGTGATATATGTCATATCAAAGATCAGAATCCAGAAGATCAAAAGGGGAGAGGCTACTGCCACTATGGGATTATATGAGCACCAATCTCCGTATACGGCAAGAGAGGCAAGAACAAAACCCAAAAAGGTGCTACCTGCATCTCCTAAGAATATCTTGGCATCTCCTCCTCTTATTCTAAGATTATATGGAAGGAATCCGGCACTTGCACCCAAGATAGAGATAGATATCCAACCCAAAAAGGGTTGCATTGTCTGAAAGGCAACAATTCCAAGGAAAAAGGAGAGGATGATAGAAAGACCCGCTGCAAGGCCGTCCATTCCATCAAAAAAGTTTAAGGCATTGGTTATACCCACAATCCATATTATAGTTAGAATTATATTTAGGATATCTGATACTAAGCCCCATGCATTAGGTAATACCCTTAATACAATACCATTATATATGAGATACACAACAGAGAAGATCTGAACAAAAAGTTTTAAGATTCCTGGAAGTTCCTTAAAGTCGTCTACAGCACCCATTATAAATATGATTGAACCTGCAAAGAGAATTGTTAAAAGAGGCCTCTGAAAGATTCCATTTAATAATACCCCCCCAATAAAACCCAAGAAAACAGCCATTCCTCCCAATAAGGGAGTCGGAAGCTTATGGATCTTTCTTTCATTAGGTCTATCAACAAGTCCCAATTTAAGGGCTAAGATACCTGATAGAGGGGTCAGTAAAAAGGATATGGAAAAAGAGCATATCACTATATAGAGCCACCTATGGCCTATATGGAAAAAATAATTCCTGAGAGGAGGTAATATGGATAAAGATAGGCATATAAAGACTAAGATATATACTTTTTTAGAGATCCAGTCCTTAATTCCTATCACCCTTTTGAAAGATGTCAGTTATTTCAGATATTACCTTTTTCTTTTCATCTTTTTCCATACAGGGGAATATGGGAATAGAAAGAGAGCTCTTCCAAAGCCTCTCTGAAACAGGATAACCTTCCATTTTAAAATATCTATGCAGTGGCAAAAAGATCGGTTTTGAACATTCAATTCCTCTTTTATTTAGAGTTGTAATGTAGTTTTCTAAGTTTTCATCAACTCTTAAGATATAACGATAATATATATTAGATTCACAATCTATGGGTAATTGGATGGAAGGTAGTTCTTTAAAGCTTTCATTGTAATAATTGGCAATCTCTCTTCTCTTTCTTATAAAATTTTGGACCTTACTAAGTTGGGCAATCCCCATTGCTGCCTGAATCTCTGTCATTTTATAGTTATATCTTACTTTATATTCGGATTTTTTGTCATATTCTCTAAGATCCCTTACTCTTTCAAGAAGATCAAAAGAATTGCTTGCTATCATCCCTCCTTCGCCTGTGCATATCATCTTTGTAGCATAAAAAGAGAAGATTGATGCATATCCAAAGCTACCAACTCTTCTCCCATTCCATATAGCGCCTAAGCTCTGAGCACAATCTTCAATAACCGGGATACCAAAGCTTAAGATCTCCTCAATTTCAGCCGGCATTCCAAAGAGATGGGGAACTATGATTGCTTTGGTTTTAGGTGTAAGCCTCTTTTTAATATCAGTCGGGTCAATATTTTGGGAGTCTGGCAGAGAATCTGCAAATATGGGTATTGCATTTACATACCTTACCGCATTTAGAAGGGCAGAGCAGACATATGTGGGAATTATAACTTCATCTCCTTCCCCGATTTCCATAGCTTTTAGTATAAGATGAAGCGCAGCAGTTCCAGATGAACATGCCACAGAACCTTTAACACCAATAAATTCAGCTAACCTATCTTCAAATCTCTTAACCCACTTCCCCTGCGCAATATATCTTGATGATATAACCTCTCTGACTATCTCCTCTTCTTCTTTCCCTAAGCAAGGCCTTGAATGGGGAACAATCCTTTCCATCATTATATATTTATAAACAGTCTTAGGGGGCAAAATGCCTCAGCATATTTTACTCTCCCTTGAATACCCCTAAAGTTTGCACTTGACCTTGCAATATCTAAGATGGAGACACCCTCTATATTGGTCTTCATTACCTGAGAGGCATGGGCTTCAAGTGCCATGATCTTTCTATCCAGAAAGTCAGAGATATCTACAAATACCTGAGGTGAAAAGGAGCTTGTGGTTGGCACTTCATAAAACAGAACATTTTTTACATATCTGGTGGCAGAAAGAACTGATCTATTAACTGCTCTGTGATCCTGATGGGTGTCGTCAAAGGCATTCACAAATATAAAATCAGGTTCAATTCTATCAAGATAATATTCCACAAGCCTGATAATATCATTCCCTCTATTTAGAAGTTCGGTATCCATAAATTCACCCCAAAACACATCCTTAGCACCCATGATTTCAGCTGATCTGATCTGTTCAGCCACTCTGACTTCCGGATCTCCCCCCTTTTCCCCTTTGGTAATAACAAGCAGAAATACATCATGCCCCCTTTCAGCATACTTAATCAGAGTGCCTCCACATCCTATCTCCACATCATCTGGATGAGCGGCTATTGCAAGGACTCTCATTGCTGACCCCTTAATATTTCAAGACTCTTATCTCCACAGTTAAGTATCAGATCTATTATTGACATATAGGGTTGAAATTCACCAAATAGCTGATGATATACAGGATGGATATAGTCCTGAAATATCACCCTTATCCCTCTCTTTCTGTATTTATCAATATCCATATATTCCCTTCCCCCTGCACCTGCAAGGTAGGTATCTCCTCCAAGTGCCTCAACGATGCTTATAAGCCTCTCATCCCTGTCTTGAGGTAGATCTCCAAGTCTTGAGGCCACTAAGATTTGAGTATCAATCCCCAATATCTTACACAGCCTTTTAACAATAAAGATATTGAGATCAGATAGCATATCCCATTTTCTACTGAAGAGCTCTTCAAAAAATTCATCTAAGTATCCTTTAAATGGAGCCTTGCTATAGTTAGTTATAATTGCCCTATGCTGCTTATGCTGCCACCTTACTGTATTATTTATCTCCACTTCATTTATAAGCTGGGGAAAGCGGTATTTGACAGGCACAGTAAGCCATTGCCATCCATTGGCTGTCTTAATCTTGTTACGGTTTTGAAATTCATTCTTTTTAAACTGGACATTGTCAAGGAGCACAAATATGTCAGCTCTTAGGATCTTATCAAAATATCCAAGCCATGGAAGATATTGGGGCTGATGCACAGCGATTATCAAGCCCTATCTCTCCTTTTGAATCGCCTCTAAGAGATCCTCAATCTCTTCTCTTATTCTGGGATCTTTGAGCAGGGTCTTTACGGTCTCCCTTAAGTCTGTCTTTCCATATATCTCCTTATTCATCATCTTATTTTCGTATATAACCCTTATGGCTTTTGATGCAAGGGTATTGCTTGTATATTCAATACCTTCTTTTATGTTCTGTTTAATGGTTAAGGTAGCTATTCCAAATATAACTAAAAAGACTATACCCCATGGAATTGCCATTGCAAGATGCCTAAGAAATATCCTTCCAATACTTTCTCTTTCCATAGCTTCAAACCTCCTTCTTAGATATTGTTGAGAGCTTTGAA
>CAYTXJ010000064.1:0-12664 GCA_964440775.1 uncultured Desulfobacteraceae bacterium | reverse complement strand
CAGTGTAAAAAGGGTTATGCAAAGGTCTCATTCTTAAATTAGGAGAGGTAAGATGAAGAGGAAGATACTATTGATCGGAGCCATAATATGTATATTTCAATTTTTTTATCTTCCTCTGGGCTCAGCAAAGAGGCTGATGCCAGAATACATATTTAAGGCTCCCCCAATGAATTACTACTTCAGGCTTAAAGGCGTAATTTTCAGCTTTACTTCTCCTGCTGGAGCAAAAGGGATTGGACAAGTGGCAGCACAATTGCTTTATATGAGGCTTCTTAAAAGAGGAGTATTTGAAGAGCTCATCAGTGAAATTGAAAGGGGTGAGATCAGCCAAGAGGAGCAATTAAGGATTGCAAAAGAAAGGGGCTATGATCTTATAATTAATGGCAAAGTGTTGTGCTGTTTTGATGGAAGACCCATGTTTAGCACAAGGGCAACAGAGGAATTTAAGGTCTTTGATGTAAAGAATGGCAATCTCCTTTGGCATGCTATGGCAGTGGGTATAAGTGAACCTATAGAGGAAAAGGATTATATATTTTATAGAAGAAAGGCCAAATCTTCCCTTTCAATAGAGCAGCTTATGGAGATAAATGCAGAGAAATTTATAAATCTATTGCTCTATGAATCACCTGAAGTAGCACCAATGACAAAAGATATGAAGATGGTGGAGGCAGGTTTTCACTTTATAACAATCAAAGACTATGAAAGAGCCATGCTCTATTTTAAAGAGGCACTTAAGATTAATCCACAAAATCCATATGCCTATCTGAATTTGGGCTATATTTATCAGAATACGGGAAGGCCCAAAGCTGCGGAAAAGATGTATAAGAGAGTCTTGGAAATTAATCCAGCAGATATAATCAGAGACTCAACCGATCCCACTGTTGTGGGGATGAGGCTTGTGGATCTTGCAAAGAGAAATCTTCAAGAGCTGAAATTGAAATAGGAGAGGGCTGAGTCAACAGAGTTGAAACTTTCTAAGAAAAAGATAAAGAGGATAAGGAGATTAAGTGAAGAAGGCCATAGCATAGAAGAGATATCTAAACGACTAAACATTCCCCCAAATGAAGTTAATAGGATCTTAAAAGAGTCATACAAAAAAAAGAAGAGACTTGATAGGGAAGATAGGGGAAGGCCAGAGGAATACCTTTTTAGATTTCTTGAATTTGCTCTCTTAGCAGTTCCGCTGATTTCACCCTTTGTATTTTTAAGATCACTATATGACTATGCCAATATGCCTCAAAATGTGTTTATCTTAAATTCCACTTTGATATTAATCTCTATATATCTCTTTTATTCCATCTTAAAGGGAGAGTTAAGACTTAAAAGAGGACCTTTTAATCTTCCTCTTATTGCATTTTTTATATGGTCATTTATCTCCACACTGTATGCCCATAACAAATATGAGGCCTATTTTTCATGGATTCCATGGGGGGCAGTAATCCTGTATTTTTTTCTTTCCCAGAGTGTCTTAAAAGATAGAAAGAAGATACTTTTGATTCCAAAGATAATAGTATTTGTAGGGGTCTTTGCTTCCATAGTTGGGATATTACAGTATCTTTTTAATTTCAGATTTATTCCTCAGAGTGTCCCCCCTGCGGTTACCTTTGCAAATAAGAATATGGCCGCTCATATAATGGTGCTTTCTATTCCCCTCTGTTACGTTTTATTTTTGATAGCAAAGGAAAGGTATCTGCAATGTTTTTATGTATTTGGAACCATAACGCTTTTGAGCTTTTTGGTATATACTAAGACCCGGGCTGCATGGGTAGCGTTTTTTGTAGAGCTCTTTCTTTTTGTAGAGCTCCTCTTTTATGAAAAGATAAGGTGTAATAGCTCCATTAAAGAGATATATGCGGTGCAGAGGCTGTATCTTACAGGTATTATTATCTTTTTTTCTTTGATCTTAATAAATATATCCCCTAAGGGTTTTGATCTAAGCGGATTTAAGATGATAGAAGATCGAATATCCACCATTACAGATTTTTTAAAGGCAAAAGTCCATAAGACAGAGGTTAAAGGTATTGAAGCGGGCAGAGGAGAGAATCCCCATACTGAATCTCAAAGGCCATATACCACAATTGATCTTAGGATTGCCATATGGAGAAATACCTTAGAGATGATAAAAGAAAGATTTTGGTCTGGATGGGGGCTTGGAAATCATAGAGTATATTATCCCTTATATCATCAGAAGGTCATAAAAGAGAGGATATTTAGCGAAAGCTTTCAACTTCATCATGCACACAACGACTATGTCCAGGCGTTTGCAGAGATGGGTGCTGTGGGCATGGCTATTTTGCTATGGCTCTTTACTGTGGTTGTAATCTCCTTCTACAGGCTCATATCACCCAATTTTGAAAGACGCCTTAGATTGCTCTTTATAGGGATTGCTACCACCTTAATTGGGATAGCAGTAAATGCATTCTTTAGTTTTCCCTTTAATAGATCCATTCCTCCTCTGTTTTCCCTGCTTTTACTTTTGGTAGTCTCTCATTTTAGTGATGAAAGGGGTGAGATAATCCTAAAAAACAGATATATAATTGTGTTATTATTAATATTTTCGGGCATCTTATCCATTTTTAGTATCAGATATTCTAAAGACTTTATAAAAAGTGATTCACACTATGCAAAGATGACCAAATTGGAAAGGCTTAGGAGATGGAACGATGTGATTAGAGAAGGAAAGATTGCCGCATACTATGCCCCTTATAGAAAGAAGATCTATTCATATATAGGTAGAGCCTATGTGGAGATAGGTAAGCCAGAAAAGGCAGTAGAGGCACTAAATCAGGTCATTGAGGCATATCCCAATCATATGAATGCGCTCTTAAATCTTGGTGTTGCATATGCCAATATGAAAAGATACGATAAGGCTCTTAAGACATACGAAAAGGTTATAAGGATAAAACCTGACTATGCAAAGGTGCATAACAATCTTGGAAATATCTTTATTGCAAAGGGAATGATAAACAGGGCATATGAAGAGTTTAAGAAAGGAGCTGAATATGACCCCAAAAATTCCATAATATGGTTTAACTTGGGGGTAGCTGCTGTAAAGACCGCAAGATACAGAGAGGCAAGAGATGCATTTGAAAAGGCTATCAAACTGAATCCCAGATGGGACATTGCATACAGAAATTTAGGACTCCTCTATCTCAAATATCTGAGAGATAAAAAGAAAGGGGTGGAATATATAGAAAAAGCGCTACAGATAAATCCCAAACTCAAAGATGCAAGAAGGCTTAAACAGATAATAAGAAGGATAAAGGCCTTTCCTTAACCTTTGACCGCATTAAAACCGAGATTAAATGCTTTTAGATTACTCTCTAAAAAGACTCTCTTTGTCTCCTGTTCAATGGTCTTTTTCATAAGATCTGCACTTATTGGAATCTTACCAGATCCGATCAATGCACCCAGCATAACCATATTTAGAGAGAGGGGATTTCCACTCTTCTCTGCAAGCTTATTTCCGTCAAATGCCATTACCTCTTTAACCTTATCTTTTAACTTTTCAAGGATCATATCCACCGGTGGATACTCCCCCTGTCCTATGGCAACAGTAAAGGGTGGAAGGGGGGCTGTATTTGTAATTATGGTGGTATCTGGACTGCATTTCTTAAGTGTCCTAAGGGTTTCCAATGGTTCAAATCCAACTAAGATATCTGCTTCCCCATCTGATACAATGGGACTTGTTATATCCCCCAGCACCACCGTGGATTCAACTACACCGCCCCGTTGAGCCATTCCGTGAATTTCGCTTACCACCACATCCACTCCAGCACTTACCGCTGCTTCACCAAGCAGTCTAGATGCAAGGAGATTCCCTTGACCACCCACACCAACTATTACACATCTTATTGCGTCCATCTTTCCCCCCTTTTATTAGTCTTTTGCAGGGACAATGGCCCTTTCAGGGCATATCTGAGCACATACAGAGCAGCCAATACAGAGATTCTTATCTATATATACCTTTCCCTCTTCCACATACATGGCAGGACATGCAAACTGATCAACACAGACTCTGTGGTTTTTGCATCTATTATGATCTACCTGAAAGGGTCTTGCCTTTCGTGCCTTTCCTATTGCCTTTGCAAAGAGTGGGCAATATTCCTGTGAGATGATTACAGAAAGTCCATCGTATTCATACGAGGCCTTTACTGCCTCAATGGTCTTCTTCACATTAAAGGGGTGCACAACGTGCACATCCTTAACACCACAGCCCCGAACCACCTGTTCAATGGATATCCTTGTCCTCTTTACACCCAGAGGTTCGGTGTCCACACCTGGGTGGGGTTGATGCCCTGTCATGGCAGTGGTGCCATTGTCAAGGATAACCAGAGTAAATCTGTGATTATTGTGAACAGCATCAATAAGCCCTGTTATTCCAGAGTGGAAAAAGGTGGAATCTCCAATAAAAGATACTACCTTCTGATCTGTTGCCTTTGAAAATCCGCATGAGGTGCTAACCGATGATCCCATACAGATAACCAGGTCGCCCATCTTGAGAGGGGGGAGAAGTCCAAGGGTATAACAACCGATATCTGTAGGATATATGGTATCCTCTCCATATACCTTCTTTATGGCATAGTAGGTGGCCCTATGGGGGCATCCCGCACAGAGATTGGGAGGCCTCTGGGGAAGCTGAGGCAGATCTGATAGATCTACTATCTTTGAAAATTCATAAGAGACATTAAAATACTCTGCTATGGCTTCCCTTACCATTCTTGGATCATATTCATACAGTCTGCTAAGCCTTCCTACCCCTTTTCCCTTTATGGGTATATTAATACCTCCTTCTTGTGCAATGGCTTTAAGATCATTTTCCACAATCCCTTCAAGCTCCTCCACCACAAGCACCTTTTCAAGCCCATTTAAAAATTCTCCGATGAGTTTCTCTGGCATTGGCCATGAAAAACCCAGCTTAAGAATCTTTACCCTATTATCAATCCCCAGATCCTTAAGTGCATCCTTTACATAGTTAAAGCTTACACCATTTGTTACAATACCCCATGAGCCAGATCCGATGATCTCATTATATGGAGAGCTTTCAGAAAGCCGTTGTGCCTTTTCATATTTTTCAAGAAGAAGTCTGTGTAGATTTCTGGATACCGCTGGAACACATACATAATGAAATGGATTCTTATTAAAATGGCTCTTTGTCTTTCTCTCTTTGATATCTCCCAGCCTTACAGGCCCTCTTATATGATTAAGCCTTGTGGTGGTTCTGAGAAGCACCGGAATCTGTAATTCCTCAGATAGGTCAAAGGCATATATTGTCATATCCTTCATCTCCTGACAGCTGGTGGGCTCAAGCATAGGGACAGATGCCATTCTGGCATAGAAGCGGTTGTCCTGTTCATTCTGACTGGAAAATAGATATGGATCATCGGCACTGACTATTACCATTCCACCCTGAACCCCAGTATAGGCCAGTGTCATAAAAGGATCTGCCGCAACATTAAGTCCCACATGTTTCATGGCAACCATAGTTCTTAGCCCTGAGATTGCTGCCCCTGCCGCCACTTCAAGTGCCACCTTCTCATTTGTGGAATATTCAAAATAGAGGTCTGTCTCTTTGCTAATGTTGAAGAACTGAAGCGGAATCTCAGATGAAGGGGTTCCAGGATAGCATGTGGCAAATGCAAGACCCGCCTCAATAGCCCCCCTTGCTATGGCCTCATTGCCCAAGAGTAACATTACCCTTCCAGGTTCATCTATCAGGAGTCTATGCATAATTTACCCCCTCTTCTTTATTCATATTACTTACCTTTGTTCCATCCAAATATAGGGTTTCAGGTGCAATATCTGCACCATTTCTCCAGCAGATTGTATATCCATCAACAAAGAAATCTTTAAATTTCTCTTTATCTTTCAATCCTTCAAATATTTCACCTTTTAAATATCTTCCACAATCTACGATCTTTTTCTCTCCATTATCAAATTCAACCTCTATTCTATAATCTTTAAGGTATTTAGCACCTATGATCTTAGGTATGTATCTTAATTTCTTTAACATATTCCCTCCTCAAGACTTTGAAAAATTTAGAGCTTCTCCTCCTGAGTTGCTTTATTCTAATGGCTCTATCTTCTTTAATGCTTTCCCTTGGACTGATCTAAGCCAATTCTCTTCTAATTCTTTTCTATGTAATTCCGCCCACTCCTTTATCAATTTCAATGCTGTCTTTGATCTTTTAATATTTCCATTGATAAGGTTTCCATCAAGGTCAAATATTCCTTCCATTCCTTGATAATATGCGTGAAAATGGGGTGGTTCATGTTCATTATAAAACATCCTGATAATTATACCAAAAAACATTGAAATATATGGCACTTCTATACCTCAAATTTTAAATGTCTCTTCGTGGCCTGCGTATTTCTTCCTCAGTTTTGGTTTTTCAATCTTGCCGGTGGGATTCCTGGGAACATCATCAAAGAAGATCTTCTTAGGCCTCTTATATCTTGGAAGCTCCTCACAATATTTGATCACCTCTTCTTCAGTCATCTCCCTGCCTTCCTTTACCTTGATGATAGCTGCCACTATCTCGCCGAGTCTTTCATCTGGAATGCCTATCACCGCAGCATCCTGAACCTTTGGATTTGCCATTAAAAATTCCTCTATCTCTACTGGAAAGATGTTCTCTCCCCCCGTGATTATCACATCCTTTTTCCTGTCAACTAGCCAGATAAAGCCCTCTTCGTCATATCGTGCCATATCACCGGTGAGTAGCCATCCGTCCACAATGGTCTTGGCAGTGGCTTCAGTATTCTTATAGTATTCTTTCATAACTCCTGGCCCCTTTACAATCAGCTCTCCCACCTCACCCTGGGGCACCTCATTTAGCTTATCATCCACGATCTTACATTCCCAATCAAAACCGGGCCTTCCAATGGAACCTACCTTATGAAGATTCTCCATTCCTAAGTGCACACATCCAGGCCCTGTGGATTCACTGAGACCGTAGTTTGTGTCATACTGTTGCCACGAAAAGAGATCCAACCAGTTCTTTATCAGGCTTGGAGGCACGGGTTGAGCCCCTATATGCATAAGCCTCCACTGACTGAGTCTATAATCTTCAAGTCTGACTTCTCCCCTTTCAATGGCAATCAGTATATCCTGTGCCCAGGGGACAAGCAAAAATACCACTGTAACTCCCTCTTCTGATATGGCCTCTAAGATCCATTCAGGTCTAATACCCTTTAAAAGGACCGCCTTGGCACCCACAATGAAATTTCCAAACCAATGCATCTTTGAGCCTGTATGATATAGAGGGGGGATGCAGAGGAAATTATCAATATGACTCTGATTATGATGCCGATTTTCCACAATACATGCAGCCTCTAAGTTTCTGTGTGTAAGCAATATGGGCTTTGGAGTGCCTGTGGTGCCAGAGGTAAAGTAGAGTGCAGCATCGTCTAAGAGACCAATGGGTATCTTTGGATCCTCTTTAGAGCTATATTCAATTACATCATCAAAGTGCTCTGCAAAATAGGGACGGTTCTCTTTTTGTCCCACATATATAAATTCTTTTAAGGTATCAATCTGATCCTTTATGCCCTCTACCCTCTCTATAAACTCCTCTCCAAAGAATATGGCCCTTGCCTCTGCAATCTCAGCACAGTATCTGATATCATCTGCTGTAAACCTGAAATTGAGGGGGACTGCCCATGCCCCTGTCCTGAGTATTCCAAAATATATAGGAAGCCACTCAAGACAGTTCATCACAAGATGAATGACCTTATCCCCTTTCTTTATTCCACGCTGTAAAAGGGCATTAGCGATCCTGTTTGAAAGCTCATCAAATTCTTTCCAACTTATCTCCCTTCTTAAACCCTTTGCAGGATCCCTCTCTATGAGAGCCACTTCACTTCCATACATCCTTGCATTTCTTGCAAGAATCTCTGTAATAATCATTTATGGCCCCCTAAAAGCTATATTTTAGCTGTAAAGTGACTATAGTTTATGGATATATGGCCTGTCAAGTGGATATAGCCAAAGGTTTAACTTCTTAGATACTCCTTTGCAATGTAGAGAAAGGGGGAGTCGGGAAATAATCTTACAAATTCTTGAGAGATCTCTCTACTCTCCTTAGGTCTTCCTGTAAGTCTATAGATCCTTGCAAGGGATAGCATCACCTGCTGCTTTAGATATCCAGTAGTGCTTCCTTTTAGATCTTTTAATATCTCTTCTGCCTTTAGATATTCTCCCTTCTGTTCATAGCATGCCGAGATACAGAGTCTTGCAAATGGGGTATAGGGAGAATCATTTCCAATATTTTCCAAAAACCTTCTGTAAAGTCCTATTGCCTCATCCCATCTCTTTTCTCTAAACTTGATATAGGCAAGCTGACATGTGGCAGGAAGTGTTGCCTTTGAATGGGAATATTTATCCATAACCCTTTCAAGTATCTTTTCTGATTTTGAAAGCTCTTTTTCATCTCCTGATCGGATAAATTTAGAAAATCTGACATATCCCTTATTGTATAGCTCAAGCCCCTTCCTGTTTTCATATCTGAGATAGAGCACAACTCCTCCAATCCCCACTAACAGAATCAGGGCAATTATTCCTATGAGCTTGAGCCTTTCCAGATTTTCCCTTGCATAATCAATGAGCTTGGAGGAAATACTTACAATCTCTTCAGGATCTCTTATGATATCCTTTCTTCTCTTGACTCTTGCCATTCAATAACTTCCCTTTACCTTTCTGATAACCCTTATATCGGTGATCTTAGTCGTTGGATATTGCCCCTCTTCATCCTTTTCCAGATACTTTACCATATCCCAGATAGTATTAAGTGCCATACTTACTCCAATCAAGGCCTCCATCTCAACCCCTGTCTTTGCTCTTGCCTTTACAGTGCATCTTACAATTACAGAGCTCTCAAAAAGTTGAAAATCAAACCTCACAGATTCTATGGGGATGGGATGGCAGTGGGGAATTAAGAGATGGGTCTTCTTAACTGAGAGCATACCTGCAATCTCAGCCACCTTGAAAGGATCGCCTTTTTGGATCTCCCCCTGTCTTATCTTTTCAATGGTATCAGGAAGAAGATGAATCTGGCCTTCTGCCTCAGCTATCCTTTCAATCACATCCTTTTTAGAAATATCTACCATTCCCATATTCAGGTTCCCATCTCCCATGAAGATAGATATCTTTTTTGCTCTTTAGTAAGCTCATCTATCTCCACTCCCATTGACCTGAGTTTTAGTCTTGCTATCTCCTGATCTATCTCTTTGGGGACAGGATAGACCATTCTTTCAAGCTTTTCATGGTTTTTGGATATGTATTCCACAGAGAGTGCCTGATTTGCAAAGCTCATATCCATAACTGCCGATGGATGCCCTTCAGCGGCTGCAAGGTTTATAAGCCTTCCCTCACCTAAGAGATAGATCCTCCTTTTATCTTTAAGGGTAAATTCCTCTACAAATTCTCTTACCTTTCGCCTGGAGATAGAGAGGGAATCAAGCTCTCTGATATCTATTTCCACATCAAAATGTCCTGAATTACATACAATTGCACCATCTTTCATCTTTAAAAAATGCTCTTTTCTAATAACAGATATATCCCCTGTTAAGGTGCAGAATATATCACCGATGGATACAGCCTTATTCATGCTCATAACTTCATATCCGTCCATCAATGCCTCAAGTGCCCTCAATGGGTCCACCTCGCAGACCACTACCCTTGCACCCAATCCCTTTGCCCTCATTGCAACACCTCTTCCACACCATCCATATCCACATACAACAAATACAGAGCCGGCGATAAGTCTGTTTGTGGCTCGCATTATGCCATCCACTGTGCTCTGCCCTGTGCCATAGCGGTTGTCAAAGAGATGCTTTGTGTTTGCATCATTTACAGATATAATGGGAAATCTTAATACCCCATCCTTTTCCATACTCCTAAGCCTTATGACCCCTGTGGTGGTCTCCTCTGTCCCACCCATAACATTTTCAATAAGCTCCTTTCTTTCCTGTTCTTTTAGTCCCTTAGCCCATCCTTTTACTCCCTCTGAAAGCTCCTCCCACCTCTCCATTCCAATAAAATGCAGTGAACTTACCAGATCTGCTCCATCATCCATGGTGATATGGGGCCTTACACTCAGGGCAGAGAGTATATGACTATAATAGGTGTCTCTGTCTTCTCCCTTTATGGCAAATACAGGAATCTCTTCATGCAAAACTAAGGAAGCGGCCACATCATCTTGAGTAGAGAGGGGATTGGACGCACAGAGATAGACCTCTGCCCCTCCTGCCTTAAGGGTCTTAACCAGCACTGCGGTCTCTGTGGTTACATGAAGACATGCCGAGATCCTAATGCCTTCAAGTGACCTTTCCTTTAAGAACCTCTCTCTTATCATTCTCAATACAGGCATCTCCATCTCTGCCCACTGTATCCTGTTTTTGCCCTTATCTGCCAATTGTATGTCTCTTATATCGTATCTCATATCATTTTCCTCTCTATCTAACAGCCCTCTTTATGTCTTCTACCGCATCCAGCTTTTCCCATGTGAATTCAGGAAGTTCTCTTCCAAAATGCCCGTAATTACATGTCTTACGATATATGGGTCTTCTAAGATCAAGCCTTTCAATTATTGCAGCAGGTCTTAGATCAAACAGCTTATTTACAAGCCTTGTGAGTTCCTCATCCGGTAACTGACCTGTTCCATAGGTATTTACCATTACAGATACAGGCTGTGCCCTTCCAATGGTATATGCAACCTGTATTTCGCAATTCTTAGCAAGTCCTGCAGCAACGATATTCTTTACAATATATCTACACATATATGAGGAGCTTCTATCCACCTTTGTGGGATCTTTCCCGGAAAATGCCCCCCCTCCGTGGTATCCAAAGCCTCCATATGTATCCATAATGATCTTTCTACCGGTAAGACCGCAGTCAGCCAATGGGCCTCCAACCACAAATCTACCAGTTGTATTTATATAGTATTCGGTCTCTTCATAGAGCATATGCTCAGGTATTACCCTCTTAATTACCTCTTCAATAATCGCCTCTCTGAGGGTCTCATAATCCACCTCAGGGCTGTGTTGTGCTGCAATTACCACAGAGTGCACCCTCTCTGGCATGCCCTCAATATATTCCACGGTCACTTGACCTTTTCCATCGGGTCTGAGCCAGGGGAGTTTCCCGGATTTCCTTACATGGGCGAGCCTCTTGGTGAGACCGTGGGCAAGGTATATGGGCATAGGCATATAAACGGATGTGTCTTTACAGGCATAACCAAACATCAATCCCTGATCCCCAGCCCCCTGCTCTTTAAAGAGCCCCTGGCCATCCACACCTATTGCAATGTCAGGAGACTGCTTATCAATGCTGGATACCACCGCACAGGTCTCCCAGTCAAAGCCCATAGAGGAGTTGTTGTATCCAATATCCTTTATGGTCTCTCTTACCACTTCTGGAAAGTCCACATAGGCAGTGGTGGTAATCTCACCCGCTATGAAGGCCATTCCAGTGGTAACCAGAGTCTCACATGCGACTCTTGAATAGGGGTCCTGTTCCAGAATCTTATCTAATATATGGTCTGAGATCTGGTCAGCTATCTTATCAGGATGGCCTTCAGTTACAGATTCTGATGTAAACAGGAAATTCTGCCTCTCTGTATTCATCATATCCTCCTTACTTCCTATCTATGATCATGTTGTCTATGAGGCGGGCCCTACCTACCCTGACTGCCAGGGCAACAAGTGCCCTGTCTTTAATATATTTAAGCTCACACAAGGTTTCAGGATCGCATATACTGATATAGTCAATATCAGTAAATGGAAAGGAGTTTATAAGCCTTTCCATCTCTTGCCTTATCTTTTTGGCATCCCTCTCTCCTTCACTGAGCAGTTGGGATGCAAGATCAAGGGATCTTTTAAGTGAAAGGGCGGACTTTCGCTCCTCCTCTGATAGATATATATTTCTGGAACTCATCGCCAGGCCGTCCTCTTCCCTTACTGTAGAAACCCCCACTATATCAATATCCATATTCAGATCTTTTACCATCCTCTTAATTATCAGCAATTGTTGATAGTCTTTTTCCCCAAATATGGCAACATGGGGTTTTACAATATTAAATAGCTTTGCAACCACCGTTGCAACACCTTCAAAATGTCCAGGTCTTGATAGCCCACATAGATGCTCCTTTAGCCTTTCAACAATCACCTTTGTCTGAAATCCCTCTGGATACATCTCATCTGCATCGGGCATAAATACTATATCCACACCCACCTCTTGTGCCTTCCTCAGATCACCCTCTGTATCTCTCGGATATTCCCTGAAATCCTCCTTTGGACCAAATTGAAGGGGATTTACAAATATGCTTATAACAAGTATATCCCCATATCTCTTACCCACTCTCATAAGTTCCAGATGACCCTCATGGAAATAGCCCATGGTGGGGACAAAGCAGATGTTCTTACCTTCCCTTCTTAAGGCATCTGCCCTCTGCTGCATATCCTTTACAGATCTTAAGACTTCCATTTTATCTTCCTGAACAAAAAGATCTTGTTTTAATATCACTCACTAATTTTTTTGTCAAGAAGCCAACTTATAAAGTAAGGGTAGGATTATTATTCGTCAAAAGAGATCTAAAAGGGAGGTATTAGGTTATACTTATATTTTTAGGAAAGTATTATTTGAAATTTTTTTCTTCCTTTGATT
>CAYTXJ010000063.1:0-12679 GCA_964440775.1 uncultured Desulfobacteraceae bacterium | reverse complement strand
ATGAATCCATGCCCATGTGGTTACTTAGGAGACCCTAAGAAAGAGTGTAGATGCACTTTTATGCAGATTCAGAGATACCGATCTAAGATTTCAGGTCCTCTCATGGATAGGATTGATCTCCATATTGAGGTGCCACCTGTGGATTTTTCTGAACTACAACAAACCATAAAAGCTGAGACAAGTAGTGAGATATTAGAGAGGGTAAAAAGGGCAAGGGAGATTCAGAGAATGAGATTCAAAGGGTCAGATATTAGGTTAAATTCCAGGATGAATACACGTCAGATCAGACATTTCTGCCCTTTGGATAGTGAGTCTATGTCTATGCTTGAAAAGGCAATGGAAAATTTAGGTCTTAGTGCAAGAGCACACTACAGGATACTTAAGATGGCAAGGACCATAGCTGATCTTGAAGGCTCTAAATCTATCAGGGTAGAACATGTGGCAGAGGCTATTCAGTATAGGAGCTTAGATAGAAAATTTATCCATTTTGGGATATAGAATATGGATTTCAAAAGCACAGTTAAGGTAGCAGTTATTCAGACATCACCCATCCCTTTCAATAAGGAAGATACAACATATAAGGCGGTAAGGCTTATGGAGGAGGCCTCTAAGGAAGGGGCCAAGATCTTACTCTTTCCAGAGGCATTCATTCCTGCATATCCCAGGGGATTAGCCTTTGGAATTGGAAGGGGAAGCAGAAGCAATGAAGGTAGAAAACTGTGGCAGCTTTATTGGGAAAACTCTTTGGAGATTCCTGGAAGAGAAGCAGATCTCATAGCGGAGGTCAGTGGTGATCTAAAGGTATATGTAGCAATAGGAGCGATAGAAAGAGTTTCAGGGTATAGAAGCGGGACTTTGTATTGTTCCATACTCTATTTCAGCCCACAAGGGAGATTCCTTGGAAGACATAGAAAGGTGCGTGCAACTGGAATAGAGAGGCTTATCTGGGCTGAAGGAGATGGAAGCACATTAACTGTTATCCAGACCGAATATGGAAGAGTGGGAGGATTGATATGTTGGGAAAACTATATGCCTCTTGCACGAACCGCCCTTTATGGAAAAGGTGTTGAGATATATCTGGCTCCCACAGCAGATTCAAGAGATACATGGATCTCTACCCTTGTCCATATTGCATGTGAGGGAAGGTGTTTTGTCTTGGGATGTAATCAGTTTGTAAAGAAGGATATGTTTCCTCGTGATCTGCCTGGGATTGGAGATCTGGATTCTCTTCCAGATATTATATGTAGGGGTGGAAGTGCAATAATTTCTCCCTTTGGTTCCATTATTAAGGGGCCTCTCTACAATAAAGAAGGGATATTATATGCAAAGCTAAATCTCTCTGATATTATCATGGCAAAACTGGACTTTGACCCAGTTGGCCACTATTCCAGGCCAGATATATTCCAATTAAAGGTGGATGAGACAGAAAAGAGAGTTGTATTCCATATTATGAAGTAGGAGGTTCCCTTAGAGGTAGTTTTACAGTCACAATAGTCTTATTCATGGTGGTATCTATATCAATCTTTCCATTTAGTAGCTTTACAATTCTGTAAGTGATATATATTCCTCTACCCTTCCCTTCCCCTTCAATAAATCTTAGCCTTTCTTCTTCTGATATCTTGCCTGTATTTGCTATCTCTACGCATGCCCACGGGCCTTCTCTGTAGGTCCTGATGGAAAGTATCCCTCCCTTTGTGGGAATAGCATTGGTGGCGTTATTTAGTAGATTATCCAGAATCCTTTCTAAATGGAGGGGATAGCTTTCCACATAAAGAGGATCTTCAAAGGGGCCTTCCTTGGTAAATATAAGCTCTTTTAGCTGCTCCTTTATAGCCTCTTTATTTATCTCAAATCTCTTTTTCAATACCTCTGTAAGATTTATTACCTGTTTTTCACCAATGTGGTAGATGCTGAGTGCCATCTCCTGTAGTCTGCTTGTCTCTTCAAGCAATATATCCAAGTATCGGGATATCCTTATATCCGCATCTACAAGCCCCTTTTCCTTCATCATCTTATCAAGCCTTCTTGCAAACCCTGCAATAGCTATAGCAGGATTTTTAAAATCATGGAGAATATCATCCAGTTGTTCCAATCTGTATGCCTTCATGAGCTCTCTACCAAGAAATATCAATACCTCGATTTCGTCCTCAGTATATAACTTTTTTTGATCCAGTGCATCAAAGGTAAGAATCTGGGTGATCTCATCACCCATAAGAAGGGGAATATAGAGTATGGAATTAATATTTCGCTCCCTTGCAAATCTCTTTACCTTATCTGAGATGATACTGCTCTTTTGAGGATCAATTACCAATACATAGGAATTGGTTACTAATTCGTAATAGTTATCTCCTTCATAGGGCCTTCTATTGAGCAGTATTTCAAATACGGGATCTTCTTTTATGGAAAATTTCTTTCCAATGCCGTGATATGAAGGATCATCAGGATATCCTGCTTCAAGCACTAAGTGTTCATAATCAGAAGCAAGGCTAAATAGGGCGCAGCTTTGAAAATTAAGTATGTCTGCAAGTTCAGGTATGAGGCTATTAAATACATCTTTAAGCTTGATACCTCCTCGTGTGCCCAGCTTGGAAAATATCTTCTTTACAATGGTCTCCTTCTTTTCATTTACCCTATGCAAAGAGAGGAGCTTTTTCCTTGCAATTACAAAGCTGAGTCTCCTTGACATAACCTCAGCACACTGAATCTCAAGAGGAGTAAATGTCTTACCCTTCTCCTCATAGTATATCTGTATAACCCCTGTAGTATCCCTCTGATAAGGGAAAAATTGGGGAATCTCTAAGGGAACGGCCATTAGAGAATTAACGCCTTTCTGTATGACCCTCTTTTTGTCCATATATTTCTTCTCTTTTGATATATCAGGAACCGTATAGATCTTTCTATCACTTATTACTGTGCCTGCAATGGTTCCTTCAAGGGGGATATAGCTCTCTCTGGCCCTATCTTCTAAAGGATAGGAGCCATAGGCAAGCATCTGCTCTGTAATAGGATCATAGATCCTTACAGAGGCAGAATGTGCGCCCAAGAAACGCACCATATGTTCAGTTACTTTGCTAAGGATCTCTTGTTCAGATTGCTCAGGGTCTATATCTATTATCTTTTCTATCTCTTCCACAAATAGGGATAAGAACTCTGGTAGCAATCTTAACTCTGCCCAACTGGCAATATCTTTATGGAGTATTCTCTCCTCTTTACATCTCTTAAACCACTCTTCCTCTCTGATACTGCCTACCAGCTCATTTAACTGCTTTAACATCTAAGCTACCCTTCTTTAATCTCCAAAGCGGCCTTATATATGGTATCAAATAGTCTTTTGATATCTACCTTTTCAATGCATGAAAAGGCTACCCTTAGATCCCTTTCTCCCAAAGATATAAGTCCAACACCATACCTATCAAGAAGATATTTGCGAAGATTCTCTGCATCAATATCCTTAAGCTTTAAGCACATAAAATATCCCGAATTAAAGGGATAAGGATCCCATACCTCATTATATTTAGGATCCGATAAGACCCTTTTTACCTCCTCAGCCCTTCCTTTCATAATATCATATTTTTCTCTTTTTTCCATCAGATAATTGGGAGATCTCATGGCATTTAAGATAATGGTTTGACTCAGGTGGGATGTATTGGAAATGGAGCCTCTCACATCACCAGCAGTCTTTCTCTCAAGCGCATCATATAGCCTTGAAATATCATCTTTTCCTTTTACACCATAGGTGATAAACCCCACTCTAAGACCCCATACATAATCCTCTTTTGTGGCACCGTCCAGTTTTATGGCCAGTATTCTTTCATCAATGCCGCAGAGCCTTGAAAATATGGACTCTTTAAGGCAGTCTTCTTCATAGAACAGGCCAAAGTATGCATCATCTGAAAACACTATTATATTTACACCTTTTTGAGCAACTCCAGCTATAACCTCACATATTCCATCTGCCTCCCTTGTGCTTATAGTGTATCCAGTGGGATTATTGGGAAAATTCAGCACAACTATAATCTTCCTGTATTTTTTGGAAAGCTCATTGAGACAGGAGTTAAATCCTTCAATATTGAACCCGTTGTTCTCATTAAATAGTGTATAATTTACTATCTTTGCACCTCTTCTGACTGAAAATATCATATTGTAGTTGCCCCACATCTTATCAGGTAATACAAGCACATCACCCGAATCCACAAACATATCCCCCACCACAGCTAAGGCATGTGTGATGGCATTTGTTACTACTGGAAGACTTATCTCTTTGCCTTTAAGAGAGGGATTTTTTTGATAAAGGGACTCTTTCCACGCCTCTCTAAGCTCTTTTATTCCAAAGGAAGGGGCATAGGTTAAAGAATCCTTGGGGGATAGACCCTGGATAATATTCATTATTGAAGGTAGATACATGGTATCACCCTTTTCCGTTGCCATACCTATTGTTGCATTGAAAAGATATGCCTTTTCTCTTGCCTCTGCACTTTGAGTAAGAATCCCTTTGGGAAAGAAGAGCCTTTTTCCTACCTCACTTAACATATCATATATATGGGGGTTAGAGCCCTTAATGATCTCGTTTAATTCCGCTGCCAACGGATTCATAGCTCCTCCTTATCATTTTTTCTATGAATTTTTAATGTGCTCCATGCCTGGCAAACAGGCATTATCTCAATGGTGTTTATATTAATATGAGAAGGAAGGTTTGAAATCCAATAAATTATCTCTGCAATATCCTTCGCCTCAAGTGATCTTGTCCCTTCATACACCTTTTTTGCCCTTTCTCTATCCCCCTTAAACCTTACAATGGAAAATTCCGTCTCTGCAAGTCCGGGCTCCACACAGCATACCCTTATATCTGTGCCCAAGAGATCTGCCCTGAGATTACGGCTGAATTGCCTTACAAATGCCTTTGTGGCTCCATATACATTTCCTCCTGTATATGGCCAACGAGAGGCAATGGAACCTAAGTTGATTATTGTCCCCCTGTTTCTCTTAACCATACCTGGAAGGATAGCCCTTGTGCAATAGATCAATCCTTTAATATTGGTATCTATCATTATATCCCAATCAGAGATATCACATTCATAGGCCTTTTCCAGGCCAAGGCTAAGACCTGCGTTATTAATCAACACATCAATATCCTTAAACTCTTCTGGCAAGGAGCCTATCTCTTTAAATACCCTATCTTTTTCCCGTATATCCATGCAGATACTGTATATGGAAGTATGGGGGGAGAGTTCTTCCTCAAGCCTCTTGAGCCTATCTTCTCTTCTTCCAACAGAGATAACTTTCCATCCATTCTTCCCAAACTTTATGGCACATTCTAATCCAAAGCCTGAGGTTGTCCCTGTTATAAATACAGTATTCATACGTCTTCCCTCCTTTCTTTTATCCAGATAATAAGAAATGGCCATAATGGTCAATGACAAAACATCATAAATCCATTAATATTATATTTTGATATGGTAAAAAGTCATGACATAAAGGATATAATAACAACACATATAAATGCAGATTTTGATGCACTGGCATCCATGATAGCTGCCAAGAAGCTGTATAAGGATGCTGAAATGGTATTTCCAGGATCTCAGGAAAGGGGGCTCAGGAACTTCTTTCTCAACTCCACCTCTTACATATTTAACTTTAAAAAATTAAGGGAGATAAATCTTCAAAATATAAAGAGACTTATCCTTGTTGATACCAGACAGAAAAGCAGGATAGGAGCATTTCAGAAGATATTAGACAATCCTGACCTTGAGATACATATATATGATCATCATCCTTCATCAGATGATGATATTGAGGGGCAGATTCAGATAATTAAAGAGGTAGGTGCAAATACCACTTTGATGTGTGAGTTATTAAAGGAAAGGAGGATTGATATAACCCCTGAAGAAGCCACCCTATTATACTTAGGGATCCATGAGGATACAGGCTCCTTTACCTTCCCTTCCACAAAGATAGAGGATCATATGGCTGCAGCATGGCTAATATCAAAGGGTGCTGATCATAATATTATAGCAAGTATGCTCACCCCTGAGCTAACCACCGAGCAGATATGGCTTTTAAATGATCTTTCTAAGTCAGCCAAGATAATAAATGTAAATGGAATTGAAGTGGTTATCTCCAAGATCCGTTCCGATGAGTATATTCCTGATTTTGCAATAATTGTCCATAGACTTATGGAACTTGAAAATATCAATACCCTCTTTGCTCTCGCCCAGATGGAGGATAAGGTATTAATGGTTGCAAGGAGCAGGATAGAGGATGTAAATGTAGGGGAGATCGCCCTTAGATTTGGAGGCGGTGGGCATCCCCAGGCCGCATCTGCAACTATTAAAGGAAAGACCCTTATTCAGGTTGAAAAAGAGCTTATGGAATGTCTTGGACAATATATAAATCCTCAACGTTATGCAAAGGATATGATGACATCCCCTGTTATCCACATATCACCCGATAAGACACTTAATGAAGCAGCCACCTTAATGACAAGATATAATATAAATGTGTTGCTTGTCATGGATGGGGATAAAAAACTTCTGGGATATATAACAAGACAGATCGTGGAAAAGGGGGTATATCTGGGAATAGGAGAGCATAAAGTAAAAGACTATATGAATATAGAGTTTCATACCGTATCTCCTCATACTCCACTTAAAAAGATTCAAGAACTCATCGTTCAAAATAGACTAAGGATCCTACCTGTCTTAGAAGAACAAAAGGTGGTAGGGGTTATCACTAGGACCGATCTATTAAACATACTTACAGGAGGATCCTCTGTCCCTGAATCTCTTTATGAAAAGAGGGCGGTTAATATAACCCTTAAAAGAAAAAATGTGATTAATCTCCTACGGGAGAATCTCCCCTCTCACATCTTAGAGCTTTTAAAAGATCTGGGACAGATGGGAGATGATCTTGACTATAAGGTCTATCTTGTTGGTGGTATGGTAAGAGATCTCTTTTTAAGATACAAAAATCTGGACATAGATATAGTAGTTGAAGGGGATGGAATCAGGTTTACAAAGGAGTTTTCAAAGAGGCATAGGGTTAAGATTAAGATTCATGATAAGTTTGCAACTTCAGTTATTATCTTTCCAGATGGCTTTAAGATTGATGTGGCAACTGCCCGTATTGAATACTATGAATCGCCTGGAGCACTGCCTGTAGTTGAGAGTAGCTCTCTTAAGATGGATCTCTACAGGAGGGATTTTACCATTAACACCTTGGCAGTAAGGCTAAATAGGGAACATTTTGGTGAATTGGTAGACTATTTTGGTGGTCTTAAGGATATAAAGGATAAGGTTATAAGGGTACTGCATAACTTAAGTTTTATTGAAGATCCAACACGTATGCTCAGAGCAGTTAGGTTTGAACAAAAATTTGGATTCAAGATTGGTAGACTTACCCTCTCCCTTATTAAAAATTTCTCTAAGATTCCCTATGCCTATGAGCTTCCCGGTTACAGGATCTTTCAAGAGCTCAAAATCATACTTATGGAAGATGATCCCATTGGTGCAATCAGGCGAATGTTAGAATTAGGCATATTAAATCTGATCATGCCTACGGTGGAAAGACAAAAAGATATGTTAAAGCTGCTTGAAAAGATTAAGGGAACCATCTCTTGGTATGATCTGCTATTTTTGGATGAAGAACTAAAAAGATGGAAGGTGTATATATATGGGCTCATAGGCTATATGGATAGAAAGCAGATAGAGGAATTTATTGATAGAATGAGACTCAGTGGAAAGGAGGCAGAGAGTCTTATAAGATTCAGATCAGAAGAAGAGAAGCTGTTTAAGGAGATTTTAAGATTAAAGAGAGGAAAAGATATGTATGGGATCCTCAAGTTACTTGAACAATATGAACCTGAATTTCTGCTCTATCTTATGGCAAAGACAGATTTAAAGGATATTAAACAGAGCATATCATCCTATTTTACTAAATTAAAGGACGTTAAGATCCACATAACAGGAAAGGATCTTATGGAGATGGGTTTCAGCCCGGGGCCTATATTTAAGAATATAATTGAGAGTGTCAGAGAGGCACATCTAAACTTTGGGGTTCATACGAAGGAGCAAGAGATAAGATATATTAAAGAGAGATATGGAAATCTATTAAAGAAAGGGGGAGAAGATTAGAGATGAGAGGAAGAATTGTAAGTGGTATGAGGCCAACAGGCAGGATACACCTGGGACACTTACATGGTGCCATTAAAAACTGGATCTCTCTTATGGACAAATATGAATGTTTTTACTTCATAGCCGATTGGCATGCAATGACAAGCGAATATGCCGATACAGCTATGATTAGAGAGTATTCATATGAAATTATTGTAGATTGGATATCCCTTGGAATGGATTATAATAAGGCCACATTCTTTATCCAGAGCCATATTAAGGAGCATGCTGAACTGCATCTCATATTTTCTATGATTACTCCCCTTCCCTGGGTTGAAAGAAACCCTACCTTTAAAGAACAGTTAAGGGAGATAACCACCAGAGATCTATATACATACGGATTTTTAGGATACCCTGTGCTTCAAGCGGCTGACATTCTTATATACAAAGCAAATGGTGTTCCAGTGGGTGAAGATCAGGCACCACATGTGGAGATGACAAGGGAGATCGCCAGAAGATTCAATAGCCTTTATGGCAAGATATTCCCTGAACCTGAGCTTCTGCTTGCTCCAAAATCCAAGATACTTGGAATTGATAGAAGGAAGATGAGTAAAAGCTACAATAATGCCATCTATGTATCAGATAGCAAAGAAGAGGTAGAAAGGAAGGTCTTACAGATGATCACAGACCCACAGCGAAAGAGGAAAACTGATCCAGGAGATCCTGCGGTATGTAATGTCTATTCATTCCACGAGATATATACCCCTGAAAGTGACCTTGAAGAGATAGGCAGTGGCTGTAGAAACGCAAAGATAGGATGTGTTGAGTGTAAAAAGATCATGGCAGAAAATCTAAACACCGCCCTTGAACCAATCAGAGAGAAGAGGAAAGAGCTTATATCCAATATGAAAAGGGTGAAGGAGATAGTGGAAGAGGGAAATAGGAGGGCAAGAGAGATAGCATCTGAGACACTTGAAGAGGTCAGGGAGGCAATTAGATTCTGATAATGGAAGTGGAAAATCCATATGAAGTAAGGCTTGAGATATTTGAAGGGCCAATGGATCTCTTAATTCATCTTATTAGGAAAAATGAGGTGGATATATTTGATATACCCATCTCTAAGATCACAGATCAATATCTCTCATATATAGAGATGATGAAATCCCTAAATATCAATCTTGCAGGCGAATTTTTTGTAATGGCAGCCACTCTCATGCATATAAAATCCAGGATGCTTATTCCATCTGATGAATCCGAAGATGAGGAAGATCCAAGACAAGAGATTGTCAGGCCCCTTATTGAGTATATGAAGATTAAAGAGGTATCAGTAGAATTGCTAAAAAGAGAGATCCTTGAAAGGGATGTGTTTCATAGGCCTCTTTATGAACCTGACGAATATTCAGAATACCAGAAGGAGCCAGTTGTAGAAGCAAGCCTTTTTCAATTGATTGATGCCTTTCAAAAGATAATTGAAGAGAAAAGGATATCTAAGGGGATAAGTATCCAGATTCATAGATGGTCCCTTAATGAAAGGATTGAGGAAGTCTTAGAGGAGCTTAAGAGAAAAGAAAGATTAAGATTTAAGGAGCTATTTAAGAAAGATATGGGACTTTCTTTTATTATTGTAACCTTTCTTGCTATACTTGAATTGATTAATAGGCATAAGATTAAGGCCTATCAGAGAGACCCAGACTCAGATATAGAGATTTATTATTCAAGATAAAGAAGAGGACAGATATAATGAAAAGACTCTATGATCATATTCCATTGAGATTTATTATAGAGGCATTGCTCTTTGTATCTCATAGACCCCTAAGTGCAGAGCAGATAGGAAGCATTCTGCCAGATGTGGATATCAAAGATATAAGGCTTTCCCTTAAAACCCTTTTCCATGAATATGAGGCCATGGGAAGGAGTTTTAGACTAAAAGAGGTTGCAGGCGGTTATCAATTCACCACTCGGCCTCAATTTGCAGCCTATATACTGAGAATGCTGAAGAAGGCTCCTACAAGATTCAGTAGTGCCACAATGGAGACTTTAGCAATAATTGCCTATAGACAACCAATTACAAGGCAGGAGATTGAGGAGATAAGGGGGGTGGATGTGGGAGGTATCCTAAGGAATCTTTTGGAGAAGGATCTTATTAGGATTACAGGGAGAAAAAAGGTGCCTGGAAGGCCACTTCTTTATGGAACCACAAAGAGATTCTTGGAGGTATTTAATCTTAAGGATCTCGCCTCACTACCTAAACTAAAAGAGATAAGGGAGATACTTGGGAAAAAGGGCTCTTTTAAAGAGGAGGATCTTCAAAAGAGCCTCTTTGATGGAGATGAAAGTGATAAGGATAAATAGATATATTGCACTGTGTGGTTTTAGTTCACGAAGAGAGGCAGAAAAGCTGATCCTCTCTGGCAGGATAAAAGTAAATGGAAGGACCATAAAGAAATTGACTATAAGGATTAATCCTGAATCTGATAAGGTGGAGGCGGATGGAAAGATTATAGAGATCCAGAGGGAAAAGATATATCTTATGTTAAATAAACCCTTTGGTTATATCTGTTCCAGAAAAGACCCTATGGGTAGACCCACAATCTATGAGTTGTTAAATGGAAGATACAGGAATCTATTTTCAATAGGCAGACTGGATTTTGATAGCCTTGGATTACTTCTCCTTACCAATGACGGTAAGCTCTGCTATAGATTCACCCATCCACGCTTTGCTATTCCAAGGACATACAAGGTCGTAATTAATAAAACTATAAAAGACTCTGCTATAGAGAGACTTAAGAAAGGTGGAATAATCCTTAAAGATGGAGAAAGTCCACCTGTAAAGATCTCTCTTTTGGAGATTAAGAGAAAAAGGAGCATATTGCGTATAACTATTAGAAGTGGTAGGAATAGGATTGTGCGAAGGATCTTTGAAGCACTTGGATACAGAGTCATTCATCTTATACGCATTGGTTTTGGCCCCATTCAGCTTGGGGATTTAAAGGTGGGACAATACAGAAGACTTACCCCAAAAGAGATAGCTTTGTTAAAGGCCTCCATCAGATCTTAATTTTTTTGTTTACAAGAACTATTTTTTTATATATCTTTCTTTCAAAAAGGGCGGATAACTCAGCGGGAGAGTGCCATCCTCACACGGTGGAAGTCGTGGGTTCAAATCCCACTCCGCCCATTATTTTCATATTGAAATTTCAACTACTTACAAAGATCAGAATCCTTAAAAATCCGTATCAGATCCGTATCAGATTTTGACGACTTTTTTTTCGCTTTTTTCTCTATTTTAACCCATGTTCTGGAGTAGATATTTTTGAGATCCTCTGCCTGCATTCTGAAGTATCTTTCAAATGCCTTGTTGGTGGAGTGCATGGTGGCCTGTCTGATCTGCTCCGGAGAGAAAAACTCTCTGAGAGCTACTGCTGAGCTGTGTCTGGTTCCGCCATATAGATCCACATCATAGATCCCCAGATTGGAACAGGCACGTTTCCACCAGACATAGAGGTAACGTACTCCGAATCTTTTTCCAGGGCTCACCCCTTTTTTCTTTTCGTGTCTGAAGAAGTAAAGGTAGGGCAGTCCCCTGGGAAGACTTTTAATCAGTTCTATATCCTCAACAAGTAGAGGTACCACTTTAGGTTTTTTCTCTTTAATTGTATCTGATAACCACGAATCCGGGATTAAGGTTTATATCCTGCTCTTTGATATGGATAAGTTCAATAGGTCTGATGGCGATATATGTTGCAAGCCATTTAATTCCGATCCATATCTTGGGATTAAGGTGAAAGGAGATTCTTTTGACTTCATCCAGGATTTTTATCTGGGTTTCTTTGTCCACGATTTTTCTCCAGGAAAGCTCATAATCCACTTTTGGAAACTCTGGCATTCTGTAAGATGGGTTATCTTTTCTTTCTCTCTTTTCAAACCATGAGAAAAAAGCATGAAGTGTTGACATTATATTAGCTTTGAATTTAGATGACAGTCTTTCAGGGAGCCACATAAGGAAATCTTCAAGGTCTCCATAACCTATATTCTTGATATTTCTGTTTCCAAAGAAATCCACGGCATATCCAAGGTGGAGTCTGAGGTTTCTGAAGGATCTGAGTTTCTTTTTATATTCCAGATATTTTTTAACCTGATTTTCAAACCCTAATGGATTATCTTTTCTGTAATCTCTTGGGTCAAAGGTGCCTTCATCATATTTAAATCTGAGTCCATTTAAGAACCTTTCGGCCTCCTGAAGGGAGTCAAATCTCTTAAAGATATTTTTAAACCGAACCACATATTTAGCTCCATATTTCCCTTTATTTTGATATATTCCTCCAAGCATACACATCCCCTCCTTTCTTTTGGAGGAGGGGATAATATTTTTAGTTAGATCGGTCAAGACTTACTCCCTCTAATTATATATATAGGAACCGTGGTAACCGTATTTGGGGGGAAAACACGGAAAAGGGGATAAAAAATTTCAGATTTAGAAAAATTTTTATTTTTGGAAATTTTTTCAGGTGGAGAAATTTTTTCAGTTCAGAGAAAGCACCTGAAAAAAGGAACACCTGAAAAACCTTTCC
>CAYTXJ010000062.1:0-12709 GCA_964440775.1 uncultured Desulfobacteraceae bacterium | reverse complement strand
TAGAGGGGACTCCGCCCCGGCAGGGAGGGGGGTATAACCCCCAGTGTAAAAAGGGGCTATGCAAAGGTCTCAAGGTATAAGTAATATGGATTGATAAAAAAATAGGTTAACTTTTTGAAGCACAATGGTTAGTAAAAGCACTTCATCTTTATTCACGCATAATTTGGGTTGAATTTACTCTGGATGCAGATGGTATAATTATTTATTACCTATATACCCATAGGATATTGATTCCCGCTTCCTTCCTGGATACATTGGGAAGAGAATTCCCAAATAGATTGTATTTTATTTGACTTTTTGAAAATATATATTAAAAATATATAGTCTATTAAAAAAATCCAAGGAGGTAGAGGTCTATGGCAGCATTATTGGGAGGACTGGCAGCACTTATACTCGGTGTAATTGGAGTTATCATATGGTGGGGATATTTCGTGAAGGCATTGATGGCAGGTGTACCAGCCCTGTTGGTTCTGGGTGGAGCACTGGCAGCCTATCTGGGATTTGAAGAGATAAGAGACAAAAGAGCCTCAGAGCAGTTTGATACTGAAAAGGAAGATCTAAAGAAAGAGGTGGAAAATCTAAAGGAAGAATTGAGAGAATTAAAGGGAAAGAAGGAAGAAGAAAAGGCGGGAGAGGAAGAAAAAAAAGAATGATAATTCATAAGGGGCGGTGTTGGAGCCGCCCTTTTATGCCGATAATAGCTCACCTACTATAATCTCCTACATATCTCTATTTCACTAAAAAAATAGCCTATCTCAAAGCGGGCACTTTCAGGAGAGTCGGATCCATGGACCACATTTTTTTCCACATCGGTGGCAAATTCCCTTCTTATGGTTCCCTCCTCTGCCTTTTGGGGATCGGTTGCACCCATCAATTTCCTGTATCTTTCTATTATACCTTCACCTTCAAGGACCATAACAATACAAGGGCCAGAAGACATAAACTCTGTTAGACTTTCAAAAAAGGGTTTGCTCCTGTGCACATAATAGAACCCTTCTGCCTGGGTTCTGTCCATCCATATCATCTTCATTGCCACGACCTTTATACCTTTATTTTCAATCCTCTCTAATACCTTTCCAATAAGTCCTCTGGATACTGCATCGGGTTTGATGATGCCAAGTGTGCGCTCCTTCATTTTTTGCTAAACCCCCTTTCAAATTTATTTGACCAAGCTTTCTGGATATTGTTATATGAGCCCATAAAGGTCAATTATTTTTTGGAAGATGTAGATGAATGATCACAGGATGGAGATCGTTATGAGAGCTTTGAATTTTTCAAAGCTCTCATAAAAAAGCTGTAATTATGGGCTATTTTAGATATCTTATATCGCTTCATATCATATGGACAGGTTCAGGGAGCTTGTATTTGATAAGATATTGTTAGGGGTTTTCAGATAGAAGAATCGGTCTTAGGCAGGGGGATCTCCACTTTTTAAGACTTCTTAAAAAGGAAGGTCTTTTATGGATTCTTTGATTGACAGGATGATAAGGGCATCCAAACTGGACATTAACCTCTATGAAGAGGTTGAAAGGGATGAGGAGGCCATATATCAGGCATTCTTAGTTGTGGTCTTCAGCTCCCTTGCTGCCGGCATTGGAAGTGCCAGATTTGGTCATCTAAATGCCATAATTTTTGGTACTATACTTTCAATTATCGGATGGCTGATATGGGCATATCTTACATACTTTATAGGAACTCGTCTTCTTCCTGAACCTCAGACAGAGGCAGACTATGGCCAACTACTTAGAACAATTGGCTTTGCAAGCTCACCAGGCATAATAAGGATATTAGCTCTAATCCCTCCTATTGCTAACATAATATTCATTGTTGCAGGAATATGGTCGCTTATGGCAATGGTAGTGGCTGTTAGACAGGCCTTAGATTATAAAAGCACCTTAAGGGCAGTTATTGTATGCCTCATTGGTTGGATCGTTCAGGGACTCTTTATAGGACTTTTTCTCTATCTATTTAAGTTATTCCCACGGATACACTGAACCACTAAGTCACCTACTTGCGAGGTGGAAAACCCCATCTTCCCAGCCTCAAGACTCAAGAGCCTTTTTCCTGCGACCTCCTTTATGGCATTATCAAGGGCAGAGGCCGCTTTATCCTCCCCCAAGTAATTTAGCATCATCTGGGCTGATGATATGGCTGCCAAGGGATTGATTATTCCTTTGCCTGCATATTTGGGTGCAGATCCTCCCACAGGTTCAAACATGCCTATTCTTTCGGGATTTATGTTTCCTCCAGCAGCTATTCCCAATCCACCCTGTATTATTGCACCTATATCTGTTATTATGTCACCAAACATGTTATTTGTTACAATGACATCAAACCTTTCAGGATTTTTTATAAGCCACATACAGAGGGCATCCACATGCTGGTAATCTGTTTCTATATCAGGATATTCACGGCCTATAATCTCAAATACCCTTAACCATAGATCTGACTCATATATGAGCACATTACTCTTTCCACATAGGGTAATACGCCTCTTTTCATTCCTTTCTGTGCAATATTCAAAGGCAAAACGGATACATCTTTCAACACCCTTTCTGGTATTTATGGACTCCTGAATTGCAATCTCATCCTTACTTCCCTTCTTAAAGATTCCACCACCTCCAGCATATAGACCCTCTGTATTTTCCCTTATAACCACGTAATTAATATCTTCAGGCCCCTTATCCTTAAGCGGTGTATATACCCCAGGGTAGAGTCTTACAGGTCTAAGATTGATATAGAGATCAAGTTCAAACCGAAGCCTTAACAGTATCTCCCGCTCCAATATACCAGGTCTTACTTCTGGATGCCCTATGGCACCTAAGAGTATGGCATTCATCTGCCCTAACTCTCTTATGATATGATCTGGCAAGAGGGTCTTATCTGAAAGATACCTCTTTCCACCTAAATCATACTCAGTAAAGTTAAACCGAATTCCAAGGACCTCTTCTATTGCCAAAAGGGCCTTACGTGCCTCAGCTATAACCTCTGGGCCTGTTCCATCTCCTGGAATAAGGGCGATATCATATCCCATCTCAATCCTCCTTTCTCTGTAATCAGGTAATCTATTCATTCTTCAATCAAAGATCATAGAAATGTCTCTACTTCTTTTACCCTGATGATAATAGATTCTTACTTTGTATGTATTCTACAAGCCCACCTGCTCTGATAATCTGCTGCATTAATCTGGGAATGGGGTGGGCATAAAAGATTTTACTATCCTTGCTCCTGATAATTAGCCCCTGAGAGAGATCAACTTCAATGTTATCACCTTCCTCTACAAGCTCAGGAACCTCAGGTGATTCCAGTAAGGGAAGTCCTATATTAAAGGCATTTCTATAGAATATCCTTGCAAAATTCTTAGCAATTATTAACTCTATCCCCGCACTCTTTATAGCCAGGGGGGCATGCTCTCTGGATGATCCACAGCCAAAATTTTTGCCTGCAACCAGAATGTCTCCCTTTGATACCTTGGAGCAGAAATCGGGTATGAGATCAGCAAAGCACCCCTTAGAGAGCTCCTCTTTTGAAGAGGTATTAAGATAACGGGAGGGGATAATGAGATCCGTATTAATATTATCACCTAACTTCCATACCATTCCTCTTATCCTAAACGATTCTGCCTTCATCTTAGAGCTCCTCAGGAGAAGTAATCTTACCTGTAATGGACGAGGCCGCTGCAACTGCAGGACCGCAGAGATATATCTCGCTTTCTGGATGTCCCATTCTACCCCTAAAATTCCTGTTAGAGGTGGAAAGACACACCTCTCCTTTTGCCAAAAGCCCCATATGCCCCCCCAGACATGGGCCACAGGTAGGGGGGCAAATGATGGCACCTGCATTGATAAAGATATCCAAAAGGCCTTCTGAAAGTGCCTTTTTATATATCTGCTGAGATCCTGGTATAATAATAAGTCTAAGCCCCTTTAAGACCCTTTTCCCTTTAAGCACCTGAGAGGCAACCCTGAGATCCTCTATTCTCCCATTGGTACATGACCCAATAAAGACCTGATCAATTTTTACGTCTTTTACCTCTGAAACAGGAGCCACATTATCCGGGCTATGGGGTAAGGCAATCTGAGGTTCAATTGAGTTTAGATCTATATCTATCACCTTTTCATATTGGGCATCTCTGTCGCTATTGAGCACCTTATATGGAACATCTATTCTGTCTTTGAGATATTCTATGGTGATATTATCAGGTTCAAATATGCCATTTTTTGCACCTGCCTCAACAGCCATATTTGCCATTGTGAATCTGTCTGCCATGGAAAGATATCTGATACCCTCTCCAGCAAACTCAATTGCCTTATATATTGCACCGTCTACTTTCAGGACTTTTAAGGTAGCAAGGATCAGATCCTTTCCCCCTATCCATCTCCCAGGCCTTCCCTTATAGACAATCTTTATGGAATGGGGCACCCTCAGCCATATCCTTCCTGTGGCCATGGTTACTCCCAGATCAGTGCTTCCGACACCTGTTGAAAAGGCACCTAAGGCTCCATAGGTGCAGGTATGACTGTCAGCTCCTACAACCAGATCCCCTGCTTTGACTAACCCCTTTTCCGGAAGTATCACATGCTCTATTCCCGAATCTACCAGTTCAAAATAGTTCTTTATGGAATATTCCATAGCAAACTCTCTCATCATCCGTACCTGTTCAGCAGAGGCAATGTCCTTGTTTGGGACAAAGTGATCCGCAACTAAAACAACTCTATCCTTTGAAAAGAGCCTTTTCCTCGCCAGTCTCTTAAATACCTCTATGGCAATGGGGGCTGTGATATCATTTGCAAGCACTAAATCGACCTCTGCCTCAATAAATTCCCCTGGCCGCACATTCCTCCTTCCAGAATGCAGCGCCAGGATCTTTTCTGTAATTGTCATTCCCATAGTAGAACCCCACTCCATCATACACTATCTTGAGAGCTTTGCATAACCCCTTTTTACACTGGGGGTTACACTCCCTTCCGGGTTGGAGACCAGACCCCTGTCATTGCGAGCGAAGCGAAGCAATCTTATACCTTTTATAGATTGCTTCGGGTCTTTTAAGACCCTCGCAATGACAGATTCCATTTACAGTTTTTTCTGAGAGCTTTTAAAAATTCAAAGCTCTCTATCTTGAAGTTATAGGGGGATTATTTTTAAGATATTCCAGTCTGTTTAGTCCATTAATATATGCCTTTGCACTGGCAGTGATGATATCAGAATCTGCCCCCTTTCCAAGTGCCACAATCCCATCCTCTTCCAATCGAACAGTCACCTCACCCTGTGCATCCATTCCACCGCTTATGGAGTTTACAGAGAATCTCAGAAGCTTAGATCTGGTTTCTATCATCTTGGCAATGGTGTTAAAGGTTGCATCTATGGGACCAACACCAAAACCTGCACTCTGGAACTCTTTACCCCTTATCCTGAGCTTTACTGTAGCTGTGGGAACTGCAACAGTTCCACTTACCACATTCAGGTATTCCAGCTTATAAATATCTGGAACCCTGAGAATCTCCTCTGCCACAAGTGCCTCTATATCCTCATCCAGTATCTCCTTTCTCTTATCTGCAAGCTCTTTAAATCGCTTAAATAGTCTCTCAATCTCCTCCTCTGTAAGATCAAAACCCAACTCTTCTACCCTCTTACTAAATGCATGTCTTCCCGAATGCTTGCCCATAACAAGCCTACTGCTTGAAAGCCCTATCTGCTCTGGATCCATAATCTCATAGGTCAGTCTATTCTTTAAAAGTCCATCTTGGTGTATCCCAGATTCATGGGCAAATGCATTGGCCCCTACAATGGCCTTATTGGGTTGAACAACTATGCCTGTAACCAAGCTTACTAAACGGCTTGTGGGATATATCTCTTTAGTATTAATTCCGGTAGTAAGTCCCAATTGTCTTTGTCGGGTATGAATTGCCATTACCACCTCTTCAAGTGAAGTATTTCCTGCACGCTCTCCAATGCCATTTACTGTGACCTCTGCCTGCCTTGCCCCTGCTTTAAGGGCCTCAATAGTATTTGCAGTTGCAAGACCTAAGTCATTATGACAATGGACACTTAGCACGGCCCTACCAATATTGGGTGTATGGGATAGGATATAGGATACAAGGTTGCCAAATTCATCTGGAAGGGCATATCCTACAGTGTCAGGCAGATTCACGGTAGTTGCACCTGCTTCAATTGCCGCTTCAAAGACCTTACAGAGATAGTCTCTATCAGTTCTGGAACCATCTTCAGCAGAAAACTGAATATCCTGGGTGTATCTCTTTGCATACCTTACGGCCTCTACTGTCCTTTTAATGGCCTCAGACCTTGATATATTAAGTTTATATTTTAGGTGTATATCAGAGGTTGCAAGAAATATATGGATCCTTGGATTCCTTGCATCCTTTATGGAATTCCATGCCATATCAATGTCTTCCTTAGTTGTCCTTGCAATTGCCACCACTTTTGTATCTTTTATCTTGGATGCCACCAATGACACGGCTTCAAAATCTCCCCTTGATGCGGCAGGAAAGCCTGCCTCAATTGCATCCACATTGAGTCTTTCAAGCTGAACCGCTATTCTTAATTTTTCAGCTGGATTTAGACTTGCTCCCGGGGATTGCTCCCCATCCCTTAAAGTGGTGTCCAGAATATATACCCTGTCCATAATGATAACCTCCTTATTCTTTTATATGATTTGAAAAGAGGGTCTGATCTCGAAGGTTATCATTAAGGACCCTCCGCAGAGTCCCTGAACTCGGGGAATCTGCGGCACTTCCCTCCACCTTATCTCTCTTTAATAACTTAAATTGAACACTATCTTCCAATGCCTCCCAACTTGCCTCTATTATATTCTTAGATACCCCAACCGTTGACCAGATATCAGAGCCATCTCTGGATTCAATCTGCACCCTTACCTTTGCGGCTGTGCCTCTGTCTCCATCAATCACTCTGACCTTAAAATCCACCAATCTCATCTCCTCTATCTCCGGGAAAAACTTGGTGAGAGCCTTCCTGAGGGCATTATCTAATGCATTTACTGGCCCATCTCCTTCGGCAGCGGTTATCTCTTCCTCTTTCCCAACAGATATCTTTATTGTTGCATGCGAAATGCTTGGCCCTTTGCCATTCTTTTCAATGCTTACCCTAAAAGATTTAAGCGTAAATGGCTCTTCAAACTGCCCTGTGATCTTTTTAATCAGAAGCTCTAAGGATGCTTCAGCGGCCTCAAATTGATATCCCTGATCTTCCAGCCTCTTTATCTCTTGAACTATCCTGCGACTATCATAGCCATTGCCCCCTAATCTAATTCCCATCTCCATGCTCTTATATTCTATATTTCCCTTTCCAGAAAGATCCGATACCAATACCCTTCTTCTATTTCCCACAAGCTCTGGATCTATGTGTTCATAGGCAGATGGATCTTTCAGTATGGCGCTTACATGCACTCCTCCCTTATGAGCAAAGGCACTCTTACCCACAAAAGGGCTTTGATTGTTGGGTGGAACATTTGCTACCTCACTTACAAATCTGGATACCTCGGTAAGCATGGATAGGTTTTCTTGGGGCAGACACTCATAGTCCATCTTTAATTGAAGTATTCCTATAAGGGATATGAGGTCAGCATTACCACATCGTTCCCCATATCCATTAATTGTTCCCTGGACCATGGTTGCACCACACTGAATGGCCATAAGAGAATTGGCAACGGCTAAGCCACAGTCATCGTGAGCATGGATTCCAACGGGTCTGTCTATCTGAGGCACCACCTCTTTCATTATATCTCTTATCTCATGAGGAAGAGTCCCACCATTTGTATCACAGAGCACGATCCAGTCTGCACCAGCCTCTATGGCACACCTTATAGTCTTTATGGCATATCTGGGGTTATGCTTAAATCCATCAAAGAAGTGTTCTGCATCATAAATCACCTCAAATCCTTTACTTTTAAAATATCCTACCGTGTCTTGGATTATTCTACAGTTTTCATCAAGTCCAATATCCAGAATCTTTAATGCATGAAGATCCCAACTCTTTCCAAATATGGTAATAGTATCTGTCCCTGTTGAAAGGAGAGCTCTAATATTAGGGTCATCTTCAATAGAGCTGTTCCATCTTCTGGTGCTTCCAAATGCAGTGATTTTAGAAAATGTAAAACTTTTGTCTTTTATAAGTTCAAAGAATCTCTTATCCTTAGGATTAGAGCCAGGCCATCCACCTTCGATATAATGGATACCAAAAGAGTCAAGCCTTTGAGCGATCCTAAGCTTATCTTCAACTGAAAGGGATATATTTTCTCCCTGAGTACCATCTCTCAAGGTAGTATCATAGAGATAAATCTTCTCCCCCATACCTATTCTCCCTGAGCTTATTTCAAAAAAAACCGTTATCAGGTCTTGGGCCTGATAACGGTTTTAAAATCTAAGTGGGGCTATTTCACGTCATTACCAGGCCCATACGCAAACTGCGTATAAGGCTAAGTATGAGGGATATTATTATCCCTACTGATCTGGTAATGACTATTGTCCCCTTTTTAAACATAATAAAAAAGTATACTAATATAATAAATTATTGTCAAGACTTTTTCTTCTTATCCACATACCAGTCTATCTGTCTGCATATACCCCTGATTATCTGGACATCCTTTGCCCTTACTGGATAGCGATGTAACAATCTTCTGATATTTAACATAAAATGCTCAGGATTCTGAGGATTTATAAAACCTATCTTCATAAGCGTTTCCTTTAGATGTTCAAACATGGCTTCAAGTTCAAATCTGTTTGCAAGCCTACCAATAAAAGGGGGTTTGAGATCAGCACTTTCCATAAATATCTCATAGCAGATAATCAAGACGGCATGAGAAAGATTAAGAGAAGAAAAGGTGGAGGTGGGTATCCTCACTATGGTATGGCAGTATCTCAGATCATCATTGCTGAGTCCCCGATCCTCTCTACCAAACATAATGACAATACGATTATTCTGGGAGATACCTATCACCTCCTTTGCTAACTCCCTTGCGTTAAGCATGGCAGGACGACGTGAGCCAATCCTTGCAGTGGTTCCTACCACATACTCATATGGGCCTATGGCATCCAGAAGCTCGTCATAAACTTCCATCTCTTCAACTATATCTATGGCTGGTCCCTTTGCCATCTTAAGGATTCTACTCAGATCGCAGTCCTTGGGGCGGACTAAACAGAGCCTTTCAAAACCCATATTACACATTGCCCTTGCCACTGCTCCAATATTTTCTGGAATCTGGGGTTCAACAAGCAGTATGGTTATATTTTTTAGATTGGCTCTGCTGATCTCTTCCATACTAAGTAAGATAAATATTGATACTTAGTTATGTAAATAATAAAAATCTATAAAAGCACTTAGACTTGAAGAATGGCTAAGAGATGAATGTAATTAGAAATGAGATTGGTAATCTCTTTATGATAGGTATATATGGAAGTATGCCTGATTCCCAAACCCTTTCTTTAATAAAAAGATACCATATTGGAGGAGTTATTCTCTTTGGTAGAAATATTGAAGATCCTATTCAACTTGCCCGTCTTTGTTCATCTCTTCAATCAGAGTCAGATATCCCCTTATTTATATCCATTGATCAAGAGGGAGGGAGGGTCTCAAGGCTAAGGGAGCCATTTTCCCAATTCCCTGGGAATGAGGAGATGGCAAATGCCCCTGACCCCATAGAGAGGGTGATGGAATATGCTAAGGTGACCTCTTTTGAGTTAAAGATTGTGGGTATTAATATGAACCTTGCACCTGTCATGGATGTAAAGAGAGAATGGGTAGATAGGTGTCTCATAGGAAGATCCTATAGTGAAGACCCTCATACAGTATCACTGCTTGGTGCCATTTCCATATCAGAGATGCAGAGGTCTGGAATAATATCTGTGGCAAAACATTTTCCTGGTCTTGGTGCTGTAAGATCAGATCCCCACAGAGAGCTACCTGCAATTACTATCTCTGAAGATGATATCTATAGAACAGATCTCCCTCCCTTTATATCCTCAATAAAAGCGGGAGTTGAATGTATAATGACATCCCATGCTATATATAAGGAGCTTGATAATCTAAATCCAGCCACTCTTTCACCCAAGATTTTAGAGGGGCTATTGAGAAATGAACTTGGATTTAATGGCATGATCATTACAGATGATCTGGATATGGGGGCAATGAAAGGAGATAGTGACCCTGGTTATGTAGCTCTAAGTGCGATTGAGGCAGGGGCTGACCTTCTGCTCATCTGCCATAGCCATGAAAACTTTTTTCGCTCTTATGAAGCCATCTTGAAGGCCTTAGAGAAGGGAAAGATCTCAAAGGATAGGATAAGAAGCTCTCTTTACAGGATAAATAGGGTTAAGGGGAGATATATAGAAAAGGGTGATTTAGATATTTATAGGGTAAAGGAGTATTTTGATGATAAAAAAAGGTATAGTAGAGAATCTATTTGATGTAGCACTTGGGAAATCTCCTCCATCTATTGCAATTGAAAATGTATCTGTCTTTAATTCCTTTAGCGGTGAATTTATTGAAGACCAGCTGATCCTCATAAAAGATGATAGGTTTGCATATGTGGGAGAATATTTTGATTACCCGAAAGCAAAAGATACAGAGATCATTGACTATCATGGATACACGGCAATTCCAGGGCTTATAGATTCCCATACCCACATAATGTTTAGATCAGGCCTTAGAGAATTTATAAGGCATGTGATCCCCACAGGTGTTACCACTGTGATAACCGAGACAATGGAGCTTGCCTTTATAAGTGGAACAGAAGGGATAAGATATTTTGTTAAGCCCTTTAAGGATCAACCAATAAATATGTTTTATACTGTGCCTCCCCTATGTGGACTTACTGAAGAGGAAGAGAGAAAGGCAGGGAACGCACAGGAGCTTAGGGAATTTTTGAAAGATCCTTATTGTCTTGGTATGGGTGAAGCATACTGGGGGAATCTCTTTGCAGGAGGAACCCAGTCTAAACGAATAAAGGATCTGGCAGATCTTACCCATATCTTTAATAAAAGAATTGAAGGACATACTGCTGGAGCCAAGGGCCAAAAGCTTCAGGCATATACACTGCTAGGAGTCTCTTCATGCCATGAACCCATCACAGAGAAAGAGGTGATTGAGAGGTTGAGATTGGGCTATTGGGTGATGATAAGGGATGGAGCAATCAGGAGAGAGCTTGAGGGTGTAGCAGATATCTTTAAAAATGATATTGATCTTAGAAGGCTCATACTTACCACTGATGGTGTGGATCCACAGGGTTTTATGGAAGAGGGCTATTTAGACTTTGCCTTAAAGAGGTTGATCTCTTTTGGAGTGCCACTAAATATTGCCTATAAGATGGTTACCTTAAATCCAGCAGAGCATTTTCACTTAGACGATCTGTTTGGTGCAATTGCCCCATTTAGAATCGCAGATCTGGTGTTAATTCCCTCCCCAAGAGATTATGCCCCAACTCTGGTTATATGCAGAGGAAAGAAGATATATGAGGATGGAGAGGTGCTTGTAGAACCTATAGAGGCTCAGTATCCAGAATATATGTTTCACAGCGTAGATCTAAAAGATATAGAAGAGATACCAGATCGTCCCAGTGGCAGAGTAAGGGTGATGGAGCAGATAACACGGCTTGTTACCACTGAGGGCTTTTATGATTCAGATGATAAGGATCTTAATATGGTCCTTGCTATTGATAGGATCGGAGGAAAAGGACGATTTCTTGGTTTTGTAAAGGACTATGGCCTTCAAAGGGGAGCATGTGGTTCCACCATGTGTTGGGATACATGTGACTGCATAGTGGTAGGGGCTGATAAGATCTCAATGATTACGGTGCTAAGGAGACTTAAAGAGATTCAGGGAGGGGCGGTCTTTGCAATTGGAGAGAATGTGGTTTCAGAATTTAAGGCAGAGGTCTGTGGAGTCATATCCCTTAAACCCATGGAAGAGATATACCAGTCCATAAAGGCTCTTGAAGACACATTGAGAGTAAATGGGGTCCTTTGGGAAAGGCCACTGCTTACCATTGATGTGATGGGAACTGCTGCCATACCTCATTTAAGGATTACCCATAGAGGGTATGTCAGAATGAGGGACAGAAAACTGCTTGGCCTTTATTGATTCCATCTTATCATATGATTACAAGACCTAAGAACATTCTTCTAACTGGCCCTCCATCTGTAGGAAAGACTACCATTATTAAGAAGATAGCAGGCCTTGTAGATGACGCAAAGGGATTCTATACAGAGGAGATCCGTAGCAGAGGGAAAAGGGTGGGATTTAGATTGAAAACATTGAATGGCAGAGAGGGGATCTTGGCACACATAGATATTAAGAGCAGGTTCAGGGTAGGAAAGTATGGGGTAAATATAGAGGATCTTGAAGATATAGGGGTAGGGGCTATTGAAGATGGTCTTCAAGATGAAGAATGCAGGGTTATCATATTAGATGAGATAGGAAAGATGGAACTCTTTTCCAGAAGATTTAAAGATATCGTAATTGAGGCTCTCAATTCAGAGAAGCTCCTCATTGGGACTATAAAACTTAAAGGGAATGGTTTTATAGAAGGTATAAAGCAGAGGAACGATACAATAATTATTCAAGTTACCTATGATAATAGAGAAAATATTCCGCCTATGATTTTAAGAAGATTAAACTTCAGAATTTTATAATTTCCTTATTCATTGTATCGAAAGCTTTGCATAACCCCTTTTTACAC
>CAYTXJ010000061.1:0-12710 GCA_964440775.1 uncultured Desulfobacteraceae bacterium | reverse complement strand
GTGACGATGCTGAAGGCATCAGCGGCCCCAATGGCACCCTCTATCTTTCGCCAGTGCCCCGGAGCAGTTGCCTTCTGACCGTCTATATTGACCTTTATTCTCTTGGCCTCTTTCCCATCATAGGTGATGAGAACACACTCCTTTGTGTCCTTCCTGAAGAGGGCAATCTTTAAGGGGTAGGTTATGGGACGATGGAAGAAAAGGAGATTGCCTCTGCCGATGGAACATCCCGTTATCTCCTGGATAAGATCAACGTACTCCTCTGTTGTTTTTCCATTGAGCTTCACATAAGTGGCATCAGTGAGTGCACAAATCCTGGGGTCTCCCTTTTTCACCCCCAGGTCTTTAAGTCCTTGCTGGATCAATCCTTTCACATCAGCCCCATACAAGGGGCTAATGGCAAGGAAGAGAAAGATTGGGATCGCTATGATCGTCCATACCCATCTTTTCATCACACACCTCCTTAAGGTTCATTAAATAAAAAGCCACGTCGGCCCTGAGCTTCTGCTCTCTTAAGACCTTCGTGGCCTGATTATTGTTACTCTAAAGGCTTAGAGCCCCTTCTCTGGGCACCTGGCAGCTTCTGCTACCTAAATCAATTTTATTTTACTTCCTCAATTAAGGATAAGTCAAGACCTTTTCACCTCTATTCCATTCCATTATTAAGTGCAAAATTTAATTAAATATTTATCAGGGTATTGCAAGGATCTCAGGTCTAAAGATTGGGTAGACCATAAACAGAATAGGAGAATCAGATGGATGTGTAGCCTTTTACAATGGCATTTAGATCTTGTGCCTTTAACTCCTCTATGGGGTAGTACTTTGCGGAGAGCCAATCAGAAATCTTCTCAGAAAGATCCATTCTCATTATATCCCTTTTGATCTCTGTATCTACTACGATGGAATCTACATATGGAAGGCTCTGAATCTCCCTGCACAGCCTCTGAGTCTCCTTCAAGGGGTCTTCTGAGCTATTTATGGCAAAATTTGCCTTTCCATCTGTAACAAGAATAAGCAGTATCCTGTCCTGTGGTGCCTTTAGATGATGTCTTTTAGAAAGGCTTAAGGCCTCAAAAAGGCCTAAGGATAGAGGTGTGTTTCCACCTGCAGGAAGATCTTTTAGCTTTTTATGTGCTAAGTTAAGAGAATTTGTTGGGGATAGAATTACCTCTGCTTTAGATCTTCTAAAAAGGATCATAGATACCTTATCCCTTTTTTGATAGCAGTCCAAAAGCAGAGAAAATATTGCACCTTTTGTTGCAACCATTCTTCTTTGTGCTGCCATTGAGCCAGAACCATCTAACACAAACAGAACCAGATTAGAGCTCTTCCTTTCCTTCTCCTTAAAGCGAAAATCCTCTTTGTGGATTATGAGTTTTTCCTTTCTTCCCCTGACCCTCTGATAGGGTGAAGAGGCCTTAATGGTTCCAAAAATGTCGATATCTCTGTCTATGGTAAATTGACGACTTCTTATCATTCTTCCTGATTTCTGAACTGTCTTACTCTTTATCCTTCTACCTGAAGAATGCCTAAGGATCCTGTCTTTTTTAAATATGAATCTCTTTGTCTTAAAAGTCTCCCCTATCTCAAATACCTTTTCTTTTGGAGCTGTTGGAATCTGGACTATATTGTCCTGTTTACCGCCCTGGTCTTTGCCCCTTGTTTCATCAAAAGAGGAATTTTGAGGATGTTCTTTATGCTGCTCTTTTGCCTTTTCTTTGGCACCTTTTAGGTCTTTTCTTTCCTCTTCAGGCTCTTTCTGCTCCTCTTTTGCATGCTCAACCTTTATAGATCTATGAAGGAATATAAGCGGGGAGACTATATCTACATGCTCCTCTTTAATTTCTCTTTCCCCTATGAAAGCTGCATATGCACGTGATGCCCTAAACAGAAAGAGCTCTGCCCTGTGGCCTGAGGCACTGTTTTTAAAACAGAGCTCAACCATATAGTCCAAAACAGAATCATTCCATCTTATATTCTCTATCCATGCCCTTGCCAGAGAGATGTATCTATTTAATTCATGATAGTCTTTGACAAATAGAGCGTTTAGATCGAATACATTTTCCCAGAATCTAATTATCTTTAACTGCTCTTCCTTATCCTCTATCCTATCTAATACAGCCCCCATGCCGATCTTATCCAGGAGATGGAGGGAGAGATGGGCCTCACTGGGATTCAGAGTGCCAAAGATTGTGATATCTTCTGAATATTGAAAGATAAGCGAAAGATACTCTGGGGGCAGCAGATTTATCTCTTCAATTAACAGATATGATCCTCTGGCCTTATTTAGGATTCCATCTTCAAAACATCTTATCCCTTTTTCAATTGTCTTTTCAAGATCTATACCTCCTATAAGATTTTCTTCACTTATATTTAGGGGGATCTCATAGAAGCTGAATTTGAATAGCCTGAGATATTTTTTAAAGAGCTTTAAGATCAAGGACTTTCCAACCCCCTTTTCTCCAAAAAAAAGCACCCCCCCGCATCTCGGGTCTATAATATTCAGGATCAGGGAAAGCTTGGGATAAGGATTGGATACTAATTCAGGAAAGAGCCTGTCAAAGTCCTGAAATAATCTCATAGAGCCTTTTCACCTCGCTTTCTTCCTCTTCAAATGGAAGCCTTTTAAGCCTATGTCTTAGGGCAAGATGTGAAACCCTCTTTATGTCTTCAATATCAACACTCTCTTTTTGTCTAAATGCTGAATATGCCTTAGATGCCTTAAGAAGCACGATTTCACCCCTGTGTCCGTCAAGCCTGAGTTCTGAGGTGATGCTTACAACCATATCATAGACTTTGTCAGGGACTTTAAGCTCTGAAAGGATCCTCTTAGCATCAAGAATCTTTTTAAGAAGCTCACCCTGTTCCCTTTCCCATCTCTTTTTAAAACCCTCTGGATCTGTATCAAATTCTATCTTTCTCTTTAAGATCTCTTTTCTCATCTCCCTGTCTGTAATTGATCTTATCTCAACACAAAGCCCAAACCTATCCAGAAACTGTGGTCTTAGATCCCCTTCTTCTGGGTTCATGGTGCCAACCAGGATAAATCTTGCAGGGTGTTGAAAGGATATTCCCTCCCTCTCTACCCTGTTTATTCCCATTGCGGCAGAGTCAAGCAATAGATCCACAATATGGTCTTCAAGAAGGTTTACCTCATCGATATAGAGAAAGTTCTGATTTGCTCTTGCAAGAAGACCTGGTTCAAAACGCCTCTTTCCATGCCGTATTGCAAATTCAATATCGATTGTTCCAACCACTCTGTCTTCAGTAACCCCTAAGGGGAGCTCTATTACCTCCATCTTCTTATACTCTGTCTCTAAGGCTTGGCCATTTTCCTTTTTCTCTGTGCAATAATCACAAAAAGGGCCTCTGGGAAAGCAGTGAAATGGGCACCCTTTCACAACCTCGATCTCTGGAAGAAGTCTTGCAAGCGCTCTAACTGCCGTGCTCTTGGCGGTTCCTTTCTCTCCCATTATCAGCAGTCCACCGATGGATGGATCTATTACATTTAGGAGAAGACCAAGCTTCATGTCTTCCTGATCCACAATAGCAGTGAATGGAAACATCAACCCAACACCTCCTCCATCTTCTTTTTCCAATACTCCACCTCATCTTTTGTAACAATTTCTATACTACCTCCCTGAAAATCTCCGCTAACATCTCCAACACTCTCTTCAAGCCAGCCTTCTATTTCAAGATAGAGCCTCTTTAAGGCCTCTTTTACCTCATCTGAAGGCTCCCAAAGCCCCCTCTGCCATGCCTCCAGAAGCCTTCTTGCGATCTCTTCCAATGCCCAAGGGTTATTCTCTTTAAAAAATTGCCTGTTTTCTTCATCCATCAGAAATGTCCTTGTGATCTCATCAAAAATCCAGTCGTCCACTTCCTGTGTGGTTGCCTCCCAGCCATATACCCTTCCCACTCTTTTGGATATATCCCCTGCGCCTTTGTATCCATGCCTCTTCATTCCCTCGATCCATCTTGGATTGATCAGCTTGGTCCGAACCACACGTCTTATCTCGTCAGAGAGGTCTCTGATCTCAACTCCACCTGGATCTCTTGTATCGCCATAGTATGCCTTGACAGCCCTTTTGCTGAGCTGTCTTGCAGCGGCTGTAATTCCACCGTGCGTTCCAAAATAACAGCAACAGCCAAAGAGATCGTATTCATCTGTTACGACTTTATTGTATGTGATATCAACCGTCTTTAATATATTTGCAAACTCCTTGTGTCTTTTCTCCCCCCATATGCCTTTTCCATATGCATAGCCATTCCAATACAAAAAGATCTCTGCCAGATCCTTCTCCTCCTTCCAGGCAGATGCATATACAGCAAGCTGTGTGCCTGCCTGATATGTGCCTGGCATAGAGCAAAATATCCTTAATGTTGCTGAACGAAAATCACCTCCGTTCTCTTTCATGTTTTTAAGTGAGTGTTTTTTTAAAAAATTCATATCCGAAGGCTCATCAAGCCCGCATACAGCCTGTATTGCATCATCCAGAAGCTCAATACACATGGGAAAGTTATCCCTTGTGATTCCAGATACCCGGATTGTAACATCGATCCTTGGTCTTTTAAGTTCGCTGAGTGGAATTATCTCAAAGCACTTAATCCTTCCATTTGAAAGCCAAACAGGTCTGACACCAATTAGATGCATAATCTGAGCCATTCCTTCCCCGTCTGCCCACATTATGTCAGAGCACATCCAATATATTGCAACATTTTCAGGATATCTTCCCTCTTCCTGAAGATGTTTCTCTATCAGTTTCTCTGCCAATAAAACACCAATCCTATATGCAGGCTTTGTAGGAATAGTGTGTGGGTCAAGGCTGTAAAAATTTCTTCCAGTGGGCAAGACATCATCTCTTCCACGACTTATAAGTCCGGATGGGCCAGCTGGTATGTATCCCCCTTGAAATCCATTTAGAAGAGATTCAATCTCTTTTGACTCATCTATTCGTCTGTTAAGCTCAAGAATCTCTTTTCTCAATTTCTGCCATCTATTGGATTTCCACTCTATCTTTCTTATAATATCTTTAATATCCTGCATTTATAACCTCCTTGATAACCTCTTTGCCTATTCTGTCTATAAATTCCAAGATCGCCCCATAGCTTTTACCAGAGCTTGCATCCCATCTTTTTTGATCTTTTAAGAGATCTTCAAGTCGATAACCTAAAAGTCTTGCAATCTCCTTCCTCAAAGAGACCTCCTTTTCAGAGTCATAACGCATAATTGAGTATATAAGCTCTGCCCTCCTTTCCCCCTCTGGAATCCTCCCAAAGACATGCATACCATCCTGAATCTGTGTATTTCGGATAAGCGATAGCCTTCCGTGTACCTCCTCTACAATTAAATTAAATGGAATCTCATGAACCTCATCCTGTGAGAGGTCTGAAAGCCTCATATATCTTCCCTTCCATCTGATCCTGATCTCTTTGTCAAAAGCGCTATCTTTTAGAGCATCCATTATCATATGAGAGAGTGCATGAAGCCTTGAAGGATCCTTTTGCTTGCACATTTCATACTGGCCTACAAGCTCTTCAAGCTCTTCAAGCCTTCCATATAGAGCAGATTCGGTTAAAGCTGTCTGCATATGGTCAACAAGCACAGCTAAGGATCTTCTCTTTGCTATGGTTCCTTCAGGTGGATTATCCGCATTGTAAATGTAAAGATGCGGGATAGTATCTATTCCTATATCAGGAAAGCATCCGCTGGAAAGTGCAACACCCTTTCCAGGAAGAAATTCCAGGTTTCCATGTGTCCCAACATGTAGGATTGCATCTGCCTTAAACTTCCTGGTTATCCACCTGTATGTTGCTATATATTGATGAGGAGGGGGGATGTCAGGGTCATGCAGGATCTTGCATACCTTTCCATCACATCTGGGTCCAGCACACCCCCTCTTTGGTTGCACATGCAAGCTTACATTTCCAAACCTAAGACCTGTTATCACGATATTATCATCATAGAGCATGGAGGGTGGTACCCCATCTTTATATCTACCAGGAGGTTCCCCCCATGCATCAATCATCCTCTTTTGTGCCTTAAAGGGAAGCTCAGAAAACCAGGTAAGATATTCCTGCAGGGAGACAAGGTCAATTGCCCCACCCTTTTGAACTATCTCTTCTACTGTTGTCCATCGAAACTCAGATAGTGCCTTCCTTTCCATTATCTTTTCTATGAGTTCCTTTCCACTCTCTGGCACATCTTCGATCTTATAACCTTCATCCTTCATCCTTTTCATTATCTCTACAGCTGATTCCAGACTGTCTAAGTGGGCAGCCACTCCCACTGTTGCTTCAACACTTGCACAAGGGTTGTTGTGTAGCACTATGGAGATTCGTCTGTCCTGTATGGGCCTATCTCTTAACTTGATCCATCTCTTAACCCTTAAGGCCAGCTTTTTGACTCTATCTTCTATGGGCATCTTTTTCCTTTCGTCTGCCTCACCATTAAGCTGTGCAGATATAATTATGGGCTCTATTGTGCCTTCAAATTCCGGAAGTGAGACAGACCATCCGATATCCATATTCAGTTCTTGCTCTTCCCATTCAGAGATTGTCTTATAATAGGAGCTTATAGGACAAAAACATGGAATATTTAGCCTTTTTAACAACTCCACACCTTCGACTGCTGTCTCTGATTTATTATATCCCTTTTCTCTGCTTGTGCCTAAGAAAAAGGATATAAGCTTTATAAATGCATCGATTCTGGATCTTCCTGACCCATCTAAAAACCATTCCTCTATAACTTCACCAGATCCCTTTGTTCCCAGGGCAGTATCCTTTACAGAGTATGCAAAGCCTGAAATTACCCTCAGGTTCAGTCTTTCAAGCTCGCCTATGAGCATATCCTCTACCTCTGTATTTCCGTTTATCCAGTAGTGTCTTGAAAAGAGTATCCCAACAGTGGGAAGCCCTTTCCTTAAAGGAAAGTTAGACTCATACCATCTGAGATATTCGTTTATGTCTTTAAAGATCCTATCTGCTTCTGGATGGTAAAGCCCTTCCCATGGAAGCTCTTCTGGATCTTCATAGTAGATATTGAATCCGAGAAGCCTTTTTGCAAGAAAACGACACATATTTGTGATATTCTTCTCTCCATTTATAACCATATACCTGTATGCAGTGCTGAGAACCTCTGGCTCCACATTTGATAGCCTCCAATAGGATGGATCGTGGCCGAGACAGACAATCTTTGCCTTTAAGGATGGATCTTTAATCTTCCTATCTATCTCATCCCAGATAGGCTCATTTGATCTGTAAAGAAAAAGGATATCCGCACTTTCAATCTCATCCATAACCGTGCTGAACCTGTCAGGATCATTTTGAAGAGCTCTTGAGGAGTAGACCTTGAGCTCAAATTCCTTGATATTTTTTGAAGCCCTATAGAGCATGTTAAAGTAGCTCTGCCATGTAATTGATAAGATTTTCATCCTGCCTCCCCCTAAGAGTCCAGAATTGGTGCTAAAAACCTCTTTCCATTTAAGGATAGCATCCTTACATCCAGATCATAGACCTTTTTGATAAGCTCTTCATTTAGAATATCAAAGGGTCTTCCCTCTGCAATCTTTCTTCCCGAATCTATCACAACCACCTTGTCTGAAAAGAGATTAGATAGATTGGGGTCATGTAGTGTCATCAAGACCGTAATATTTCTTTCTTTTGCGATCTTTCTTATCTTTTTAAGCACAGCTATCTGGTTTTTTAAATCTAAATGGCTGGTAGGTTCATCAAGAAGCATAATGGGAGCTTCCTGTGCAATTGCCCTTGCAATCAATGTAAGCTGTCTTTCTCCTCCACTGATATTGGTATAGAGGGCATCTCTTAGATGTTCTATACTTAAGAGTCTTAATGCTTCGTTTGCAGTTTCAATATCTCTCTTTTTAGGAGATGAAAAGAGCCCGATAAATGGTGCCCTTCCCATAAGAACAACCTCAAAGACAGTGTATGGAAAGGCAGGTTCATGCTCTTGCGGGACCAAAGAAAAGAGTCTTGATCTTTCCCTGAGGTCAAGTCTTTCAATTGGCTTATCATGCACCTCTATGCATCCTTTAGAATATTTCCAGATGCCCGCAAGACACTTAAAAATAGTAGTTTTACCTGATCCATTTGGCCCCAATATTGTAGTAATACTTTCTGAAGATACAAAGAAACTTATCCCTTTCAGGATATCTGATCCATTGTTTCTGTGTCTGAAGTAGAGCTCTTTTACTCTGAGCACTATCTTCCCCATACCTCCTTCCCTCCCCGCTTAAGGAGGTAGATAAAGAATGGGGCACCGCTTATAGATGTAATTATTCCAACAGGAATATCAAAGCTTGTAAGTGTCCTTGAAATCGTATCTGCTGCAATCATAAAAGATCCGCCTGCAAAAAAGGAAAGCGGAACAAGGATCCTGTGATCTGGGCCAATGATCATCCTAACAAGATGTGGAACCATAAGGCCAACCCATCCTATTATCCCTGTAAGAGAAGTTGCAACCGAAACCGCCAGAGTGGAAAATCCAATAAATAGAAGCCTCTCAAGTTTTACATTGATCCCGAGGGCCTTTGCCTCCTCATATCCAAGGCTTAGCACATTTAGTCTCCATCGCATAAAAAATATGGGGATTAAGGAGAGACCAATTCCCACACCTGCGATCTTAACCGAATCCCAATCAGAGAGGGAAAAGCTACCCATAAGCCAAAATACAATTGCCTGGAGTCTATGGGGATCCACCAGAAACTTGATAATAGATACTAACGCTGTAAAAAATGCTGAAACTATCACTCCTGAAAGGATAAGCGGTAGCCTGCTTACCTCACCCTGACCCTTGGCGATATTGTAGGAGATAATTACAGCAAGAAGAGAAAATATAAATGCCATAAGCTGAATGGGAATAAAGTTTAAGAATCCGACACATATGGCACATCCAAATGCAGCCCCTGCAGATATGCCCAAGATAAATGGATCTATAAGGGGATTTCTAAATATCCCCTGAAGAGTAACCCCGCTGCCAGAAAGAGCCGCTCCAACCAGACCGGCAAGAATAATCCTCGGAAGCCTTATATCCAAAACAATGGCCTTCTGTGGGGTATCTTCTATGTGAAATACATGTAAAGTTTCGTTTAAGAGGATCTTTATAACATCCTTTGCATTGATTCCATAGGCTCCCAGAAAGAGGGCTATGAAACCAAAAAGAAAGGGTGAAAGCACCATAATTAATATCTTAAAATCTTTCATATTCTTTTACCTTGTGGTAAGAGATTCCAAATAGCTTCTTATAGAATCTGTCTGTGAGGCTTTCAAACTCTATGTCTTTAAATCGCTCCGGATAGAGCTTCTCTGCCATATAGAGGGAGATAGGGGCAAGCCTTGGAGACCAGGTTGACCAGCGCGGAAGTTTAAACACCTTTCGGTTTTTAACCGCATCTATGAATCTCCACTGAGAATTTTTATAGATCCATGAGGTATCATACCCTGCAGAACCCCAGATAAATATGACATCAGGATTCCATCTTACAATCATTTCTATGGGGACATCCGCATATCTCTTTTTTATCTTGCCTGCTGGATTTATCCCTCCAATAAGATTGATGATATCATCTGTAACACCAATACCACATGAAACCCTGTTTGGCTTACCCCCTATATGAATCGCCTTTCTCTTCATCTTATCTGGAATTCCACTGACCCTCTTCTCAATAAGATCAAAGATACCCTCCATCTCCCGGATGAGTTCCTGTGCCCTATTTGGCTTTCCAAATAGCCTTCCATGCATCCTGATTACCTGGTAGAGCTCAGTGAGACTATCAGGATATATCGCAATTGTCTTTATCCCCCTTTTTTCCAAAAACCTTACATTTTCAGGATCATAACTCCAGGTAATAACAATATCGGGTGCTAATTTCAAGATTGCCTCGATGTTTAAATTGCTTCCCGCACCAACCAATGGCTTTCTCAAAGATGGATTTTCACTTACAATCGCCCTGTAAAGATCACAGGACTTCTCTGCCCACATAGATACCCCCACAACCTGATCCCATACTCGTAGAGCCGGTATAAGCTCATATGTAATTACCACCACTGCCCTTTTTACAGGTATTTCAACACTTACACTCCTTCCAAGCTTATCAGTTAGTGTATAGGTAAGGGCAAAAGATGCCTTTACAATTGAAAGAATCACTAATAATATCAATAGACTATGCTTAATCCCAAAAACCATGATCTTCCAGGTGCCCTATAGTACTGAAAATAGTCTTCATCAAAGATATTATTTAGGCTCAGGCTTAACTTTGTGTTTTTCTTTATCTGATAACAGATTCTTGCATCTAAGAGAAAGTGAGAGTCATATGAGCCATAGACATTCTCTTCTTTATCTGAATTGTCATCTTTGCTGAACCACTTATCCACATATCTTCCAATGATAGAACCTGAAAGGCCCCATCTCTTAAATTCAGCTCCAATATTGTATCTCCAAAGTGGAAGATAGGTAAGTCTGCATCCTTCTGCCTTTGGATTTGCCTTATTTTCTTTTATCTCTGAATCGGTATATGTAAAATTACCAAACAATCTAAGCCAGTTTTCAATTTTTTGCTCTAACTCAAATTCCACCCCTCTTGACTCTGCCTCTCCCACATTTACATATTCATAAAATTTAGGTTTTGTGCTTTTTCTATAGATAAGATCCTCCATATGATTTTCAAAATATGTGATAGATGTCTTTGCACCCTTCCAGAGCCTTTGCTCAATTCCCATATCCCAGGAGATAACGGTTTCTGGATCCAGATCAGGATTTCCTGCATAGGTTGAGCCATAAGAGCTTGTCCAGGTCCTGTAGAGTTCATATATGGTTGGAGATCTAAACGCCTTTCCTATTGAACCTTTTAAAGTGGTTCGGTCAACAGGTGTCCATACAATAGCAAGTTTTGGACTAAATGAGGATTTACTCTTTGAAGGATATATCTTTGGATAACCCGCTTTTCCTACATCATCTGCATATCCATCATAACTCTTCCACCAATCCTCTCTAAGACCCAGATAAGCGGTAAGATTTTTCAATACATGAATCTCATCCTGAATAAAGAGTGCATAGGTCCTCTCCTTTCCCTTTGATTCATACTTCAAGATGGCCTTTGAATCCTCATCTTTCCAATTGCCAAGATAGTGCTCCTGGGTTTCAGAGTGTCCATATCTAAAGGAAGTTCCAAAGGTAAACAGATGTCTTTTAAATAGAGGAAGATCAAACTGCACATCCACCATGTATGCTTCAGATGGGGTGCTTGATATGTATCCACACTTTTTGGGACTTACAGCACATCCTTCCTTTGTTGCACCACTTCCAGGTGTTATATACCAGTTGTCATCGGTGTCCAGAAAGGAAAGATTTAGTTTGCTCTTAAGCCTGTTAAATGCAGTTTCAAAACGGATAGAGTATATGTTTCTGCTTACCCCACCGTCTCCATGAAGAAATGTCTTTTCTTTTACTTTTGTATAACTCCACAAAGGATTCCCCAGGGCGTCTAAAAGGTATGTCTTTGGATCTTCATATCCATATTCATAGCGATTTTTTATAAAAGATAGGGTTAAATTTGTATCTTTATTAAATTCATATCTGGTCTTTAGATGGAAGCAGTCATCCCACCAGGTATTGTCCCCTCGGTTTCCTATAAGATATGCTGTCTTTCCATACCTATCTTTGGTTATAGTATATCCACCTACAGGTGGCTTATATTTCTGAACATTTAGATCAGATGGATATCCATTGGTGTCATGCCTCCCATAGCTTAAAAATATGCCCAATCCCTCTAAAGGCCTATCCCCATAGGATAGATAAAGGCTCTTAAGATCATCCATCGCCTCACCACGATCAAGGCCTGAACCATAACCCAGCTTCAATTTAAGTTCTCTTTTCTGTGGTATCTTTGTAATAAAATTTACCACTCCTCCCATTGCATATCCTCCATAGAGAGAGGAAAAGGGGCCTTTTACGACCTCTACCCTTTCAAGATCCCCAGGGGAAAACCCTCCAAACTTTATAACTCCAGTATATGGACTGTTTAAGACAATCCCGTCCATCAGGATCAGAGTCCTGTTTTGGCGAGGAATCCCTCGAAGTGTAATGAAAGAGAGCGTATCCATAAGCCCTTTTCCTCTTCTAACAAATACGCCTGGGATATCATTTAGCACCTGATCAAAGGTATCCGGCCCCTTTAAGTCAATTCTATCCTTCGTGATCACACAGACAGATCCAGGAGCATGTTCAATTCTCTTTTCTGTCCTGGTTGCAGTTACAACCATCTCTTCAAGCCTGATAGGCTTCTTTTGACAATGACCGAAAGGAGAATATAAAAACAGGATACTCAAGATAATAGATATAAGAAGATACCAAAACCTCATCTTTATGCCCCCCTTTCTGAAAAGATAAAAAGGCCAAGAAGACCTTTTCGGAGTTCGCTCCTTTTATGGCCTTCTTGGCCTCTCTATTATCGGAGGGATCCTTTCCCTATCTTTTTCAATCTTTAATATGCCCCCCTTCCTTTATCTGTCAAGAAAAAAATGGCTCTATTATAAAATGTGTGGAAAATTTTAATAAGAGGTTTATGGTGGTAAGGACCCCTATACTGAAACCCATAGAAGGTAGACACAAGAAAAGTTTAGAGGTGTTTCAATTAGCTGGAGAGGGATGTGTAGAAGGGAGTAACATATCTTTTAGTGATGGATGGCTCATA
>CAYTXJ010000060.1:0-12921 GCA_964440775.1 uncultured Desulfobacteraceae bacterium | reverse complement strand
GGGGGGATTAAATTGATCCTTTCCGTAGATGAGATATTTAAGAGAAAACCCCTGAATAGAAAAGCTATTGTAAGGGGTTGGGTAAAGACGAGAAGGGATTCAAAGGCAGGGTTTTCCTTTATAATAATTAATGATGGATCCACTATAAAGGATCTTCAGATCATAGCAGATAAAGGGCTTTCCAATTACACAGACCAGATCCTACACCTTACCACTGGCTGTTCAATTGAAGTAATAGGTGAGATTGTGCCATCCCCTGGCAGAGGCCAGGAGCTTGAACTCAGGGCAGATGAGATCAAGGTAATTGGATGGGCAGACCCTGAAGACTACCCTTTGCAAAAGAAAAGACATTCCTTTGAATATCTTAGAAGTATTGCACATCTAAGGGCAAGGACAAGCACCTTTGAAGCGGTCTTTAGAATAAGAAATTGTGTATGTTATAGTATTCATAGATTCCTTCAGGAAAGGGGATTTATCTATATCCATACCCCAATTCTTACAGGAAATGACTGTGAAGGCGCAGGAGAGCTCTTTAAGGTAACCACCTTTGAGCTCTCTTCAGTTCCCACAATAGAAGGCAGGGTAGACTATGAGAAGGACTTCTTTAAAAGACCTGCATATCTTACAGTAAGTGGGCAGCTTGAGGCAGAGGCATATGCCCTGGCCCTGGGAAAGGTTTACACCTTTGGGCCCGCATTTAGAGCGGAAAATTCTAACACTTCAAGACACTTAGCAGAATTCTGGATGGTAGAGCCAGAAATAGCCTTCTGCAATCTTGAAGATTGTATCACCATTGCCTCTGATCTTCTATTCTATCTCATGGAAATGGTGATGGATGAATGTAGAGATGAGATGGAATTTTTGGATAAAAAAAATAAGGTAACTATAGAGAGGATTAAATCTATCTTGGAAAAGGGTGTCTCACATATCACATATGATGAGGCTATTGATATTTTAAAAAAATCCAAGAGGAGGTTTACTTTTACCCCTGAGTGGGGATCTGACATTCAGAGTGAGCATGAAAGATATCTCTGTGATGAGGTGTTTAAAGGATTAGTTGCTGTTACTGATTATCCTAAGGATATAAAGCCATTTTATATGAAATTAAATCCTGATGGTAAGACCGTAAGGGCCATGGATATATTGGCTCCAGGTGTGGGAGAGATAATAGGAGGAAGCCAAAGAGAAGATGACTATGACACCCTTTATGGACAGATCCTGGAAAAGGGCCTTAATCCAAATGACTATTGGTGGTATTTAGAGTTAAGAAAATATGGGGGAGTCCCCCATTCAGGTTTTGGACTCGGCCTTGAGCGATTTTTGCAGTTTATTACCGGAATGGGAAATATAAGGGATGTGATCCCATTTCCCAGAACCCCAGGGAATATTAACTTTTAGGAGATTAGGATATGAAAAAATTTGTTAGATTTGAAAGGCTTAAAGGGAAGGGGCCTCTTTTAATCTTAATTATTTCCGCCTTTTTAATATTTAATCTTATAGTCATGATCAGAAACTCCAGAAAACCTGCTCCATTGAAGATTCAAAAGACCGAAGATATAAAGGGAGCCTATTTTATAAAGGTAAATATGGAGATAATTAAACAGATGTATAAGAGGTGGCTTCCTAATGATAAGTTCTGGCCTACCATATTCTTAGATAATATCCCCAATTTTCAGATCGGTCAGCTTGAGGCTGTAAGATATAATATCAGGGTATTGAGAGACACCTTAAGCAGATTGAGATCTACAGATAGGCTTGACCCCTTTGCTGAAGCGGCGTTTACTGCCCTTTCAAACGATCCATATAAATGGTGGTTTCCATCTGCAGAGAGCAAATGGAAGCTGGCATATAAGAAACTGAGTATCTATCTGGAAAATCTCAGAAATGGTAAAGCCCATTTTTATCCAAGGGCAGATAATCTTATAGAGCTTCTCTCCCAGTATGCATCCCTTATGGGAGGCACAAATACCAGATTGATAAATGCTCCCCCTGATGTGAAAAAGGTGCTTGAAGTGGAACGGCCCTCAAAAAGCTCTAAGTCTTATGTAGAGGTCAATATCCCATGGTATAAGGTGGACGATAATTTCTATTATGCACAGGGTGTGGCATATGTGCTAAGAGAGTCTTTTAAGGCAATTAAAGAGGACTTCTATCAGGTATTGAAGGACAAAAACTCTCTTCAGCTTGTAGACAAGATCCTGGAAGATTTTAGAAGATGTGATTTTGAACCCCTGCTTGTTTTAAATGGGGGGCCAGGGAGTATATTTGCCAATCATTCTCTGAATCTTTCAAGCATATTTAATGATGCAAGGCAGAAGATAGGCTCTCTTATTGTGGCATTGAGAGAAGGATAACAGATGCATGAGATGTCCATAGTTATGGGGCTTGTGGATATTATAAAAGAGGAGATGGAAAGGCACGGAGCAAAGAGGCTTTGCTCTGTAAGAGTCAAGATAGGCAAGCTGACTGCTGTAGTTCCAGAAGCACTAAATTTTTGTTTTGATATAATCACAAAGGGAACACCTATGGAAGGTGCCAAGATCATAATGGAATTCCCTCCTCTTAAGGCATACTGCATAGACTGTAATAAGGAATTTGAGATAGAAGAATATGTGTTTAGATGCCCAAGCTGTGGAAGCGAAAAGATCCTTACAGATGGTGGAAGAGATCTTTCCATTGAAGAGTTGGAAGTAGATTAAATCAAATAGAGGTAGGGATGAAGATTAAGGTTGTAAGGGATATATTAGAGGCAAATCAGAGGATAGCAAGTGAAAATAGGGAAATCTTTACCAGACATGGGGTATTTGTGATAAATCTTATGAGCTCTCCAGGTGCAGGAAAGACCACTTTACTTGAGAGGACCATTGAATCCCTAAAAGATACTATCCCTATTGGAGTGATTGAAGGGGATATAAGATCGTCTATTGATGCTGAAAGGATTAATAAATTGGGAGTTCCTGTTGTCCAGATAAATACCGATGGAGCATGCCATCTGGATGGAAACATGGTAAGAGAGTGTCTGAGGGAGCTTGATCTTTCTCCCCTCAGACTCCTTTTTGTTGAAAATGTGGGAAATCTGGTCTGTCCTGCTGAATTTAAGATAGGTGAAGATCACAAAGTAATGATACTGTCTGTTACTGAGGGGGATGACAAACCCTCTAAGTATCCTTTAATGTTTAGGGAATCCTCTGTATTACTGATTAACAAGATAGATCTTCTGCCCTATATTGAATGTGATCTTGAACGAATCAGGGCCTCTGCAAGGGATATAAATCCAGGACTTGAGATATTTGAGATCTCATGTAAGACAGGAGAGGGGCTGGATAGATGGTATAGATGGATTAAGAATAATCTCGCATCTTAGTGTTTTTCCGATTTTTAATAGATATTATTAAAGAGAGCTGTGCTTAACCTTTTTTACACTGGGGATTATACCCCCCTCCGGGTCGGAGACCGCTCCAGGTAGGAGACCCGACCCCCAAAAATTAACTTAAAATAACCCATAATTACAGCTTTTTTCTGAGAGCTTTGAAAAATTCAAAGCTCTCATTAAAGACTGCCCTCCCTTGGCATATATTCCCTCATATGAGTCCTCTCAAAGAAGGCCAGAATCCACTAACCCGAATTTCGCAGGGTTCCTTCAAGGTCATTGTAAGAAGCGTTAGCGACGAAGTAATCTCGGAATGGTTCTTGGTTCTTGGTTCGTGGTTTATGGTTCTTGGTTTGGGGGGAGCAGAAGGGGGAGATCCCCTTGAACCTTGCGAAATTCTGGATTAATAGTGGGATATTTCTATAAACGGGAGCAAACCTCTACCAAGGATGCAATGTGTGCTTTACTTTATTTAAGTCCATGGGATATGATTGATTAATGGCTCTTGGAAATATTTAAGGGAGGCCATCATGCATATAAAGACCATATCCATGATAAACAGGGTGAGAGAGATCCTCTTTATAATGATTAAGTATGGGTTTGAAGATCTGGTGGAGAAGGCCGAGATGCCGGGAATGGGAATTTTTAAAAAGCTAAGACCTATTAGAAAAGAGATGGATACATCAGAAAGAATAGTCGCCATGCTGGAAGAGCTGGGGCCTACCTTTATAAAGTTTGGTCAGATTCTAAGTCTTCGTCCTGATCTCTTGCCTGTAGAACTAATAGATAAACTTAGCAGACTTCAGGACAGGGTAGGCCCTGAAGAATATCCCATTATTAAAGAGGCTCTTGAAAATAGTCTAAATAGCGACATCAATCAGGTATTTTCCAGATTTGATATAGAACCCATTGCAGGTGGATCGCTCAGTCAGGTGCACTACGCCGTGTTGAGAGAGGAAGGCCAGAAAGTGGCTGTTAAGATAAGAAGACCTGATATAGAGAGAAAGGTTGAAACCGATCTTTTCATAATAGGGCTTATTGCTAAAAGGCTTCACAACCGCATCAGTGAAATCAGGAGTTACCGTCTCCCTGATCTGATAAGAGAGCTTAAGAGGATAATGGCAGAGGAGATGGATTTCAGGATCGAGGCAAAGAATCTGAAAATTGCCCGTAAAAACCATATAAGTGATCCTGAAATCTATATACCCAAGGTATTTGATGGATATTGCACAAAGGAGCTTTTAATAACAGAATTTATTGAAGGAAAGAGACTCACCGAAATAGGGCAGGAAAACTCTTTGGATCTTCACGATATCGCAAGAAAGGGACTGAGGATAGCCATTAAACAGGCCTTTATATACGGATTTTTCCATGCAGATCCCCATCCAGGGAATATTTTTGTAAAAGAGGATGGAAAGATATGCCTTCTGGATTGGGGAATTGCAGGTCAGATAACAGAGACAGACAAGGAGGATCTGCTAAGAATACTCAGGGCGATTGCCTCTAAGGACAGCCGAGAGCTGTTAAATGCCCTTTTTTTCCTAACTGGTGGAGGATTTGGCATTCAGAGACGTGATCTTGAAAGGGGGCTTGCCTCACTTATCTATATGGTATATTCGGAAAGTCTGAGAGATATCAATTTAGGGGCCTTTTTAAGGGAATTGAATAAGCTTATAAATAGATATGGGCTAACTCTTCCTCCAGATCTTGCTCTTATGATAAAGGCACTTATTACAGCAGATGGAACAGCCAGGAGGCTGTATCCAGATATTGATCTTATTGGAGAAACAGAAGATATAATAAGAGAGATCTATGATACCCGATATCGGCCTTCCCTCTTTTTGAGCAGGATAAAGAGACATCTCTCAGATACATTGATACTTCAGAGATATCTGATCCACAGATTCTCAGATATCGTAGAAAAGATCCACTTAGGAGAATTAAATCTTAGATTTGAACCCCATAATATTGAAAATCTGGAAAGGAGAATTGAAAACATAGCAAACAGGATCACACTGGGAATAGTGCTTGCCGGGATCATAATAGGTTCTTCTCTAATTATATCTAAGGGTGCAGGGCCTCTGATATTTGGAATGCCCTTGTTCGGGCTTGCTGGATATCTCCTATCTCTTTTGATTGGAATATGGATAATCTATAATATCTTAAGATCTAAGAGGCTTTGACAGTATTGATTTAACTACCCCCACGCATTGAAGCTTATAACATCTTTAATGTCTTCCTTGTCTGCGATCAACATAAGTAGCCTGTCTATTCCCATTGCGATCCCACAGTAGCTATCTTTTACATTAAGGGAATTTAAAAGATATTCAGGCATCGAATATATGGGTTTTTTATAAGCTTGCCTCTTTTTGATCTCCTCTAAAAATCTATCTTTCAGCTCATTGGGATCATTACACTCTGTATATCCGTTTGCAAGCTCAATGGAGCCCATATAGAGTTCAAATCTCTCAACGATGCGTGGATCCCGCCTACTTCTCATTGCGCAAGATCCCAGCTCCACAGGATAGTCATATACAAATACAGGGCTATGCCATCCTAAATGGGGTTCAATATCTGTTATCATAATCTTTTCAAATATGCCCTTATTAAGTGCATCCCATAGAGACAACTCTGAATATCTATTAAAGAGTGTCTCTAAGGATATCCTCTCCCAGGGCATATTTAGGCCTATCTTCTTTCCTCTATAGGATATATAATGCCGATCCACCAATCTTTTAAAGATATGGATTAGCAACCTTTCACATTCATCCATCAGATCCATATAGTCAGCCTCTGCCCTATACCATTCTATCATGGTAAATTCTGGTATATGGAATCTGCCTTTCTCTTCTTTTCTAAAGACCTTACAGATCTGAAAGATCCTCTTATATCCTTTAGACAAAAGCAGTTTCATATATGCTTCAGGAGATGTATGAAGATACCGATCTTCCACCTCAAAGCTGTCAATATGTGCCTCAGGGATGGGAGCAGGAATGAGATAAGGGGTTTCCACCTCAATATATCCGCTATTGTATAGATATTCTCTAAGGTATCTTAAAAGATATGATCTCAAAGAGAGAGGATCATCGCTTTTTTGCATGGAGATAAATCTCTTTGATCACTCCTTTACCCGTGTTACATACTCACCTGTCCTTGTATCCACTGTGATCTTTTCACCCTCTTCTATAAAGGAAGGAACCTTCAATACATAACCGGTCTCTAAGGTAACCGGCTTGCTATCGCCGGTTACAGAGTCTCCTTTTACCCAGGGATCTGCCTTTGTAACTCTAAGATCTACAAAATTGGGAAGTGTGATTCCGATCGCCTTTCCTTCAAAAAATAGGATATCCACCTCTAAGTTGTCTTTTAAAAAGTTTTTTGCATCCCCCACCTGTGCCTCATCCAATGTCACCTCTTCATATGTATCCATATCCATAAAGTGGTATTCATCTTCCTGTCTGTATAGAAATTGCATCTTTCTCTCTTCCACATCAGCAGGCTCAAAGGTGTCAATAGACCTATAGGTCTTATCCACAATTACCCCATTTATCATATTCTTCAATTTACAGCGATAAAGTGCCTGACCTTTGCCAGGTTTGGAAAATTCAAAATCTATTATGATATAGGGCTGCTTATCAATAAGGATCTTTAATCCCTTTCTGAGATCACTTGCATTATACATATTCATTTTTCCCAGGAAGATTAAAAAATGGCGGGGACGACGGGACTCGAACCCGCGACCTCCGGCGTGACAGGCCGGCGTTCTATCCAGAACTGAACTACGCCCCCGCACTGGGCGGAACAGGATTTGAACCTGCGACCCTCGGCTTGTAAGGCCGATGCTCTCCCTCTGAGCTATCCGCCCTTAAGACCTATATATATTCACCCTTTATCAGCTTGTCAATCAGTAAAATTATTCCGATCTAATGGGTCCTGAGCTGTTCTATCTCTGAGTCCTTCTTTTGGATATCCTCAACACAGAAGGGCTGGATATTTCTATCTAATTCAAAGAGCTCCTTTTCACTTATGAGCAATGACTCCATTAATACCTGATCCATATCTTCAACAAATACTATCTCCATACTCTTAAGAATATTCTTAGGGATCTCATCCAGATCCTTCTTATTCTCTAAGGGAATTATCACCTTCTTTACCTGTGCCCTATGGGCCGCAAGGAGTTTCTCTTTAAGCCCTCCTATAGGAAGCACCCTGCCTCTTAATGTTATCTCCCCTGTCATGGCAATATCATGTCTTACAGGTATCCTTCGAAGTGCTGATACTAAGGATGTGGCAAGTGCAATGCCTGCAGAAGGCCCATCCTTTGGAATCGCCCCTTCTGGAACATGTATGTGTATATCAATATGTTCATAGAAATCATCTGGAAGCCTAAGCCTTCTTGACTTAGAGCGCACATAGCTTATCGCAGCCTGAGCAGATTCCTGCATCACCTCACCCAGCTTTCCTGTAAGCACCGGTTTTCCTTTGCCGGGCATTATACTCACCTCTATCTGAAGTAACTCTCCTCCTACCTCAGACCAGGCAAGCCCAGTGGTTATTCCCACCACATCCTTTCCCTCTGTCTTCCCAAATCTGTACTTAGGTGGGCCTAAGTATTTTGGTATGGATTTAAGAGTTATATGGACCCTGGTATCTTTCCCATCTTTGAATATCTGTCTTGCCACCTTTCTGCATATGGAAGATATCTCCCTTTCCAGGTTCCTTACACCTGCCTCTTTTGTGTATTCTCTTATTATGGTAATAATTGCCTTATTAGAGAAGGAGATGTTCTTTTCACTTATTCCATTCTGTTCCATCTGCTTCTTTATTAAGAACTGCTTTGCAATATTTAATTTTTCATAGTCGGTGTATCCTGGAAGTCTAATGATTTCCATTCTGTCCTGAAGCGGTAGTGGAATATTATATAGGGTATTGGCTGTGGTTATGAAAAATACATGAGACAGATCATAGTCAAGATCCAAGTAGTGGTCATTGAAGGCATAGTTCTGCTCAGGGTCCAGCACCTCTAAGAGGGCAGCCGATGGGTCCCCTCTAAAGTCTGTGCTCATCTTATCAACCTCATCCAAGCAGAAGACAGGATTAATGGATCTTGCCCTTTTCATATACTGAATGATCTTACCTGGCAGAGCCCCAACATATGTCCTGCGATGCCCCCTTATCTCGGCCTCATCTCTCACCCCACCAAGGGAAAGCCTTACAAAATTCCTGCCCGTTGCCCTCGCAATGGATCTCGCAAGCGATGTCTTTCCTACACCAGGGGGGCCAACAAAACAGAGTATGGGGCCTTTAATCTTTTTGGTCAGACTCTGAACAGCCAGATATTCAAGTATCCTCTCCTTAGGTTTTTTAAGACCATAGTGATCCTCATCAAGGATTCTTTCTGCCTCTGTGATGTCCAGCTTCTCTTTGGTCTTTTCAAACCACGGAAGCGACAGGATCCAGTCTATATAGTTTCTACCCACAGTGGCCTCCGCAGACATGGGAGGCATTAACTTTAACTTTTTAAATTCCTGAAGGACCCGTGCTCTCGCCTCTTTGGGAAGCCTCTTCTTTTTAATACGCTGCTCCAGTTCATCCAGATCAGACTTAAATTCATCCTTTGCTCCCATCTCCTTTTGGATGGCCTTCATCTTTTCGCTCAGATAATAGTCCTTCTGGGTCTTTTCCATCTGCTTTTTTACACGTTTTTTAAGTCTTGCCTCTAACTTCAATATATCAATCTCTGCTGAGAGTTTTTCAAAGAGAAGTTCTAATCTCTCTTTTACATTCAGAGTTTCAAGTAGGGACTGCCTGTCCTTTAATCTAAGATTCAGATGTGTGGATATGGTATCGGCAAGGTGTCCACCATCTTCAATCTGCCGCACAGTGCTGATAAGTTCCTTACTTATCTTCTGATTAAACTTGGCATATTCATTAAATGTCTCTTTTACTGCCCTTATAAGAGCCTCTGTCTCTTTGCTATTTTCATCAAAGGAGTTAAGCCTTCTGATCTGGACCATAAAAAACTCATCTGTCTTTAGGTATCTCTCTATCTTTGCCCTTACCTTCCCCTCCACCAATGCCTTTACAGTTCCATCAGGAAGTTTTAAGAGCTGAAGAATATTTGCCACTGTTCCATGGACAAAGATATCCTTTGGGGAAGGATTATCCATCTTGGCGTCTTTCTGAGCCGCTAAGAATATCTCCCTGTCTCTTGACATGGTATATTCAAGGGCCTTAATGGATCTCTCTCTACCTACAAATAGTGGAACCAACATATTTGGAAAGACCACTAAATCCCTCAATGGCAAGAGAGAATATATAGAGCAATCTGCCTTACGAGCCAATTCATCCTTTTTATTTGTATTAAACATAATTATGCTATCTTTGCCTCCTCCTCTTCATAAATCCAGAGAGGGGGTTCAGAATTCTTAATAACCCCTTCACCTATTATACATTCCTTAACCCTCTTCATCTCCGGAAGTTCATACATGATATCCAGCATCACAGATTCCATAATAGCCCTCAGCCCCCTTGCACCTGACTTTCTCTCAATTGCAAGTTCTGCAATGGCATTAAGTGAATCATCGGTGAATTCAAGCTCCACATTCTCCATCTCAAATAGCTTTTTATATTGTTTAACAAGTGCGTTTTTGGGCTCAATAAGGATAGATACCAACGCCTTTTTACTTAGGTGATCTAAGGTGGCAATAACAGGTAATCTACCTACAAATTCAGGGATCATTCCAAATTTGATCAGATCCTCTGGCTGAACAAGGGATACAATTCTATCCACATCACTGCTATCTCGCAATCCACTCATAATATCTGCCTCAAATCCCATGGATCTCTTACTCACTCTGTTGAGGATGATCTTATCAAGGCCATTAAATGTCCCACCGCATATAAAGAGGATGTTTGTGGTATCAATCTTGATAAAATCCTGCTGAGGATGCTTTCTGCCTCCCTTTGGAGGCACATTGGCCACAGTGCCCTCGATTATCTTAAGGAGTGCCTGTTGCACCCCTTCACCAGATACATCCCTTGTGATGGACGGGCTATCTGATTTCCGTGCAATCTTGTCTATCTCATCAATATAGACAATACCTTTACTCGCTGCCTCCACATCATATTCTGCGTTTTGAAGCAGGTTAAGGATAATATTTTCCACATCTTCACCCACATACCCTGCCTCAGTCAGACTTGTTGCATCTGCTATGGTAAAGGGGACATTTAGCATCTTGGCCAATGTCTGTGCTAAAAGGGTCTTTCCAGTGCCTGTAGGGCCTATCAGCAGAATATTGCTCTTTTGAATCTCTACCCCTTCTGTATCAATACGAGAGCTAATTCTCTTGTAGTGATTATGCACCGCCACAGATAGAGTCTTTTTAGCCCTCTCCTGCCCTATTACATATTGATCTAAGAATTTTTTTATCTCTTGAGGCTTTGGAATCTGTGCCTTTCTGGCCTTAGCCTCTTCCTGTTCAATCTCTTCAGCTATTATCTCATTACATAGCTGTATGCATTCATCACAAATGTATACAGAAGGGCCTGCTATTAATTTCTTGACCTCATCCTGACTCTTTCCACAAAAGGAACATAAAAGCTCATCACCGGAACCACCTCTTTTGGCCATTACTCACTCTCCTTTTTAAATTCTCTTTTTGTAATGATCTTATCTATAATACCATATCTTAATGCCTCTTCTCCATCCATATAAAAGTCTCTTTCGGTGTCTTGCTGAATCTTCTCTAAGGGCTGGCCCGTATGTCTGGCAAGGATCTGCTGTATCCTTTTCTTTATCTTAAGTATCTCCTTTGCCTGGATATCAATATCAGTTGCCTGACCCTGCACCCCTCCAAGGGGCTGATGTATCATTATCCTCGCATTGGGAAGGGCATATCTCTTCCCTTTTGCACCTGCAGCAAGAATCAGTGCCCCCATACTGGTGGCCTGCCCCATACATATAGTAACCACATCGGGTTTTATATATTGCATGGTATCATATATGGCAAGGCCTGCTGTTACAGCCCCTCCTGGAGTATTAATGTAGAGATTAATATCCTTATCAGGATCCTCTGATTCCAAAAACAACATCTGTGCAATAATGGTATTTGCAAGCTCATCATGCACCTGATTACCCAGAAATATTATCCTGTCCTTCAACAGCCTGGAATATATATCATATGCCCTCTCGCCTCTGCTTGACTGCTCAACTACTATGGGAATTAACATATTTATGATGCCTCCAATAGATTTATTCAAAACTTTGGGAAGGGATTACTCTTGCGTTCTTAAATAGAAAATCCAAGACCTTTTCCCTAAAAAGCCTATCCCTTAACATATCCATAAGACCCTCTGATTGATATGATCTTCTAACCATTTCTGGTGTCTTTCCGCTTCTTTCAGAAAGTCTTCTAAATTCCTTATCTATATCCTCTTCAGTAACGCTTATACCCTCTCTCTTTGCTATCTCCTCTATTATAAGACTATGCTTTACATATCTTTCACATAATGGTCTAAATCTTTCTTTAAGCACTTCCTTATTAAACTCTTCCTTTTTAAGGATTGTTCCAGATGCCTGAAGATCCGTTCGGTATCTCTCAATCTCAAATTTAAGCCTCTGTTCAACTAAGGACTCAGGCAAGGGGAAATCCACACTATCCGAGATCTTCTCAAGAAGTTGAAATTTGAGTTCCTGATCCCTTTTGGCCTCTTTTCTTGCTAAGAGTTCCTCTTTTAGTCTCTGTTTAAGATCCTCCAGCCCTTTAAAATCATTATCAATGCTCTTTGCAAATTCATCGTTTAATTCCGGAAGCTTTAGATCTCTTATATCCAGAAGTCTTACCCTAAATCTTATCTCCTTATCTGCAATCTGAGTATTTATATGATCTTCAGGGAATTTAACTACAATCTCCTTCTCTTGCCCCCTTTCAAGTCCCAAGAGACCCTCTTCCATCTCCTCTGGAAGTTTTCCATTACCTATCTTTGCCATATATCCTCTATGTCTAAGACCCTCCACGGGCCTTCCATCTTCAAAGCCCTCATATTCTATTATTACATAATCGCCTCTCGAAACTCCTCTATCTTTAACTGCAATCAACGTGCCATAATTCTGCCTGAGATTTTCAAGCTCTTCTTTTAACTCTTCTTCACTTACCTCTATCTCCTCTTTTTTTACCTCTATACCTTTATAATCCCCTAATTCAATAGGGGGCCTCACTTCAACTACCGCACTAAACCTGAAATCTTGCCCTTCCTTTATAAGCTCATTTTCCACAACCGGCAATGTGATGGGATCAAGCTCCAGATCTTCAATGGCCTTTGGTAGGGTCCTGGAGATTATATTTCTGGTAACCTCTTCATTAACGCTCTTTCCAAACCTCCTCACTAAGATCCCTCGTGGAACCTTACCCTTTCTAAAACCAGGAATCATTATATTTTTAGATAGCTCCCGGTAAGCCTGATCCAGCTCATTTTGGATTACTGCTGAATCTACCTCTACCAGAATCTTTTTCTTTACCTCGCTGATATGTTCAATCTCTGTCTTCATA
>CAYTXJ010000059.1:0-13144 GCA_964440775.1 uncultured Desulfobacteraceae bacterium | reverse complement strand
CTCTTTGATGCAGTGATGATTGTGGTGGGGAATGTGGTGGGGATAGGTATTTTTACCACCACGGGTATGCTCGCCCAGGAACTCCCCGATGCTCACTACATTCTTATCATCTGGGTTATGGGGGGGATTTTGACTCTGTGTGGGGCCTTAACATATGGAGAGTTAGGGGCGGCCTTTCCTTATGCTGGAGGTGATTATGTTTATCTCCGAAATATTTATGGCTCTTGGGCTGGGTTTCTTTTAGGTTGGGTTGGTTTTTTTATTATAAATCCGGGCTCTATTGCTGCTCTATCCTTAGGTCTTGCTAAATATCTCTTGCCTCTATCTTTTGGAGGGGAATATCAACTCTGGGAAGAAAAATCTTTGGCCATTTTTTCCCTTCTTCTAATATCACTGATAAACTATCTGGGAGTAAAGTATGCAAGCAGGTTACAAAATCTGTGCAGTGGGTTTAATCTGATCATTATCTTTCTCATATTATTCTCTGGATTTATATGGGGTTCGGGAAACCTTGACCACTTTAGTTTCTCTTCAAAAGGTTTATCCGTAGGTGACCTCTTTGGTCCGGCAATGATTCCAGTAGTTTTTACCTATAGTGGATGGTTTGTGTCAGCCTATGTAGCCTCTGAGATAAAGAATCCAGAAAAGAATCTTCCTCTATCACTTATTTTGAGCAGCCTTATTGTCACCATTGTGTATGTCTTGATGAACATTTTCTACATCTATGCTCTTTCGATACCTGAAATGAAAGGGATAATAGAAATTGCAAGTTTTGCCTGTCGTTCTCTTTTTAGTCCTGGGGCTACCATGATAGTATCACTGGCTATAATTTTTGCTATTCTGGGAAGCCTCAACTCAGTGGTCCTCACTGCCCCCAGGATTTACTATGCTATGGCTAAGGACGGGAATTTTTTTAGAAAAGCAGGGATCGTCCATTCTCGTTACAAAACTCCTTATGTTTCCATCATCTTTCAGACTATAATCTCCTCTTTTTTGGTGCTTTGGGGCAATTTTTATCAACTTCTTACCTATGTGGTTTTTATAATGCTAATTGCCTCCATTGCTACTGCTCTTGGGGTATTTGTCCTTCGATTTAGATGTCCCGAATTAAAGAGACCTTATAAGGTTTGGGGCTATCCTTATACCACTTCTATATTCCTTGCTGTCTACTTATGGATAGCTTTAAAAGTGTTAGTGGAAAAGCCTTACGAATCAATCTTGGGAATTGCTGTCACCTTGAGTGGAATTCCTTTCTACGTTTATTGGAGAAAGAAAAAAGGGGTGAATATATGAAACCAAAAATTGCGACAGTCACGGATACAGGCAATATGAAATAAGGCAGACTATACAACAGGTGAGCCCATAAGCTACGCAAAGGTAGTGATCAGCTTCGTTTCTATCCAGATACGCCAGGGAAGTGGAAGGTGGCAGAGATATATCTTGAGGTATCTGAAGGCCATCTCTGGAATCTCCATTATCTTTGGTATCTTTGAGTGCATTTTGGGATGGAAGGGATATAGAAGAATCAAGGCATAGCTCTGCCAATAGATCAAGGTCGTTTCATACCTTTAGACCTGCAAGGCCACATCTTTCTGTCCAGAATCTATCAAATGACTGATCATCCAGCATAAATCGCTTTCCCAATATCTCTACCACAAACGGGCCTGCCTCATAGACCGATTTTGCCCTTTTAGATTCTATGGCATCAATAACGATATTTGCAATGAGCTGGGGACCTGGAATTTCCACATTGAAGAAAAGCCTTTGCATGCTCTTTCCAACCGCATCAGCTATGGGTTCATAGTCCTTAGAGGTTCGCTCTGATATCCTCTTACTCAATCTATTTGCCACCTCATTGAACTCTGTGTTGATAACTCCTGGCCTGATACATATCACCCTGATACCAAAAGGTCTTAACTCCATCCTGAGTGCATCATTTATGGCTTCCAGTGCAAACTTGGTTGAAGCATATATTCCGCTTAAGGGAAATACAAATTTGCCCACTATTGAGCTTATATTGATAATAAATCCCTTTCTCTTAGCCCTCATTCCAGGAAGAGATGCCTGAGTTATCCTTAACATGGAAAATAGATTTACCTGAAATATCCTCTTTATCTCATCTATAGGTATAGACTCAATAGGCCCCCTGATACTATAGCCTGCATTGTTTATAAGCACATCTATAGGGCTTTCCATATTCTGTAACTCAGCGCAGAAGCCCTCTACCTGCCTTTCATCAGATAGATCAACACGGTAGGGAACGATATTGGAATGATTCTTGGCCAATTCATCAAGCCTTTCCTTTCTCCTTGCCACGGCCATAACCCGATAGTTTCGTCCTGAAAGTCTAATGGCAACCTCTCTTCCAATTCCACTACTTGCACCTGTAACTAATGCAATGCCTTTTTGATCATTCATTATATCTTCTCCTTATAAATCTTTAATCAGCCATAAAGGATAGATAGAAGGCGCCTTTATGTCAAGAACTCATTGAATTTTTTATAATTTTTAGGTGTGACCTATTCCCTTGAGAAATGAAGCCCAAAATGATATGCAATGTTTATTATGATGAGAGCTTTGAATTTTTCAAAGCTCTCAGAAAAAACTGTAATTATGGGTTATTTTAAGTTAATTTCTGGGGGTCTGGGGGTGAAACCCCCAGTGTAAAGTAAGGGGTTATGTAAAGGTCTTCATGATAGTAAAACAGGTAAAAGAGGTCTTGAAGATAGAGGCAGAGGCCATATTGGGCCTGATGGATAAGGTAAATTCTGAATTTGAAAGGGCTGTGGAATTAATACTTAACTCCAAAGGCAGGGTGATTTTAACTGGAATGGGAAAATCTGGCTTAGTTGCAAGAAAGATCTCTGCCACATTAAATAGCACAGGCACTCCATCTCTGTTCCTGCATCCAGCAGAGGCAATTCACGGTGATCTGGGGATGGTTACCCCTGATGATATTATAATTGCCATATCTAACAGTGGGCAGACAAAAGAGATAAATCACATTCTTCCCATCCTTAAAGAGATGGGGGCAAAGATAATCGGATTTACAGGGCAAAAGGACTCTCCCATGGCATCTCTCTGTGATGTGGTAATAGATGTGGGGGTAGAAAGGGAGGCATGTCCACTGGGGCTTGCCCCTACCGCAAGCACAACAGCAGCCCTTGCAATGGGGGATGCCTTAGCAGTGGTGCTGATTAATGAAAGAAGGTTCAGTAAAGTCGACTTTATCAGATTTCATCCAGGTGGAAATCTGGGTGAGAGGCTCTCACTCTCTGTAAGAGAGGTGATGCTAACAGGAGATAATATTCCAGTGGTAGAACTTGGTATCCCTCTAAGTGAAGCCATAGAAGAGATGGACAGAAAAGGGATAGGTGCCACCTTAGTTGTGGATAAGGATAAGAAACTTCAGGGTATTATTACAGACGGTGATCTCAGAAGGGCATTATTGAAAAAGAAAAAAAGAGATATTTTGAAGATCTCTGTTGATGAGATTATGACAAAAGGGCCAAAACTGATAGATGAGGATCAGTCTGCTGCAGAGGCACTCTGGATCATGGAATTTTATGGAATCACCCATCTTGTAATCTTAGACAGAAACCGCAAGGTGAAAGGTATATTGCATCTGCATGACCTTTTGGGAAGAGAGGAATTTTCCATAAATGGGAGATACTTATCCAGCAAGGGGATTAATAGTAGAGCTTATAAGCCCCATAGATAATGGGAAGGTGGATGGAAGGGGGCTTGGAAGGCTCTTAGATAGGGTTCTTCCCCATGTAGAGATGATCTATCTCTTTAGCCCTAAGGGGGGAATGGGAAGAGAGTTAAATGTGGAACTCAGGGAAGAGCTCTTTGATAAATCCCTTGTGGTTATAAAGGGAAGGGTTCCCATCATGGTATGGGTAACCCAAGATAGCAAGGAAGACACAAAGAAGACGCTGACAACATTAAAAAGACGGGTTAAAAAGAGGAGATACTCTGATCCTGTCCTCTGGGTCGACTCTCCCCTTCTATATCACAGTAACAGGGGACTTATGGATAATTACAGGGAGCTCCTTGAACTTGTATCAGAGCCATTCCTTTTACATAATATACCTGATCTGGTCAGGGACTTAAACAGGCCCTTTAAAAGGAAAAATATCAGGACATCCATACTAAGAGAGCTAATCAAACTTGAAAATATTAAAGCTCTTATCCATTCTGGTGAAATAGATAGGGCTCAGAACTATCAAAAGGCCGTATCTCACAGAAAAGACTTCAGGATATATGATGGAAATGAGGCCAATTTTTTAAGATCCCCTTCCATGAGTGGGGTGGTATCCGTTGGGGCTAATCTATCTCCGAAGAGCTGGAGCAGAATTACACATTTTTCCATTGAATCTTTTGATACAGATGGTCAATACCCAGATGAATTGAAACAGATATGGAGATATGGTCAATATGTGATGAGATTACTGGAACTATACAGCTCCTTTCCATCAGAGATCATTAGAGGTGTATTAAGCAAGATGGGGATATTAAAAGAAGGAAATATTAATCCCCGTCTTGATAAGAGCATTGATAAGATCATGGATCTGATGAAGGAATATCATGACCATTAATGGGAATCACAGCACCCTTTACACCTTGAAGCCTCTGCAAGGGCACTTATCACTTCCCTTTGGCTTGGAGTGGATATACCTTTAACCTTTGCCCTTAAAAAGAACATATCCTTTGTCTTGGGAGTATCAAAAAAGATGTATGGAGGATCAAATAGACTATGGAGCTTCCAGGATTCTATGCTTTCAATAATCTCTTCTCCTTCAGCTCTTCCAGATATCATGTATTCAAATGGAGAAAGCCCCTTAGATCCAATTCCAAAAACAAATTCCACATCCTCTTTAAAGATGGGATCAATAAATTCTCTATTATCAGCAATCTCAATAAGGATATTTACCTTTTTGAGGATTTCAACTCTCTTCATAAGATATTCTCCTTGTTGAATATCATATTAGATGATAAATAAAAGTCAAATACTTAGGGGGTATGGAAGATGGAATTTATATTTGATGATGTAGAGATAGATCTGGGATCATATAGAGAGACCCTCATGCCAATGATAGAAAAGGATATCCAAAGTGATATTATTCCAAGACTCTGGCAAAAGGACCCATCCCTATTTAGAGAAAAAAAGGGGATTAAGATAGGATGGCTTGATCTTCCAGTAGATATGAAAGGAGATGTGGATGAAATAGATGCTTTTAGGGAGGAGATTCTTAAAAAAGGTATAAAGAATATACTCCTTATAGGTATGGGAGGAAGCAGCTTAGCACCTAAGTTATTTATGGAGGTATTTTCCAATTCTCCTCCCTACCCTCCGCTTAAGGTGTTAGATACTTCGCATCCAGATACAATTAGAGAGGAATTGATAAGGCTTAATCTTAAAGATACCCTTGTTATTGTATCCAGCAAATCCGGAACCACGATAGAGACTGTCTCTCTTTTTTATTATCTCTATCATAAGATAAAAGAGCAGAAAAAGAATGTGGGTCAAAACTTTATAGCCATAACAGATCCTGGAACCCCCTTAGAAGAGATTGCAAGGCAGAGAGGGTTTTTAAAGATATTTAATAGTCCAGAAGATGTAGGTGGTAGATATTCGGTATTCACCTACTTTGGTCTTGTCCCTGCAGCTCTTATAGGGATTGATATCAAAAGATTGTTACAAAAGGGGGAAGAGCTCAGATCCAAGTGTTTAGCTAAGGGAGATTTCCATAACAATTCCTGCCTCATTCTTGGATCTACTATAGCTCATCTTTCCGAAATCGGTATTGATAAGCTTACCTTTATCGCACCAGAGAGCATCAGGCCCTTTTTGATCTGGTTGGAGCAGCTTATTGCTGAAAGCACAGGTAAACAAGGGAAAGGGATACTGCCTTTACTGGATAAGATGCCTAAGTCTTTGGCCTATTATGGTAAGGATAGGCTGTTTGTAGTAATAGACTATAAAAAGGGTAAGGGAGAAGGCCAGTTTCAACCATTGATTAAGGGCCTTAAAGAAAAGGGATTCCCTCTGATTCAGATTCAACTTAACAACCATTGGGATCTGGGAAGAGAATTTTTCAGATGGGAGATGATTACTGCAATATCTGGAATTATTCTGGGTGTTAATCCCTTTGATCAGCCAAATGTGGATATTGCAAAGAAAAATGCCAGAAAAATTATGGAAGATATAAAAAGAGACATGCAATGGGAGGAGGACTCTTTAATCCTCAGAGATAAAGAGATGATGATATATGGGGATTCAAGATATGGTAATAGAACTCTAAAAGGAATAATTCAAGACATCTTAAAAGAGAAAAAGAATGGAGACTATATCTCCATTATGGCATTCTTGGCTGAGGGGGCTGAGACAGAAAAACAGATGGAACGGATAGCTGAGACCTTGGAATTGAAATGCAATCTGCCTGTTACCTTTAATTTTGGGCCAAGATATCTTCATTCAACCGGCCAATTTCATAAAGGAGGCCCTGACAAAGGCATATTTGTTATGTTTTTGCATGTCTCAGAAGAGGAAATACCTGTTCCAGAGATGGGATATTCATTCAGAAATCTTGTTATATCTCAGTGCTTAGGTGACTATAAGGCCTTAGTTGAGCGGGGGAAAAAGGCATTGCTTATATGGATAAAGAATGGGCTTAGTAATTTTCTTGATAGGCTTGAAAGGGAATTAGGGATAAAGAGATAATATAAGATAGAAATGGAGGTCTTTCCATATGGACGATCTAAAAGAGATGGCCGCAAGAGCTGCTGTTGAGCAGGTCCGCTCTGGCATGATAATCGGGCTTGGAACAGGCAGCACTGCTTTCTTTGCCCTTAAGACCATATCCCAAAGGCTCAAAAGGGGAGAGATAGAGGATATTGTGGGTATTCCCAGTTCACATTCCACTGAGATGATAGCAAAAGAGATGGGAATACCACTCTCTGATCTGGACCACCACCCTGAAATAGATCTAACCATTGATGGGGCAGATGAGGTAGACAGAGACCTTAATCTTATCAAGGGTGGAGGAGGAGCACTACTAAAGGAAAAGATAGTTGCACAGGCAAGTAAGAGAAATGTGATCATTGTGGATGAAAGCAAGCTTTCAGAAAGGGTAGGGACAAAATGGCCTGTTCCTGTGGAGGTGATTCCATTTGGGCTAAGTGTAGAAGTGTTAAATTTTAAAAAGATGGGGATAGAGGCGAGGATCAGAAAGAAAGGGGATGGAAGCCCGTTTATAACTGATGAAGGTAACTATATCTTAGATTGCTTTTTTGGCCCATTAAGAGAACCGCAGAAGATAGAAGAGATGCTACATGGCCGTGCTGCAATTGTAGAAAACGGGCTCTTTTTGAAAACAGCCTCAGAGATAATAATTGGATCTTATAATGGTATAAAGAGGCTTTCTAAGTAGGGCTATTGACTATCATCTGAGGGATCTATCTTAGGATAAGGAATCTTAAGATATCTAATTCCCTCTTTTTTAAGAATCCTCTCTTCCTTTTCTGTTGCAGAGCCCATTATGTTACGTTTCTTTGTAACCCCATAGTGCATCTTTAAGGCCTCTTTTGTAAAATTAGGACCCACATCTTCAAAATTTTCATTTACATAGCGGATAAATTCCTTAGCAAGTCTCTTATAGTCAGGCCTCTTATCCTCCTCCTTCTCCCTATGAGATAACTTCATATTAACCGAGGATATCACCTGCCTGACTTCTGAATCATTACATATGGGACATCTTATCAGATTTCCGTCTTTCTGCTCTACAAAGGAATGATAGTCTTTAAACCAGCCTTCAAATCTATGACCATTACTACATTCAAGATCAAAGGTGATCATCTCTTTCTCTCCCTATGAGGCTCCTTAATATAATAAGATTTTTTCTATCATAATCAATTCCATCCTCATCTTTTCCCTTAGGAGTTTCAATCAAAAAGGGATGGTTTGAAAACAGGGGATCGTTTAGGAGATTGGAAAAGCCTTTGAGTCCAATATTTCCCTCTCCAATATGGGTGTGTCTGTCTATTCTGCTACCGAGCTTGGCCTTTGAGTCATTTAGATGAAAAAGACAGAGATTTTCAAGGCCAATCTCCCTTTCAAATTCATCAATCACCCTTTTATAACCTTCCTTATTTCTAAAATCGTATCCTGCCGAATATATATGACATGTATCAAGGCATACACCTAATCTGTCTCTATAATGGCATCTTTCAAGAATAATTCCAATATGTTCAAACTTATATCCTAAGGAGTTTCCTTGCCCTGCTGTTGTCTCAATTAGTAGCATGGATTTAATAGATAAATTGCTTGAAAACAATCTATCTAAGGAACTGACCACCCTATCTATACCCCTCTCTTCCCCATCTCCCATGTGAGATCCGGGATGAACCACCACATACGGTATATCCAATCTATCTGCCCAGTCCATCTCCCTCTTTAAGAGGCTAATGGATGCATATCTCTTGCGGCGTTCCGGAGAGGCCAGATTTATGAGATAGCTTCCGTGGATGGCCACAACATTGAGCCTGTGATCTTTTAAGGTGCTCTTAAATCTATCTATCTCATCACTTTGAAGATCCTTGGCCTTCCATGTCTGCCTAAAGCGTGTAAATATCTGAATTACCTCACACCCGATCTCACTTCCTCTTAGAATTGCCTTATCAATCCCTTGAGATATGGAGATATGGGCACCAAGAAGGGGCATCTACCTTTCTGCGTATATCACTGCAAGTATCTTTGCCTCCTGATCACCATAACACTTAACCAGATGGGGCACAGTTGAGTCATAATATATGGAATCTCCTGGCTCAAGCACATGCACCTCATCTCCAAGCCTTACCTCCATCTTACCACTTAAGACAAATATAAACTCCTGTCCATCATGGCTGGATCTCTCCTCCTCTGCCTTTGATGGCTTAAGTGTTATGAGGAAGGGCTCCATATGCCTGTCTTTCTTATAGGGTGCAAGGGAGAGATATTCATAACCATAGTATTTTGCCCTGTCTGAATCATATCTGGATACCAGCTTTCTCTCCCCTTTCCTTACAATAGTATAGGGTCTGACCTCCTCGCCAGATATAAAGTAGCCAAGCTTCATATCCAGTGCCTTAGAAAGTTTGATAAGCACGCCAAGTGGTGGAGAGATCTTTCCTTCTTCCACACCTTTTAGATATGACTCTTCAATATCGGTTCTGTGATACACATCCCTTAGGCTTAGGCCCTTTTCTTCTCTTACCTTTCTGAGTCTTTCCCCCACATTCATCTGAGGCTCTTCAATCTCTTCATATTCAAAGCTCTCTATGAATTCCCGCTCTGCCTCTGCATCTGTGAGTCTTTCGCCCAATTCACTTAAAAAATCCTCATACTCTTTACCTTCATCCCCTATCCTTTTATCCTTATCTTTCATAATCTCATACCTCAAAGCATTTTTTGACATAATCTGCCCCCAGAGTTAGGGCCTTTAAATTCTGTGGTATAGTATGATGATATCTCTTATCCAGTGCTGCTGGCAGTGCCTTCTTAATGGAATTAAGTCTTACTATCTTGGTCTTCTGAATATATGCACCAAGCATTACCATATTGGATAGCCTCTCATCCCCTGCATCGCTTGCAATCTCTGAAGAGGGTATGAGAAGCTTCTCTACATGGGTTATCTCCCTATGCTCCCTATCACTTATAAGGGATGAATTTATTAGAAGTAGCCCCCCTCTCTTTACCCTGGGTCCAAATTTCCTAAGCGAAGGCCCATTCATCACAATGGAAGATATAGGATTCCTTATAACAGGAGAACCTATCTCCCTATCAGATATAACCACAGTGCAGTTTGCAGTCCCTCCTCTCATCTCAACTCCATATACGGGGAAATATGTGACTTTTTTCCCTTCAAATAGGGCTCCATAGGCAAGTATATTACCAATCAGAAGTATCCCCTGTCCACCAAATCCTGCGATGATACAATTATAATTCACTCTCTCCTCCTTTATATATACCTAAGGGATAAAATGGTATCATCAAATCCTTAACCCTCCTTATGGCCTCCTTGGGTGACATCTTCCAGTTTGTGGGACAGGCAGAGAGAAACTCCACAAAACTAAAGCCCTTTTTGTTAATCTGGACCTTAAAGGCCTCCATCAAGACCTCTTTTGCCCTGCGCACCTGTCTGGGACTATGGACTGAGACCCTTGCAACAAATGTGGCACCAAGTAAGGTGCTTAACATCTCTGCCATTCGTATGGGATACCCGCTCATGGAGGCATTTCGCCCAAAGGGAGTGGTGGTGGTCTCCTGATCTATCAATGTGGTGGGAGCCATCTGCCCCCCTGTCATACCAAAGACCGCATTGTTTACAAATATAACTGTGATATTCTCACCCCTATTGGCTGCATGCACAATCTCAGCGGTTCCTATGGCAGCCAGATCACCATCTCCCTGATAGGTAAAGACAAAGCTATCTGGCATAGCACGCTTTACTCCGGTTGCAACCGCCGCTGCCCTTCCATGGGGAGCTTCAATTACATCCACATCAAAGTAATCATAGAGAAACACCGAACATCCCACAGATGCAACACCGATTGTCTCTTCACGAAGCTTAAAGTGATCAAGGCACTCTGCAACCAGTCTATGTATAATTCCATGATGGCATCCAGGGCAGAAATGGAACTCTTTATCTGTTAGACTATTAGGTCTTTTAAATATCTGCTTCATCTTATCCTACCCTCTCTATATAGATATCCTCTATCTCCTTTGATATCTCCTCTGGAGAGGGGATAGAGCCAGGCGGCCTCCCATAAAAATCAATGGATATATTCTTATCCCTTATGGCCAGTTTGACATCTTCAAGCATCTGACCGGTATTCAGCTCTAAGACCATAACATGACCTATCCTCTCTGCCCACTGAGATATCACCTTTGATGGAAAAGGAAAGAGGGTTATGGGCCTTAAGAGACCTATCTTTAAGCCTTTTTCCTTTAATATCTCTGAAGCACTCTTTACGATTCTTGCCATTGAACCAAATGCCACAGTCATAAGCCTTGCTCCCTGTAGATCTACCTCCTCATACATAACCTCTCTTTTCATCTTCTCATATTTTCTAAAGAGTTTCCAGTTATGCTCAGTCAATTCTCCTTCTGTAAGATATAGGGATTTGAGTATCCTCTGTTTCCTTCCTTTTGCACCAGTTAATATCCAATCCTTTTTATATGTCTTTATCTTTTTCTTTCTTCTTTTAAGCCCCTCTTTCATATGCCCAATAAGGGCATCCCCTAAGATGATCACAGGATTCCTGTATTTTTCTGCCAGCTCAAATGCCCTTATGGTGAGATCATAACACTCCTGCACAGAGGAAGGGGCAAGCACTAAGGTTCTATAGTCTCCGTGTCCTCCACCTCGTGTTGCCTGGAAATAGTCTCCCTGAGACGGTGATATACCTCCAAGCCCTGGGCCGCTCCTGCTCATATTCACTATCACACCAGGGATTTCGCTTCCACACATATAGGAGATTCCCTCCTGCTTTAGAGATATCCCGGGGCTTGAAGAGGATGTCATTGCCCTTGCACCTGTTGCCGCTGCACCCATCAGCATATTTATGGATGCTATCTCACTCTCTGCCTGTAAAAACACTCCTCCCACTTTAGGAAGATGCCTTGCCATATATTCAGGGATATCATTTTGTGGGGTTATGGGATAACCAAAATAGAATCTGCAATCTGCATCAATGGCACCCATTGCAATTGCCTCATTTCCCTTTACAAGCAATATCTCTTTCAAATTTAGACCTCCTAAAATACCTCTGTAAGAAGAGAAGGGTTTCCTTTCATATCATTGAAAAGTGCATCATTCAAGACCCTAAATACCTCGCCAGGTTTGCCGCTGCCAATGATCCTGTCGTCCATATCAATTACAGGAATAATCTCTATAGATGTCCCACACAGAAATATCTCTCTTGCCCTGTATGCATCCTCTATATGGATATCCTCAAACCTTCTATCATTGATAATATTAGCTTTAATAAGTCTTTCTGAAAGCTCATAGAGCCTCTGAACAGTAATTCCTGGAAGGGTTCTGTTCAGTCTTGGAAACCTAAGCACCCTGTCCTTCCCCACCACTCCCACATTTTCTGTGGGGCCTTCCAAAATAAAGCCTGCTTCATCAATGGCTATGGCAAATTCGCATCCCTGTCTCTTTGCCTCCATCTTGATCAGCACATTGGGTAGATAGTTACATGATTTAATCTTTGCAAAAAAGGGATGCTTCATAGGAATACGGGTGGTTATGGCCTTAACTCCATCAACATAGTATCCTTTCGGAGGCATCTTATATCTTGTTACTATAACATAGAGATAGGGGTATGGACAGTCAAAGGGATCAATGGAAAAGCTACCAGGCCCACGGGATAGTATCACCCTGATAAGGCAGTCCCTCACACCCGCTATCTTTACAAGCTCCTTTATAATAGAGCGTATTTCAGAATATTCAGGGGGGAGCTTAAGATCTATTGCCCTTGCAGAATCTTCCAATCTCCTTAGATGTGCCTCCATCTGATAGATATTTCCATCCACACACCTCATAACATCAAACACCCCATCCCCCCTGTGGACCATATGGTCATCTACTGGAACAAGCATAAGCTCCGGATCTTTTATATACCCTTTCAAGAAACTGGAATACATGATTAGATAATTGTCTCTATCGGGTATCTTTTCATAATTAAGGCATTGGAAGAAATCCTCTTTTTCTATCTCCCTGAGCTCCACCCCATTTACCTCATATTGTCATATACCGATAACTATAATAGGATAAGTAATTACTATACAAGGGTATAGCATATCAATCATTTGTTTTAAGGAGGAAAGAGAGAATGCCAGAAAGGCAATACATGATTGATGATCTTAGGGTAGAGGATACCTGGCGGCTATTTCATATCATCTCTTTTATCCTTATAAACAGGGCATACTGGAAGGATCTTATTCAATGGCTAACTCAAAAGGTGTTAAATATGGAGAATATCAAAAGAAGGTATGGAGATATTTGAAATTGTTGATTCCCCTGAAGATGCAATCAGGATAATAAAAAAGAATAATATTATAATGTAATGGAAAAGGATCTATGGAAGATATTTGAGG
>CAYTXJ010000058.1:0-13325 GCA_964440775.1 uncultured Desulfobacteraceae bacterium | reverse complement strand
AGCGCACCTGCTGTGGAGATAAATCCATCTATCACCACAGGTATCCTATTCTTAGATGCACCCAATATCAGCCCTGCAATTGCACCAATTTCAAGCCCCCCTACCTTACTTAGCACACCTATAGGATCTTTGGGATCAGGATTGTGAATATTTATAGCCCTTTCAATAACTTCAATCTTTCTCTTAAGCTTATCATCACTAATGCCTGTTCCCCTTCCAGTGATTTTTTTAATAGGATTTTTGGTATAGACAGCAGCTATTGCACTTGAAGGGGTGGTATTTCCTATTCCCATATCACCTGTTCCCAATATATCGTATCCTTTTAAGGCATATTCATCTGAAAGCTCAATTCCTGTCTCCAATGCCTTTACTGCCTCTTCCCTTTTCAATGCAGGGCCTTTTAGGAAATTTTGAGTGCCATATCTTATCTTCCTAATTTTAAGCTCTGGAAGCTCTCCAAAGTCATAGTCCACCCCAACATCCACGACCACCACATCTGCTCCTGCATGCCTGGAGAGCACATTGATTCCTGCTCCTCCGTTTAAGAAATTAAATACCATCTGGGCTGTAACCTCCTTTGGATAGGCAGAGACACCCTCTTCGGTGATTCCATGATCTGCCGCAAAGGTAAATATGGCCTTTTTTGAAAGAGTTGACATCTCCTGTTGTCTTATTGCCACCACTTGAGCTGCAAATTCTTCAAGCCTTCCCAAGCTACCAACAGGCTTTGTAAGTGAGTTAAGCCTCTTTTTGGCCCTTTCAATCCATGTATGATCTACCGGTCTTATTTTCTCTATGGTCTCTTTGAGCATATCAATATCTCCCTTTATAAGATAAGAGGCCCTTTTAGAGATTTTGGGCCTCTCAATGAGTTTAGAGGATTCATAATATGCTTATGCTGCAAGGCGCTTATAGAGGTTAAATCTTTCCATTACCTCCTTTTCCGCCTTTTTAAACAGCTCTTCTGCCTTGTCAGGAAATGTTCTTGTAAGTGCAGAATATCTTATCTCACCCATCAGGAATTCTCTAAAGTCACCCTTAAGATCTTTGGAATCCAGCACAAATGGATTTTCTCCCTTCTCTGCCCTCCTTGGATCAAACCGATATAGGATCCAATAGCCACACTCCACAGCCCTCTTTTCCTCTTCCTGACTTCTTCCCATATCTATACCATGATTTATACAAGGGGCATAGGCAATAATTAGTGAGGGGCCTCTATAGCTTTCTGCTTCCACAATAGCCTTTAATAACTGGTTCTTATTGGCACCCATAGCCACTGAAGCCACATAGACATATCCATAGATCATGGCCATCCTTCCAAGATCCTTCTTTCTAAAAGGCTTACCTGAAGCGGCAAATTTAGCAACCGCTCCTGTAGGCGTGGACTTAGAGGATTGTCCACCTGTATTTGAATATACTTCAGTATCCAATACTAAGAGATTTACATCCCTTCCCATGGCAAGCACATGATCAAGCCCTCCAAAACCTATATCATAGGCCCAGCCATCTCCACCTATAATCCAGATGGACTTTTTAGTGATATAATCTGTCATATTAAGGATACTGTATAGCACAGGAGGTGTGGAATCACCTCTTCTGACAATCTCATCATGGATAAGGTCTTCTATCTTAAATCTTAACTCCTTAGTCCTTTCTCCATCATGGAAGTTTCTTATCCAATCAGAAAGGGCCTCCTTTAACTCTTCTGATATATCGCTCTCTATGGCTTCCTGGACAAATTCCTTTAACCTTTCTCTTCTCTGTGAAACCCCCAACTCAATTCCAAAACCAAATTCTGCATTGTCTTCAAACAGGCTATTTGCCCAGGCAGGCCCAAATCCCTTGTCATTTACCGTATAAGGACAGCTGGGGGCTGAGCCTCCATATATGGAGCTACAGCCTGTGGCATTGGCAATGATCATCCTGTCCCCAAATAGCTGGGTAATAAGCTTTATATAGGGTGTCTCTCCACATCCTGCACATGCACCAGAGAATTCAAAAAGGGGTCTTCTAAACTGTGAACCTTTAACAGATGTGGGAGGTATGGGAACCTCTATTTCAGGAAGGGCAAGGGAAAAACGGTGATTCTCCACCTCTTTTGGAATCTGACTCTGAAGCGGTTTCATTACAAGTGCCTTTTTCTTAGCAGGGCAGACCTCCACACAGCTTCCACAGCCTGTACAATCCAGGGGACTTATCTGAATTCTGAATTTAAGTCCTTGAAGCTCTTTACCCTTTGCATCCTGGACCACAAAATCGGATGGTGCATCTTTTAGATCTTCTGGTTTTGCAAGCACAGGTCTTATCGCTGCATGAGGACATACAAAGGAGCATTGATTACACTGGATACAGTTTTCAGGGATCCATTCAGGAACATTGATGGCAACACCCCTCTTTTCATATTGGGTGGTGGCTGTAGGGAATATACCGTCTGGGCTAAAATAGCTTACTGGAAGGCTATCTCCCTTTTGCATAAGCATAGGTCTCATAACTTTTTGCACAAATTCTGGCTCTTCCTCTGCCTTAAAATAGATATCCAGCTCAGCTCTTTCCCATGAACTTGGCACATCTATCTCTTCAATAGCATCTAATGCCCTATCCACGGCCTCTGTATTCATTCTTACAATTTCATCTCCTTTTTTACCGTATGTCTTTCGGATAGCATCTTTAATAAGACTTATGGCCTCATCAATGGGAATTACCTCTGTTATCTTAAAGAATGCCGCCTGCATTATGATATTTATCCTTCCCCCTAAGCCCAGCTCCTGCGCTATCTTTACAGCATCAATATTATAGAATTTGAGCTTCTTAGACGCGATAGTCCTTTTCATATGCGGAGGTAGCTCCCTTTCCATATCCTCTAAGCTCCATGGGGAGTTTAGAAGAAAGGTTCCCCCCTCTTTTATCCCCTCTAAGATATCATAACTCTTTACAAAGGAGGGGTTATGACATGCAATAAAATCTGCCTTTGTAACCAGATAGGGAGATTTTATGGGATGGGGTGAGAATCTCAGATGTGATATGGTAATTCCACCAGATTTTTTTGCATCATATGCAAAATATCCCTGAGCATATAGGTCTGTATTTTCGCCGATTATCTTTATTGAGTTCTTATTTGCACCAACTGTTCCATCCGCCCCAAGTCCCCAAAACTTACATCTTATGGTCCCCGGAGGAGAGGTATCAATCTCTTCATCCACCCTTAAAGAAGTGAATGTGACATCATCTTTAATCCCTACTGTAAAATGGTTCTTTGGATTCTTACCTTTGAGATTATCAAATACGGCCTTTACCATAGAAGGGGTAAAGTCCTTGCTTCCAAGCCCATATCGCCCCCCTACCACATCAATATCATCATCTCTTTCCTCTTTAATGGCAGTGCATATGTCTTGATAGAGCGGTTCTCCAAGTGCACCAGGTGATTTTGTTCTATCAAGCACTGCCACTTTTTTTGTAGATGAAGGAAGTGCCTGTAGAAAATGCTCCTTAGAGAAAGGGAGATATAATCGCACCTTTATAAGACCTACCCTTTCACCTTGTTTTAAAAGATAATTTACTGTCTCTTCTACCACATCACAACCGGATGCCATAGATACAATGACTCTCTCTGCTTCAGGATCACCCACATAATCAAAGAGATTATAGCTTCTTCCCAGTAATTCACTTACCTTTTCCATCTCTTCTTGAACGATATAGGGCACAGAAAAATAATAGGGATTACATGCTTCTCTGTTCTGGAAAAAGATATCAGGATTTTGAGCCGTTCCCCTTAGTTGAGGATATTCAGGATTCATGCATCTGCTTCTAAAGTTTTCAATACTTTCCCAATCCACAATCTTTGCCATCTCATCATAGGGGATTGTGTGTATCTTTTGTATCTCGCTGGATGTTCTAAACCCATCAAAGAAATGTAAAAAAGGAATACTTGATCTGATGCTAGAAAGATGCGAAACTAAAGCAAGATCCATTACCTCTTGAACAGAAGCAGAGGCAAGAAGTGCAAAACCGGTATTCCTAACAGAATTTATATCTGAATGATCTCCAAATATGGAAAGTGCATGGGTTGCTACTGCCCTGGCCGATACATGGAACACACCAGGCAAAAGCTCACCTGCAATCTTATACATATTGGGTATCATTAAAAGTAGGCCTTGAGATGCAGTAAATGTAGTTGCAAGGGCACCTGCTGCCAATGCCCCATGTACTGCTCCTGCAGCCCCCGCCTCTGATTGCATCTCTACCACCTTAAGGGGCTGGCCAAATATGTTTTTTCTTCCCTTTGCGGCCCATTCATCACAATACTCTCCCATGCTGCTTGAAGGAGTGATTGGATATATGGCAGCCACTTCACTCATAGCATATGCCACATATGCGGCAGCCTCATTGCCTTCCATAGTCTTTGTTCCTTTATCCATATAGGCCTCCTTGAAAATTTAGTAATTGTATTTTAATCATATCTCTATTAGTTTACAAGATAAAATTTTTATTTACAGGGGCAGATAGTGAAACGTATCTATCCAGAGCAACCCATAGTGGCAGTAGGAGGAATCTTATTTAAAGGGGATACACTACTTTTGGTCAGGAGAAAGAATGAACCTTCAAAAGGGAAATGGTCCATTCCAGGAGGTGTGGTTGAAATTGGAGAAAGCCTTGAGGATGCCCTATTGAGAGAGATTATGGAAGAGACTTCTCTTGAGCTGGAGATAAAAGGGCTTGTGGATATCTATCAAAATATTAAAAAGGATCCTCAGGGCAAAACAAGATTCCATTATGTAATAATTGACTATTGGGGGATAATAAGAGGGGGTGAGGTGATTCCTTCTTCAGATATTGAAGATGCTATCTTTTTATCTTTCTGGATGGTAAAAGATTTTGACATTTCACAAGATCTTAAAAAAATAATATATAGGGCGATAAGATACTATGAAATGGGATGCAGAGATCTCTTCCAGTGTGGCCATGACCAATAGATTAAAAAGGCCTTCCCTTTGATATATTTAAATGGCACATACCCCCAATATCTGCTATCATAGCTATGATCTCTGTTATCACCCATTACAAAGTATTTATCAGCAGGAATCTTAAAAGGGCCAAAGCGTCTGCGAGTCAACTTATTAGGATTATCATCATAATATCCGTATCTATCCTCAATGGGTTTTCCATTAACTATTATCCTCTTTCCCACGATCTCTATGGTCTCTCCTGGTAATCCTATAACACGTTTTATAAAGTCCTTTTTTTTATTTATAGGAAATTTAAATACCACAATGTCCCCTCTTTTGGGTCTTGATATGGGAATGATGGTCTTATCAATATATGGAATCTTCACTCCATAAATAAATTTATTTACAAAAATATGATCCCCTACCATAAGTGTAGGCTCCATAGAGCCTGAAGGGATCTTAAAGGCCTGAACCACAAATGTCCTTATAAATAAGGCCAAAATAATTGCAATAACTGCAGCTTCTACATACTCTCTAAAAATTCCTTTTGTTCTCTTCTTTCCCTTTTCCATATCCTTACTCCAAATAAAAATAAGGTGATATTGTGTAATCAAAAATAACCATAGTGTAAAGGAAATTTTCAAAATAGATATACTATATATGGTGTCTTTAATAATTATAATTACTATATATATCTATTTTATAATAAATTTAATTTAATTAATGAAAATTGGTTGACTTATATAATAATATAAGTATAATAAAATTGGGAGGTTTACAGATGGGCCAAAATATGGTTAAAAAGATAAGAGAAGAGTTATTGATAAGCAAAGCAGAGCTTGCCAGGAAGGCAGGAGTTTCACCTCTTACTATAGACAGAGTAGAAAAAGGGATGAAATGCCGTATGGAAACAAAAAGAAAGATAATTCTGGCCTTGGGTTATAAACTCTCTGATAAAGATAAGATCTTTCCTGAAGATTAAAGGAAATCTTATGCTATTTTCCAAATCTACTAATCTTATTGGCTTGGATATCGGCTCATCTTCCATAAAGGTGGTTGAATTAGAAGAAGGGAAAAAGGGAAGAAAGTTAAAAAACATAGGAATCACTCTCCTTCCGCCTAACTCAATTGAGGAAGGTTATCCAAAGGAACAGGAGCTTATAGCTTCAGCCATAAGAAATATATTTAAGAACTTGAAGATAAACAATAAAAATGTGGCCACCTCAGTAAGTGGATATTCGGTAATAATAAAAAAGATCACAGTTGGATTAGAGGACATAGAGGGTCTTGAAGATAAGATAACGGAAAAGGCCGAGCAGTATATCCCTTTTGATCTAAAAGAGGTAAATATCGACTTTGAAGTATTAAAATCACCAGAAATTGGAAGTGAAGGGGCACCTTCTACAAGAGATGTAATAGTTGTAGCTGCAAAAAAGGAAATAATTGATGCCTATGTGGAGCTTATATCAAGTGCCAAATTAAATCCGGTGGTGATGGATGTGGATGCATTTGCCTTACAGAATGCATTTGAAATCAATATGGAAGATATCTCAGGTTGTTATGCAATAGTAAGTATTGGAGCAAATCAACTAATTATTAATACCATAAAAGATGGGGTATCCATATTTACAAGAGATTCCACCTATGGGGGGGATCAGATCACAAAGGGACTTATGGAGAGATTGGAGATATCCTATGAAGATGCAGAGATGATAAAACTGGGAGGAAAGAAAACAGAAAATAAAGAGGTCATAAAAGAGGTCTTTATCTCAGTAGTATCAGAGTGGTCAAAAGAGATTAAAAGAGCAATTGATTTTATCTATAGCACTTATCCAGATGAAACTATTGATAAGGTCTATCTCTGTGGAGGATCGTGTAGGATACCAGGACTTTTAAGGTACTTAGAGACAGAGATTGATATCCCAGTAGAGATATTTAATCCTTTTAAGGCACTTCAAATAAATAAAAAAAGATTTGATAAAGACTATTTACAATATATTGCACCCCAGGCGGCCATTGCAGTGGGACTTGCACTGAGAAGTGTGGGGGATAAATGATAAAGGTAAATCTTCTTCCCTTTAGAGCTGCAAAGAGAATAGAAAATATTAGGAGGCAGATCTCTATATATCTCCTATCTATTATATTATTGATATCTATTATGGGATTCTCTTATTGGAGACAGACCACTGAATTTCAAAGACTCAGAGAGGAAGAGAAAAGGCTTAACCTTGAGTTTCACAGATATCAAAAGATCCTAAAAAAGGTCAGCATATTGAATAAAAAGATTAAAGAGATTCAGACCCGTCTCAATGTAATAGAGGAGCTTTCAAGGAAAAAGAGGGGGCCAGTTAGACTCTTAGATGAGATATGTATGGCCGTTCCCAAGGATCAACTATGGCTTACACAGCTTAATGAGTCAGGAGGAAAATTGACTCTTAAAGGTATAGCCAGAGATAATGAGGTGGTTGCAAAATTTATGGTCAATCTGGAAAGGACATACAGTATCAGAAGTGTGGATTTAGATAGCACCTCTTTAACTAAGGTCTCTAATTATAAATTGGTAAGCTTTTCATTGCAATGCAAGACCATTGAATATAAAGAAAAGGCCAAAAAAACCAGGAAAAAGAAAAAGAGGAAGAGATGAAGATTGATATTGAGCCCCTGATAAATAAGGTTGAAAAGATAAAGATGAAATTCCGCATATTGATTCTGGTTGGAACTCTATTCCTCTTAGGAGGCTCATTTGTATATCTCTTTTATCTTCCCAATGCAGATAAGATTTCAAGACTTAAAAAAGATATATCCAATTTGGAAAACCGGATAAGGATTGCCAGAGTAAAGAGTAGAAGATTGGGAAAATTGGAATCCAAATTTAAAGAGGCCAATATCAAGTTTAAAGAGGCCCTAACCTTACTGCCTGAGAGAAAAGAGATACCTTCATTGCTTACTCAGATCAATCAATTGGGAAGAGAATCCAATCTGGAATTTATGGTATTTAAGCCTAAGAAAGAGGTAAAAAAGGATTTTTATGTTGAGATTCCTGTCTCTATGAAGGTAAAAGGCAGATATCACAATATAGCCATGTTTTTTTATCGTGTAGGTAAGATGAAGAGGATCGTAAATATAATGAATATAAATATGAAACCCAGTAAATCCCTTTCTCCAGAGCTGATATCAAATTGTGAGGCGGTAACCTATAGATTTGAACCTAAGAAGAAAGGGAAATAGATCCTTTATGAAGTATTATAAGAAGGTAGGAATATTAAGCCTGTTTTTGCTTGTCCTTTTTCTTGTATCTTATGCTGAATCTGAGCCACTTAAATGGAAAGGACCAAGAGGAAAATTGGGAAAAATGCCAATAAGAGAATATGTATATGAACCCAAGGGAAAGATAGACCCTTTCTTTCCATTCATTTTGAAAAAGGAGGAAGGGGTCTCGGAGGAGATGTTAGCTGGTCTTACACCAACAGAAAAAATTAAAAAGGCACTCAATATCTTAAAAGAGATGAAAAAGGCAAAGACTGAACTTCAGACCATCCCACTATCTAAGTTGGAACTTTCATCCATATTAAACAATGGAAAACAGTATATTGCAATGGTTAGAGAAAAAGGCAAAGATAAAGGTTATATTATAAAAAAAGGAACACCTATTGGAACAAGAGGTGGAGTAGTAGAAGATATAATAAGTATTGAAAAAGAGACGGAATTAGGAAAACAACTCATAAGAAAGATAATAATTAAGGTCCCTTATATTGGCAGTGAAGGAGATATAAAATTTAAAAGGGTTGAAATGAGTATGCCAGGGACAACAGTCTATCAATAAAGGAGAAGGTGATCTATGTTAAAAACACTAAAGATTATAGGGCTTATTGGAATAATTATTTCCATATCCATTTTATCGTCTCTTATACCTTGTCTATCAAGACCCAACGGAAGCTCTACTTTCCCCATTTATATTGAAAAGGTAAAGGATGAAACCAGGATAACAGTAAAAGGCAAGTGGAAATCCTATAAGGCATTTACATTAAAAGATCCCGCAAGAGTAGTTGTAGATCTTAAAGGCGGAAAGATACCAGCCAAACTTCCTAAAAATATCAGTATTGATGATAGAATAATATCGCAGATAAGAATCGGAAAAGATAAGGATCAATTACGTCTGGTCTTGGATTCAGCAAAGAAAGATGAAATTTTCCACTTTAATATAACAAAAAGACTTGACTCTTTACAGATTAGATGCTGGAGAGCAAAAAAGAGGATAGAGACAATATCAAAAAGAGAACCCCATTTTGTGGAACCATATAAAAAGGGGAAACAGATAGAAAAGGATAGAGTTAAAGATCTTAGAAGACTTCTGGGGATTAAGGAGAAGGTGGTAGAGGCAGAAAAAAAAGAGATATTAAAATTTAGAGGCCCTGTTCTTGAAAGTATAGACTTTTATAAAGAGGATCTTCACAATGTATTTAGACTTTTTGGAGAGCTTACAGGAAAAAATTTCATAGTAGATGATACGGTTAAAGGTAGCTTGACCCTATCTCTTAGAAATGTTCCGTGGGACCTGGTAATGGATATCATCTCTGATATGAAAGATCTTAAGATGGAACACAGAGGTGATGTTATTGTAGTTAGACCTAAGACAAAGCAAAAAGAAAAAGGAGAGCTGGTTGTAAAACCTTTCCCAGAAGAGGCATTATATCCAGCAACCATAAAACAAAAAAAGAAAAAGGAAATACAGAGATCAAGAGAGCTTACACTTAAGGCATACAATTTAGAAAAGTCTGGTAAGATAAGAGAGGCACTCAAAATTTATGAAAAGGCATATCTGCTTTCTCGCACCAATATAGAACTTGCAAAGAAAAATGCATATCTTCACTATATTGAAGGAAACTATGCAAGATCATATTTTTATGCAAAAGAGGCACTTAAACTCAACACTCAAGACAGCGAAGCAGCACTATATGCAGCACTTTCTGCAAGCAAGATAAAAAGAGAGACAGAAGCACAGCTTTTTTTTGAAGCATCCATAAATGGAATTCCTAAGATCCCTGAGGCCTTTTTTAATTATGGAATATACTTAGAAGAGATAAAGAATTATTCAAAGGCTATATATATATTTAATAGATATGAAGAGCTATTTGGACCCTCCTTAGATGTCTCTCTTGAAATTGCAAAGAGCTTAGAAAGATCTGGAAAAATGGATGAAGCATGCAAAAAATATAGAGAGATAACTCTTTCAGGTTTTAAAATAGATAATGATACCAAAAATCTTATCAAGAAAAAGATCGCTCTTATATGTAAAAAGGAGGAAAAGAAGTGAAAAAAAAGAAGATATATATCTTGATTATTCCTTTAATTTTACTTTTATATTCATGTGCAACAACACAAAATCAAAAGGCTTCTAATATAACAAGTTCGCAAAAGATAATTCAAAGGCAGACTATCCCCAAAAAGGAAAAGTCTATTAAAGCTGAAACTGAAAAGGTTACAAAAGATGAAAAAAAGGAGATGTACTTACTAAAAGAGATTCACCTGGAAATAAAGGCGGGTAAACCCTATATGCCGGTTGGGGCTGAAATCATCTCTAAAGATGGAAAGGTTCCCCTTATAGAGGTTATTAAAAAGCTTGCTGAACTTAAAGGCTTTTCTGTCTCCTGGGCAGATGATGTGGACCCTGAGCTCAAGGTAGATGTAAATATAAGAGCTGCTGATAACTTTTGGGATGCCTTAGATAATGTCCTAAGACAGGTAGATTATTTTTATGAGATGAAAGGAGAGACAATCGTTATCAGGTTTAAAGAGACAAAAAAGTATAGATTGGTAATGCCACCACTTAGTGAGAATTTTTCAACTGCCTTAGGAGGGAATCTAATTGGGACAGGCGCAAAAGGAATGATTAAGGGTGAGACCTCTATGAGTATATCACTGAAAGAGCCAACCGATTTTTGGAAGATGATAGAAGACAATATTAAAAAGATAATAGAATCTGTATCACTTAAGGGGGGAGGATCAAAAGGCTATTTTATTACAGATCCCCACCTGGGTATAATAACAGTTACCGCACCAAAAAAGACTCACAAAAAGATAGAGGAATATCTAAATAAGATAAAGGAATGGCTTTATAGAGAGGTGGTTATTGAAGCAAAGATTGTAGAGGTGGAGCTCAGCGATACTTTTAAATTTGGAATAGATTGGAGTGATCTTTTAAGCAGGACATTAAACTTAAATGTGACCTGGGGGGAGGAAGGAAATATTGTATATAGGCATGACACAGACAAAAATCTCTTCTATATAAGAAATGTAACCATGAATGAACAATCATTTCAAGTCCTTATAGATGCTCTAAAAACATATGGTAAGACAAAGGTTCTTTCCAGCCCTAAGGTAACCATCTTAAATGGGCATGTGGCAACCATAACTGTAGGAGAAAATATCACATATCTTAGGAAGGTTACAACCACAACTGAAACAGATACGGGCACAGTTACATTTAATACAGAAGAGGCATCGGTTCTCTCTGGAGTGGGAATGGCTGTTATGGCAAATATAATAAATGACAAGGAGGTGATTCTCTATATTGTCCCTATCACCTCTGCCTTACAGGAACCCATTGAAAAGGAGGTTCTTGGAAGTGGTGCAAACGAAGTAAAAATTGGACTTCCTCGGGTAAGGATAAGAGAGATGGCAACCCTTGCCAAGGTAAAGGACGGAGATACCTTAATTATAGGAGGACATATAGATAGATTGAAAAAAGGCACCACAAAAAAGGTGCCGCTTTTAGGGGATATTCCCATATTTGGATGGTTCTTTAAACACAGATCAGAGGAGATAATTAACAGGGAATTAATAATATTTTTAAAACCCACAATAATCACTTCCGCATATAACACAATGGGGGTTTTAAGGAGAATAAGATGAGATATCTTAAAAAAGCTTTTCTTTTAATGCTAATCTTTTTAACAACAGGATGTGGAATTCAATATATCAATAATTTGAAGAGATATAATCAGCCGTCTTTAAACGTTAATAAGAAGATTGCTATCCTTCCCTTTTCTATTTATGAACCTAATAATTCACCATATCATATCTGGATACTCAACAGAGAAATTGATGTAACTTTGAAAAAGGTATTAACGGATGCAGGATTGACGGTCATTCCACAGAAAGATACAATAGATGCCCTCTTAAAGGAAAGACTTATATATGGATCATTTAATACTTTGAAAACAGGACAATTTAGAAGTATTGACTACTTGAGAAGGGAGTTGCAATCTTCCTGGTCACCTGAGATGAAAAGTGTTATTAAATCTATCTTTAAAGAAAACGAAGCAAACCTTCTAACTATCTCCCAATTTCCGGATATCTCTCTTAATAAGATGGATAAGGCTCAAATTCAAAATATTAAAAAGGCATTAAAAGTTGACTATATTCTCCGTGGAGTCTTGGTTGAACTATCCATTTCGCAAGATGAGACATTTTATCCTATTAGATCTTCATATATCCCTATCTATTACCACATAGGAAAGAGGTGGTTTTCAGGTCTTATTGATACACAAAAGTATGAATATATAGAATCTCCATGTTTAGTTAAAAATGGCTTCAGCAATTTAGTTGAGCTCTTCCCTGAAGGCCTGGATATAGGCCTAAAAGAGGGAACCAGATATGAAGGTCTGGTTTATAAGCCTGCATTAATCCTGATTATGGTTCTCCATGATGCTTATAGCGGTGAGATAATATGGTCTGGAGGAAATAAGGGATATGTAATTCCCAGTTATAACTATCTGGAATCTGACAAAGAGATGGTATTAGAGGGATTGGAAAAGATGATAAAGGAGCTTTCAAAAGACTTTGTTGAATTTTTAACCGATACCTCTCCTTCTAATAGATATATCAGATATACTGAAAAGAGCTATAAATTACTAAATCAGAGGAGGTGGAATGAGGCCTATCTCTGGGCCTCCTTAGCCATAGCTATCAATCCACAGCTTCCAGATGCATATATCAATAGGGCATGGGCATATATAGAAAAGGGAGAAATTCAGAAAGCCATAATTGATTGTAACACTGCACTTAGAATAGCTCCTAATAATCCTCTTGCATACAATAATAGGGCATATGCCTATGAAAAGATGGGAATGATAGATAGTGCAAAAGAGGACTACAAAAGGGCCTGTGAGCTTGGGCTTGAATTAAGCTGTAAGACTATTGAAAGACTTAGTAAAGGGGGGAAATAGGGATTATGAAGTCAATTATGCGGGCGATTATTGCTCTATGGATAATTGCGGTTTTAACGTCATGTGGAGGCGGAGGCGGTGGAGAGGAAGAGACATCTACTACCGCTGAGATAAGCAGTGTGCAACTTACAAGCGGAAGTGCTCAGCTTCAAGT
>CAYTXJ010000057.1:0-13378 GCA_964440775.1 uncultured Desulfobacteraceae bacterium | reverse complement strand
CCAACGGATTAAAAGTCCGCTGCTCTACCGCCTGAGCTAACGGCCCATTAAATTATCTATCTATTATTTTTGAAAAGAGATGTCAATTGTAATCGGAATCTAAGAGCTCCTTTTTTATAAGTTCAATCTCTTCCTCATTGGGTCTATATGGATAGTTCCATTGTCTTGGGCCTGGAAGGCAGTTACCAAAGGGTCTGTTACAGGCAACTTGGCCGTCGTCACCCAGGCAACCTGTTGTCATAAAGGGAATGCCAGTTGATATTATCTCTTCCAGCTCTTTAAAATTTATACCAAAATCCACAATTCTCCCATTTTGATCAAATTGCATCCCTTTATAATCTGAGATTCCTTCTTCAATTAGGAATCTGGCAAGCTGAATCCTAAGATACACATCCCATGGAGGTTGATCTCTGTGGCTTAACACTGAACCTTGTTCAGGAAAGAAAGAGAAAAGGTGATTACACACCTTCATGTTCCAGAGTCTATCCATTAAATTAACCATGTCCTTCTCACTTTCTCCCATACCTACTATCAGATGCACTCCTACATGATAGGGTTTAAATATCTCTATTGCATCTTCAAGCACATCCCAATATCTCTTCCATCTATGAGGCCCTTTCACTCCCTTGCCCCTATAAAGATCAAAGAGATCAGGCCTTGCAAGGTCAATGGCAACGCCTATCATATCCACCCCAATATCTTTAAGCTCTTCCAGGTATTCTCTTTTTATAATTGAAGGAGATATCAGGATGGATAGGGGAAGATGGGTCTCATCTATTAATCTTTCAGAGATATACAAAGTGTCATCAAGGCATTTCTTATTTGTTATCATTGAGATACATGTCCTCTTTACATAAGAGGGGGCCTCTTTAATTTTTGCTATTATCTGCTCCAATGGATAGATAGGCCAATTGACACTTATAAAGCTCTTTTTTTCATAGCTTCCAGGTCTTTTCCTTGAAAGTCCACAATAGGCACAACAAGCCTTACAGCCTTCCGGATATTGAACCAATAGATTTATGCATCTATTCTTTGCCCCCCTATACATCCAGGTCCTAATCAGCCCAAGAGATACAGCTGATGAATGACTTATCTTAATGAATTCTGGACTTGATCTATCTTCTTTAAGCTTCATAATCTTACCTGTGATTCCTTAGCCTTAAGAATTGCCTCTGTGAGAATATCTGGGTCTATACCATAGATCATATCCTTATACCAGATGGAGTCTATGGTCTTTTTTATGTTTTCTTTAAATGCAGGTGTCCATTTCAAGGTGCTTTCAAGTCTATTTATATCTCTGGTGGTTGAAAAGAAATCCCCTGTAATTACTATATCCTGAATGGATGCCCCTGAAAGGGACAGATAGATCTCTAAAAGGCCTCCTTTGGTCTTTACTCTGCCTATTCCCATTCTGAATCTGGGATGCCTTTTAGAGAAGATCCAATCCTTATTTGTGTATCTCTCTCTGATGAGTTCCTGAATCTTTATGACCTCTTCCTCTGTTGGATTCTCCTCTTTAAATTTAATATTAAAATATCTTTTAAAGGACTCTTCAATTGACTCCATCACATCCCATATTGTAACATCACTCTTAGCTTCCCATTTAACCGCTGTCATCCTCTGACTGAAACAGCTATACCCCTTATCACTCAATTTGATAAGGGGGGTATTGATAATATCCTGCATTAGCTCCATATCAAAGTCCACAATAAGACTTGTATGAAACAGTATACTCTTTGCATCCTCTGCTGCAGCAGAAAGACCCGCAATCTTTCTCCCCCGAACTTCCAGATCATTTTTGGGTCTAAAAGAGGCCTCAATACCAAAGGCAGATAATGCATCAGATAGCACTTGTGCAAATATTTCAAATATCTTTCCCATACTTGCACCTTTTAGTGCGGGATTTTCCAGATTGATTCCTAAGCCCAGTGCTACCACCTCTGGTCCCATAATTACAGTTCCACCACCTGTGCTTCTCCTATTATATTCCACACCCCTTTCCCTACATCTATCAAGTCTAAGTGCTGCTTCTATATCCTGATATCTTCCTACAATTGCAGATGGAACAAACCTATAGAGATGCAGTATGGGAGGGGAAGAGAGATGGGAGACAGAAAAACTCAATGTATCATCAATGGAAAGGCCCTCTGCGGTGCTTAGAAGTCTTTCTTTCTCTTTAAAGAGTCTCCATCTCTCCATATTTTTTACATTTATGCCTTTTTTCTCTCTTCCTCTGCCTTTTTGATCTGGCTTTCTATAAACTGTTCCACCTTTTCCTTTCCATGAATCAGGTTATCCAATTCCTCATCCAGATTACCGGCTTCGATTATCAAGATCCATCCCTTTCCATAGGGATCCTTATTTATCAAGGTGGTATCATCTTCAAGCTCCTCGTTAATTTCCACTATCTGACCAGATACGGGAGCTACCAGATTTCCTATCCATTTCCTTGACTGAATCTTTCCACATACCTCTCCCTGACTTACTTCGTCCTCAAGATCTGGTAAGTCCACAAAGACAATATCTCCTGCCTCTTTCTGAAAGAAATCTGTCATCCCCACTGTTACTTTTGTGCCATCAACCCTTGCCCAGCTATGCTCTTCATGATAATAGAGATCATCTGGCATATCATAACCTTTTATCTGTGCCATATGAAACCTCCTTAACCTTTATTATTTACCCTACATCTTACTGCCTCTCCATGAAGTGGCAGCCCCTCAATCTTTGAAAGAGTAATAACAGTGTCTTTAAGATTTTCAAGCCCTTTTTTGCTCAGATATTGATAGGTGATACATTTCTGAAACTCATAGATGCTAAGGCCAGAAAATGCCCTTGCACACTGGGCTGTTGGAAGTACATGGTTTGTCCCAGAGGCATAGTCTCCTACTGGGACACATGACCATGGCCCTAAAAATATAGACCCTGCATTGTCTATCATTGAAAGTGTCACAAAAGGCTCTTTTGTATGTATTTCAAGATGCTCAGGTGCGTATTCATTTACAAACTCAACAGCTTCCTCCATATCCCTTGCAATAAGAATATGGGTGTATTTTTTTAAACTTTCATTTAATAATTCCTGATTTTCCATGTCCTTAAAGATGTGATCTATCATTTTAGCAGTCTCTACTGCCACCTCCTCAGAGGTGGTAACCAGGATGGAGGCACTATCTGGGTCGTGTTCTGCCTGAGAAAGTAGATCCATAGCAATTAATTTAGGATCTGCTTCACCATCTGCAAGGATAAGCACTTCACTTGGCCCTGCAGGAGAGTCAATATCCACATCTCCAAATACCACCATCTTAGCTGCTGTTACATAGCGATTGCCAGGGCCAACGATCTTAAATACCTTGGGAATGCTCTCTGTGCCATAGGCAAGACTTGCTATAGCCCATGGACCTCCAATTTTAAAGATCCTGTGACAGCCAGAAAGCCTCAAGGCCACAAGCACACTTGGAGGGACTTTCATATCCTCCCTTGGAGGTGTTACCGCAACTATCTCTTTAACCCCTGCAATTTGTGCAGGGATAACCGTCATAAGTGCTGTGCTTGGATAGGAGGCCCTGCCCCCTGGAATATAACACCCTACTTTCTCAATTGGTCTTCTCATCATTCCTGCAATAATGCCATCTGATATCTCAACCTGCCACATGTTCTTCTCTAACTGTTCCATATGAAAACGCTCAATATTTTTGGATGCAACTTCTAATGCTCTGAGAATGTCTCTATCCAATTCTTTAAATGCCCTGTCTATCTCCTCCTCTTGCACCTCTAAAGGGCCCAGGGATATCCCCTCTCTCTTTAATTGTTCGTAATATACCCTATCCCCCTTTTCTTTTACTCTGATAACTATCTCCTTTACGTATTCATATATGGACCATATATCCTCAGATGATCTCTTAATTATCTTTTCTTTATCCCTTTTATCTAATTTTGATATCTCACTTATCTGGATCATATCTCCCTCTCTTAAAAAAGTCATTTAATGCATCCTTAGTGCTTTGAAATGCAAGCTCATTCCATGGTATTGAATCTCTATTGAATATATCTACCTCTATCGCCTCATCTTGTGCCTCTAAGATCCCCTTTAAATATTTAGCAACATATACAACCACTACCTCTGTTCTACCTCTATAGGAGTAGATACCCAATAACTCATCTATCTTAACCTCAATTCCACATTCTTCCCTTGTCTCTCTAATTGCAGCCTCTTCTACTACTTCGCCCCTATCCACATATCCACCAGGTATAACCCATTTCCCCCTCTGGGGGTCTATTGCGCGCCTTAAAAGCACCACTCCCCCATTCATCCAGACCACCGTGCATGCAACCAGTTTGGGGTCCAGGTAGAAGACAAAGTCGCACCTCTTACACCATAGTCTCTCTGGCTCATCCCTCTTTAATCTTTTAAGATTTAGGCCCCCTCCACATACAGGACAAAATCTATATGTATAATTATGCTTCATTTATCAATCCTTGACTTAGCCTTTTCCTATCACTTAACCTAAGAGTGTTCAACCTCTTAAAGATAATTAAGTGTAGAGATCTCTATATTATTTAATATGATTGACTAAGAGATGGAAAAGGATACTCTCCTCAACCTGAACATTGAATCCATTCCCAAGAGCCCCGGTGTATATCTGTTTAAGGACTCAAAAGGAAAGATCCTCTATATTGGAAAGGCAAAGGAGCTAAGAAAGAGGCTCTCTTATTATCTTAAAGGAGACCTCTCCTATAAGACCCTCCTTATGTTAAAAAGGGCCTATGAGATTGAATATATAATAACCAATACTGAAAATGAGGCCTTTCTCTTAGAGAGAAACCTCATAAAACAGTATATGCCAAGATATAATGTGGTATTGAGGGATGACAAGCAATATCCATCCCTTAGATTAGATCCTACAGATCCTTATCCCAGACTTGAGGTGGTAAGAAAGATAAAGAAGGATGGCGCTATATACTTTGGCCCTTTTTCATCTTCTTCTGCACTTCGTAGCACCCTAAGCTTTATTGATAAGACATTTAGGCTCAGAAAATGTAGGCAAAAGAGACCTCCTAAGAGGGCGAGGCCTTGCATAAATTATCAATTAAATAGATGCTTGGCACCATGTGTAAATCAGATATCTCCTTCGCAATATGCTGAAATAGTTAAAGAGGTCAGACTCTTTTTTGAAGGAAAGAGAAAGGAGTTGATTGAAGAGCTAAGGGTAAAGATGAAGGAGGCATCTGAAAGTCTTGAATTTGAAAGGGCAGCTCTTATTAGAGATCAGATAAGAGCAATAGAGAGGACTTTGCAGAGGCAATCGGTTACTGCATCAAAGCTCAATAATGCAGATATAATAGGAATTAGAGGGACAGATGATACCTTCCTGATTTATATGCTATTTATAAGAGGAGGCTCGATTCTGGGTTCCAGACACTATAGATTAAAGGCAGAAGGGGGTAGTGAAAGAGAGGTGCTTGAATCCTTTATAAAGCAATTTTATCTTCAGGATGTCTTTATTCCTCCGCATATCCTCATATCAGAACCTTTAGAAGAAACAGATGCCATAGAGAGATGGCTGAGTGAAATTTCGGGTAGATCGGTAAAGATAGAAAATCCCAGACGGGGTATTAAATTTTCAATGGTTGAGATGGCAAAAGAAAATGCCAAAGAGCTGCTCTTTTCAGCAAAAAAAGAGATCTCACTATTAGAGCTGCTTCAAAAGAGGCTCTCTTTAAGATCGTATCCCAGAAAGATTGAAGTGGTGGATATATCCAATCTCTTTGGAAAGGAGGCGGTGGGATCCACGGTCTGTTTCGTGGATGGCAAGGAGTGGAAGAAGGGGTATAGAAACTACCGAATTAAAGAGGTTGAAAATATTGATGATTATTCAATGATTAAAGAGGTATTGAGGAGAAGATTAAGGAAAGGGGAGCTTCCGGATCTATTTATAATTGATGGCGGCAAAGGGCATCTGTCTGTGGCAGAAGATGTTATAGATGAGATGGCCTTAAAGGATCAAATTGAGCTTATCTCTATTGCAAAGGCAGATAAAAGTATGGGTGAAAAGTTGGATAAGATCTACAGATTGGGAAAAGAGAAGCCCATTGAATTTTTAGAACCGGACCCCGTCTTACTCTTTCTTATGAAGATGAGAGATGAGGCCCACAGAAGGGCCATAACCTACCATAAGAAATTAAGATTTAAGGCATTTAAAAGATCCGAGCTTGACACCATTAAAGGGCTTGGCCCTAAGAAGAAGGCTGAATTACTTAAGAAATTTGGAAGCATAGAGGCGATACGAAATGCCTCTGCTTCGGAGATTATGAAGGTTAAGGGGATTGGAAAAAGGCTTGCAGAGGAGATACTATCCAGCTTAAAGGGTCTTTCTGCTTAACATATTGACATCCTTAGATCTTATATGATAGAGAGGATAAAAATTTTAGGTTGAATACCATTGAAAGGTAAGGTCCATCTTCTCATATTTTCGGATAGATCCAAGGGTGTTAGATCTATCTATCTTTCAAAGGGATTTATATTATCAATCTCTATTATATCAGTCTTTTTAGCCCTTGCCCTATTTCATATCCTTAAAGAATATCGGGATCTGAAACTAAATTCAGCATCAATTCCCTCTCTAAGGACTGAGTTGGCCTTTAAGACCTTTCAGATACAATTGCTTTCAGAGCGACTTTTAACCATAAGGAGGGAGCTTTCAGAGCTTAGAAAGTTAGACAAAAAGCTAAGGATGATGATGAACTTAGAGACAAAAGAGGACGGTAAAGGGTTTTATGCCGTGGGGGGTGAAGATTTCAGAGGAGATAACATCCTTAGGCTCTATAGATTGGAAAATGAGGTCATATCCGGGATTCAGGAAAAGACCGACCTCCTTGCCTATCTCCAGGACAAAAAGAGAAGGTTTGAACATACCCCTTCCATACGACCCACCAAGGGATGGATAAGTTCTCCATTTGGCTACAGGATATCTCCCTTTACAGGAAAGAGGGAGTTCCATTCAGGTATTGACATATGCACCCGCACAGGGTCTCCCATTGTGGCGCCTGCAAGTGGAAAGGTTACCGATATAAGAAGAGACCATATAAATGGACTGATCCTTACAATAAGACATGGATATGGATTTACCACAAAATATGCACATCTGTCCAAGGTGCTTGTGAAGAAGGGAGAGAGGGTAAAGAGGGGTCAAAAGATTGCATTGGTAGGGGCAACGGGTAGGACTACTGGCCCTCACCTACACTACGAGGTGCATATTAATGGCGTGCCTATTAATCCCATGAGATATATACTTGATTAATTGCTCATAGATATAAAAATGCAAGGGTTTACTTAGCCCCTCTGTTGTATTATCATTATGTGTAGATGGAGAGAAGAGATGTTAGGGAAGATATTAAGAAACATATTTGGAAACAAAAATGAAAGAGAGCTTAAGGCCCTAAGGCCCATTGTGGATAGGATAAATCGCTTAGAGCCAGAATTTCAGAAGCTCTCTGATGAGAGGCTTAGGTCCAAGACAGAAGAGTTTAAAAAGAGATTATCTGATGGAGAGACCTTAGATGATCTACTTCCAGAGGCATTTGCAGCGGTAAGAGAGGCATCTGTTAGGGTTTTGGGAATGAGGCATTTTGATGTGCAGCTCATCGGTGGAATCGTGTTACATCGTGGTAAGATCACAGAGATGAAGACAGGAGAGGGAAAGACTCTGGTTGCCACACTTCCCCTCTATCTAAATGCATTGACTGGCAAAGGAGTCCATCTTGTAACTGTAAATGACTATCTTGCAAGAAGGGACGCAAACTGGATGGGAGGCATATATAATCTGCTGGGGATGAGTGTGGGGGTAATTGTTCATGGAATGAGCGATGAAGAGAGAAGAGAGGCATATCTTAGCGATATAACATATGGCACAAATAATGAATTTGGGTTTGATTATCTAAGAGATAACATGAAGTATGAGCTGAGTGAGCTGGTTCAGAGGGGATTCTATTATGCAATTGTAGATGAGGTGGATAGCATCCTGATTGATGAAGCAAGGACCCCCCTTATCATAAGTGGCCCTGTTGAAAGGCAGGAAGAGAAGATATTTCAGCAGGTAAAGCCACTTGTAATAAATCTTAAAAAGCATCAGGCAAAGGTGATAGGATCGCTTCTCAGAGAGGTGAAAAAGAGGCTTGAGGAGGGGAGGGATGGGGATAGGACAATTGAGCTCCTCTTAAAGATAAAGAGGGGTGATCCAAAGAACTCCATATTTTTGGATATCCTTGCCAGGAATCAGCGATTCAGGAAAGAGATAGACCGCTTAGAAAGCATTATGAGTGCCCAGAAGATGCTCCCTGAAATTGATCAGGATCTTTATTGCGTTATTGATGAGAGGGGCAACTCAGTGGAACTTACTGATAAGGGAATAAAGCTGCTATCCAGCAGCGGACTTGGAGATTTTGTGCTACCAGATCTGGATGAGGAAGGCTACAGGATAAGGGAGGATCCTGAGCTAAATGAAAGACAGAAACAGGAGGCATTGAGGGAGCTTGAAGAGAGATATATGTACACCTCTCAGCTATTGCATGCCACCCACCAGCTTATTAAGGCCTACTGGCTTTTTGAAAAGGATGTCCACTATGTGGTTAAGGATAACCAGGTGGTGATTGTGGACGAATTTACAGGCAGGATGATGCCAGGAAGACGCTGGAGCGATGGGCTTCACCAGGCAGTTGAGGCAAAGGAGGGGGTAAAGATTGCAGAGGAAAATGTCACCCTGGCCACCATAACATTCCAGAATTTCTTCAGGATGTATGAAAAGCTGGCAGGTATGACAGGAACGGCAGAGACCGAGGCAGAAGAGTTCCGTAGCACATATAATCTGGATGTGGTGGTTATCCCAACGCACAGAAAGATGATCCGTAAAGATTATCCTGATGTTATATATAAGACAGAGAGAGAAAAGTTTAAGGCAGTGGTTGAAGAGATAAAGGAATGCTACGGGCAAGGACAGCCCGTGCTTGTAGGAACCATCTCCATAGAAAAGTCAGAGAGACTGAGCAGGATGCTTAAAAGGGCAGGGATTCCACATTCTGTATTAAATGCCAAGCACCATGAAAGGGAGGCAGAGATAGTTGCAAAGGCAGGCCAGAAAAAGACAGTTACCATATCCACCAATATGGCAGGAAGGGGGACAGACATTGTACTGGGTGAAGGGGTAGTGGAACTGGGAGGACTTCATATTATAGGGACAGAAAGACATGAAAGCAGGCGTATCGACAACCAGCTTCGGGGAAGAGCAGGAAGACAGGGAGACCCTGGTTCATCCAGATTTTATCTCTCCTTAGAGGACGATCTATTGAGAATCTTTGGCTCAGAGAGAATCGCATCCATAATGGAAAAGATCGGCATGGAAGAGGGGCAACCTATAGAGCATCCACTGATCTCTAAGGCCATTGAAAATGCCCAGAAAAAGGTTGAAATGCATCACTTTGATATAAGAAAGCACCTGCTGGAATATGATGATGTTATGAATAGACACAGGGACATAGTATATAGACTTAGAAGAGAGCTGCTGTCAGGAGAAGATGTGTTGGGGATCCTTAGGGAGATGATGGGTGCCCTGATTGATGGGGTTGTGGAAGGTAGTGCAGATCCTAAAAAGAGGCCAGATCAGTGGGATATTGAAAAGATAAAGAGAGAGATAGGCAGGGTCTTTGGAATTATTCCTGGAGTGGGCCCACAGGATATGGATGAAGACGAATTTTATTCCATGGATATGGATGATCTCAAAGAGAGGATTCAACATCAGCTCTGGGATCAATTGAAACGCAAGATAGGAGAGCTTGAATCCCCAGAGATTCAAAGAATGATACGATACCTGATGTTGAATATAATAGATAATCAATGGATCCAGCATCTTCAGGATATGGAACATATGAAAGAGGGAATAGGGCTCAGGGGTTACGGCCAGTTGGACCCTCTGAGGGAATATCAGAAGGAGGCCTATATCCTCTTTGAGGAGTTGATGCAGAGGATCAGAGAAGAGACATTTTTGATGCTATCCAGACTGAGGATCAAAAGGGATATAATGGTTCCCCAGAGAAGACAGCCTAAGAGGCTGAATCTAATTCACGGAGATCAGGCAGAGAAACCCACCACTTTCAGAAGAAAGAAGAAAAAGATAGGAAGAAATGATCCATGCCCTTGTGGAAGCGGAAAGAAATATAAGAAGTGTTGTGGAAGAAATATATAAAAGAAAAATTGGCAGTCAGAGGATTTAAGTCAGCAGCGGTAAGTGCAGGGCTCAAAAGGGGGGAATCCCTTGACCTTGGTCTTATCTATTCTGAAAAAGATACAGTAAGTTTTGCTGTCTTTACCAAAAATAGGGTTAAGGCAGCTCCTGTCAGACTGAGTATGGAACATATAAAAAGTGGAAATATCAGGGCGGTTATCTGTAATTCTGGAAACGCAAATGCATGCACAGGCGCGCAAGGCCTAAGAAATGCAAGGAAAAGCGCAGATCTCGTTGCAAAGGCCTTAGGATTGAGAGACAGAGAGGTGATAGTGGCATCTACCGGAGTTATTGGTGTTCAGCTGGATATAGAAAGGATAGAGAGGAAGATCCCAGAGCTTGTAAGTTCCCTTAGAAGCGATGGATTAAGTGATTTTTCAAAGGCCATTATGACAACTGATACATTTCCAAAGGTATCCATTGCTGAAGACATGATAGGAGAGAGTCCTTATAGGATAGTGGGTATTGCTAAGGGAGCTGGAATGATAATGCCCAATATGGCAACCATGCTCTGTTTTATCCTATCGGATATATCTATCCCATTTGAATCCTTAAAGGAGTCACTTTTGAGGTGTGTAGATAAGACCTTTAACAGGATCTCAGTAGATGGGGATACCAGCACCAATGATATGGTCTTATGTATTACAAATGGGATGGCAAAGAATAGGGATTTAAAGAGGGATGATTTAGAGAGGTTTGAGACCAACCTATACAGGGTAATGTCAGAGCTTTCAAAGATGATCATAGAAGATGGTGAAGGGGCTACAAAGGCTATTGAGCTTCACCTAAGGGGGATAAGGACAGAAGAGGAGGGAAGACGAATAGCTGAGGCAATCCTTAACTCCCTACTTGTTAAATGTGCCATGTTTGGAGAAGATCCCAATTGGGGAAGAATAATGGCTGCAATAGGAAGAAGCGGTGTGGATATTGAACCTGAAAGCATTGATCTGTGGATAGGAGATGTGAAGGTTGCAGAGGATGGCACAGGGACAGGGAGAGAGGTTCAGGCTCATAAGGAGATGAGGCATAGAGATATAAAGGTGGTGGTGGATCTAAAGATGGGAGATGAGGAATACAGCATGTGGGGATGTGATCTCAGCTATGACTATGTAAAGATAAATTCAGAATATACCACATAAGCCACTTTAAAGGAGCAGATCATGCACTTTGTCATTATGGCAGGAGGATCTGGAACACGTTTTTGGCCACTTAGCAGAAAAGGCAGGCCCAAACAGTTCTTAAATATAGTTGGGAAATCTCCCATGATATATGAGACCTATGAAAGAATTGCTCCCCTCTCTGTTGGAAAAGAGGTGCTCATAGTTGGAAGTGAAATGCATTCTTCGCTCTTAGAAGAGATATTTAAAGGAAAGCCCATCCATATTATAAGAGAGCCTATAGGAAGAAATACTGCCCCATGTATTGCACTTGCCTCTTTGTATGCAAAGATTAGAGGCTGGAATAAACCCATAGCTTTTCTACCTGCCGATCACTTTATAGGGCATAGAGACAGATTTTTAAATGCCTTGAAGATTGCAGAAGAAGTGGCCTTAAAAGATTCCATTGTAACACTTGGTATTATGCCCAATAGGCCTGAGACAGGGTATGGCTATATCAGGATAGGCGATGGGAAAGGAGATATTATAGAGGGTAGAGTATATAGTGTGGATAGCTTTGTGGAAAAGCCTGATATAAAGAGGGCAGAGGAATTTATAAGGACAAAGAGGTATCTATGGAATGCGGGTATCTTTATAATTAGGGCAGAGGTGGTGCTGGATGAGATAAGATCGCATATTCCAGATCTTTTTCAGGGTATGGTAGAGATTGAAGACTATATCAAGAGAGATAGATTGGAGGAGGGATTAAAAAGGATATGGCCAGAGCTTCCATCTATCTCCTTTGACTATGGAGTTATGGAAAAGACTCAGAGAGATGTCTTTGTGATTCCCACAGACTGTGGATGGACAGATGTGGGATCATGGCTATCTGTGTATGAGCTTAAAAGGGACAGATGGGATAATGAGCAGAACCTCATTGAAGCAGAGGCTGAGCTCATTGATTGTAAGAGGTGTTTTATATCTTCAACTGAGTCTAAGATCATAACATGTATAGGTGTTGAAGATATACTGGTTGTAAACACCCATGATGCCCTTTTGATATGCAGACTCTCACGGAGTCAGGATATCCGAAAGGTAGTTGAGCTATTTCAAAAGAGGGGAAAGGAGGAGATTCTATGAATCCAAATATCTTCAGAGAATATGACATAAGGGGCAGGGTTCCAGAGGATCTAAATAAGGATACGGTCTATGAGCTTGGTCGAGCTATTGGAGTCTATTTTGTAAAAAAAGGGGTTAAGAGGATAAGCTTGGGAAGGGATTGCAGACTGAGCTCTTCAGAGATAAGGGATATCTTAGCAGATGCATTGACCAGAAGCGGAGTTGATATAATAGATATTGGACTTGTCCCCACACCTGTGCTCTATTTTTCTCTCTTTAATCTGGAAGTTCAGGGAGGGGTTCAGATTACAGGAAGTCATAATCCTCCTGAATACAATGGCTTTAAGGTATGTGTTGGAAAGACTACTATCTATGGGGAAGAGATTCAGAAGATAAGGAAGATAGGAGAAGAAGGGAGCTTTGTAGAAGGGCAGGGGAGTTATAAAAAAGAGGATATCGTTTCCACATATATCTCATATGTGGTTGAAAATATGAGATTGGGTAAAAACCGGGTTAAGGTGGTTGTAGATGGAGGAAATGGAGTAGGGGGGCAGGTAGCCATTGAGATCTATAGCAGGATGGGTATTGAGGTGGTGGATCTCTTCTGTAAACCAGATGGGAGATTCCCCAATCATCATCCTGATCCCACAGTGGTTGAAAATCTGAAATATCTGATCTCAAAGGTAAAGGAGTTGAATGCAGATCTGGGCATTGGATTTGATGGGGATGCAGACAGGATCGGGGTTATTGATAGCAGCGGTGAGATAATCTGGGGTGACCAGCTGATGATTATATTTTCAAGGGATCTCTTAGAGGAAAGGCCACAGAGTAAGATTATTGCAGAGGTGAAATGCTCCCAGGTGCTCTTTGATGATATAAAGAGGCACAATG
>CAYTXJ010000056.1:0-13388 GCA_964440775.1 uncultured Desulfobacteraceae bacterium | reverse complement strand
AATCCAGAATCATTGGACTATTTTAAAGATATCCCTGAGCTTAAGGAGGATTGATATATAGATAAAGTGGAAGAATATATAAAAGAGGGGGCCTTTCTATTCCCCCATGTATATATATCTAAGGGGCAACTGAAGAGAGTGCTTTCCCATCTTTCAATATTAAAGATTGGTATTCCAGTAGCCTTTAAGATTCCAGAATATATCAGAGAGTCAGAAAAAGAAGGAAGAATTATACTGATTAATCTCAGAGGATCTCCTTTTAAAGAGGAGGAGCTTAAGAGATCCATAGATGAGATTAAGAGCAGAAAAGAATTTCAAGATATCAGATCTATAAGAGACTATCTCAACTATTCAATAGGGTTAGATCAGGAAGAACATATATGGGAGCTTAGGGATTCTATAAGAGGAAAGATAAGAGAGGAAGACGATCTGTTTTTAAGCCATCTTATATTGAATCTCTTTGCTGAAAAAGAGAGGAATCTCTATGAGGCAGAAGAGATTCTGTTTTCTCTTAAATCCAAAGATAGATTGTTTGATGGAATAGCCGAAGAGGTAAAAGGTTCGGAAGGTATCTTATATGATCTTCCTGAATTTCGTAATGACTCTTTTTTAAAAAGAGAAGAGATAGTAACACTTATAAGAGCCTGGTTATCCCTTTTTGGAAATTATCTTTTAGATGATAGTGTTCCACTTTTGACCTTAAATAAGAGCATATTTGAATATCTAAGGGAGTTGACTGATGGGGGAGATGGGGATCTGGAAGAGCAGATAAAGCTATTTTATAAGATTAAGATTAATGGTTTTGTGAGATTACCCCATAGTTCCTTTGAAAGATTAAACGGAAAGACCGTTATGTTCTTAGAGTAGATCTGCCTTATCTATTTTGTGCCTTGATTTAGGCTCTTTAAAAACTGCTCCTATAAAAGGAATTTCCATTTTCATCAACGATTGCAACTTCTGCATGGCATTTTTTGGACAGTTACTGGAGGCAGAGGGGCTCAAAAGCCTTATCAACACTGAATGAGCAGTTATGTGCTTGATATCACTAAATTATTTTTTTGCAACTGTCCAAGATCAGTTAAAACTACTTGAAAATGAAGAAGACAATAACTTGGAGTTTAAGGAAAGATTTAATGATAGTGTCCTGAAAATAGTATCTGCTTTTGCAAGTACGCATAGAGGTTTAATTATCATAGGTGGGTCTTATATTAGTTCTCTTTATTAAAAAATACCTTTAATGTGGGTCTTATATATCTGCTTGTAAGAATATTGATCATAAATACCACACTCTTTACCCAAAAGGGAATAGTTTGGTGCCAGTAGTATGAGAGGGGACGGACTATCCCATTTTCCAATCTGAAAAACACCCTGTCTGTCCAACGTCTTATACTTATAGGATGCTTAGGATAATACCTGAAAAAATCAGCAATGGATTCAAGCCACCTCTCTAAGAGATTATCTTTATAGGAGGGAAGATAAATAATATGGCTTATTCTATCATGTCTTATTTCAGAGACAAACTCGGAAAAGCTATGGCCCTTGGTAAGACTCAACACTGAATTGGGTGCAGAGGCGTGCCTATCACCTCCACCTACTACAGGAAGAGAGAGTTCGTGTGCCATCTTAATTACCAGCTCATTTTCCCTCTGAGACCTAAACCCATTGATTTCAAGTGCATGAATCCAAGGGGCAAATTCATTAATAAATCCCTTCAGCCCACCGTGAAAATCTTCCGTATCTGAAATCTGACTCAGAGGATGGTTTAAAACAATCAGTGCTTCCGGACTCATGGAAATACTATCTAATATGTCCTTTATTTTTTTAACATCATATCCCTTATTGTCTCTTAATATCTCCATGATCTCATCCTTCATCAAATAAGGGATATTATATATCCCCAGATGAAATGTATGGCCATTTAAGGGCACGGTCCATTCAAAAGATATAGGAATATGAGTTTCAGGATATATGGATTTAAGAATCAAACATCCTGTAAGGTCGTCATGGTCTGAAACGGTAATAATGGGATTAAGATCAAGATTATATTCAATATTCCCCTTTTCAGATATATACACACTTTCAGGAGAAAGAGGAGGAATCCAATATCCTGATGAAAAGTCAATGGGCCTCTTTTTACTCTTAATTCTCTTTAAATTTTCCTTTCTAAAAAGTGCCCTGATAATCGGAATCCTATTTGCGTATCTTGCGATAATTCCTAAGTTCTCTTTTGAATATATGGTATGGGAATGTAATGAAATCGCTGAATTAAACTCCCCTATATCATCCTTAAAATCAAGCGCACAGATCTTATTCCCATATCTTTTCATACTACCTTAGACCTATACTCCTGCTCCCACACCGGGTCAAGTGCTTTCCTTAATTCTCTATCATATTCAAATAGCCCTTGATGATATCCATAATCTTTGAGGCAGATCTCTGCCTCTCTGTCAGATGCCTTTATTGTCCTTGACTTATGTAGTAATTCATAAATAACCTCATGATGATCCCTTATGGGACATGGAAGGATAAGATTATCTTTATCCTTAGGATGTCTTTTAAGGGCATATTCATTTTGCCACTCTCTTATCTTTTTAAAAAAGGGGCTGTATAGTATGTCATTGAGGTTCCCCCCTCTTTTATAGATCTCCAAGATATTATCACTATAGTAAGGGATAAAGACACAAGGCATCACATTTCCGTGCCAGTCTATATAGAGATAGCCTCCATTTCTTCCAGCAGCAAGGCATCCATCGGTCATAACCCCCTGGTTCCAAAAATCTATATAGCTATATCCATCCTTAATGGCAGCCACATTTCGCCTAAACAGCTCTTTTCTTTGCTCTGCGCTTACCATTGCCTCTAAGGTATAGCTTCTTCCAATGGGCATATACTGAAAGAGCCATCCATAAAATACCCCTTGTTGATCAAAAAAGAAATTCAAAAATTCTCTGCTACTTACCTCATCCCAATTTTCCTTTGTAGCATCCACTGAGATCCCAAAGGGAACTCCTGCATTCCTTAAGTTTTCAAATGCCTTAAGTATCTTTTTAAATACCCCCCTGCCCCTGCGGGCATCTGTCTTTTCCTCAAATCCTTCAACAGAGATTGCAGGGGTAATATTTCCAGCGTCTGCAAGCCTTAAGGCCATCTCTCTGTCAATCATTGTTCCATTGGTATAGATCATAAAAAAATTGTCACTTCTTTCCTTTGCAAGATCCACTATATCTTTCCCCTCTTCTTTCCACAAAAATGGTTCCCCACCTGATATCACAGTAAACCTCGAACCCCAAAGCTCCACCTTTTCCCTCAGTATACGGCTCACTATCTCATAGGGAAGGGATGCCTTTGTGCGGCTACTGCTTACAGCGTAACAGCCCGTGCAGTAGAGATTGCATCTCTGAGTTGGACTTAGCACCAAAAAACTGGGATATACCATATCCTTGACGCGATTTGTTCTGATTTCCCTTTTTGAGATATCCTCTACAAACACATTTCTAACAAATACCTTAACCATCTTCTGGAATACCTCTCTACTCATAATTCCACTTCTGAGATGGCTTTGGGTGCTCCTCATTAGATTTCTAACAAAGTAATATTTAAGCTCCTGTGCAGGCCTTATAGAAGGAGATCTACCTTGAACTATACTATTCCAGAGATATCCCTCTGCCTTTTTTATAAGAAAATTCATCACTGCCTTTTTATGGGAAATCCATACTACTGTATCAATAAACATGGTCCAAAGCCTCATCTTTGAGGCCTTACTTAATGCCATCTCTTACCCCCTTTTGTGAAGATCCATAGCAAAAAGAGCTGCTCCAATGGCCCCCACAATCTGAGGCTCTGATGGTATGTTTATCTTAATACCTAAGATTCTTCTCATGCTATCCACTATGCCCATATTCTTTGCAACTCCACCACTTAAGGTTATTTCAGCTTCCATATTTAGACCTTTTGCCATACGTGCTATCCTCTTAGATATTGACTCATGTAGCCCCCTAATTATCTCCTCTTTATCTGTTCCGGAAGCTATTAATGAAATCACCTCAGATTCTGCAAACACTGTGCACAGACTGTTAATAGGTGCTGACCGTTTAGCAGTTATAGATAGCTTCCCCATTTCAGCAATGCCAACTTCCAATGCCATGGCCATAACCTCTAAAAATCTTCCTGTCCCTGCAGCGCATTTATCATTCATGACAAAATCAACCACCTTTCCCCTCTCATCTATAACTATGACCTTGCTATCCTGCCCTCCAATATCAATAATTGTTCTGGTCTTTGGAAATAGAAAATGGGCTCCTTTTGCATGGCAACTTATCTCTGTAATTGTTGCCTTTGCTAGTGACAATCTATGTCTTCCATATCCGGTTGTAACCACGTTGATAACACTTTCAAGATCGTATGAAGAATGGGATAGAGCCTGCTTCAGGCTCCTAATTCCTGCCCCCTGTGGATCTGCTCCGGTATCCACTATGGAATAGCCCACGATATCCCCATCAGGGCTCATTAATACAGTCTTACAGGTTCTTGAACCCATATCTATACCTGCATATATTGGTCCATTCATATCCCCTTTACTCCGAGAGCTTTGCATAACCCCTTTTTACACTGGGGGTTACACCCCCTCCCTGCCGGGGCGGAGTCCCCTCTAGGACGGAGTCGGGTCGGATGACCCTCCAGGTCGGAGACCAGACCCCTGTCATTGCGAGCGAAGCAAAGCAACATGTCATTGCGAAGCTCCGAAGGAGCTGAAGCAATCTCATCCCCCTTCTACCCCCGAACCTCGAACCATTCTCAGATTGCTTCGCAATGACAGATTCCATTTACAGCTTCTTTCTGAGAGCTTTGAAAAATTCAAAGCTCTCAGTCCAGCATCTCTAAGAATGCCTCCAATCGGGTTCGGGTCTGACCAGGAGAGTAGTTATCCGGATCCGCACCATCTCCTGGAATTATAACAAATGGAATCCCTCTATTCCTTAGAAATTCTCCTATCATATGTGCTCCAGCACTGCTTTGTCTGCATCCCCAATTGGAAAAGTGAATAACCCCATTAACCCCATAATCGGTGATTATCCTATCCACGACACTGATTCTCCAATCAATAGGACCGGTCCAGACATTGGAAACTATCTTTTCAGATACTGCATCAAGTATATCATCAGATCTAAAGGGATTCCAATGTATATAATTTGCCTCTTCAAAACACACAGAGGCTCCCCACCTATTTAGTATATCAAATATCTCATTTTTATAATATGGCCTTATATGATGGAGCCAGAGCAGTCTATAGCGTTCCTTACTAAGATAACCCCTCTTTTTAAGGACATCTTTCTGGATATCTCTCAAAAGATAATTAAAAAACAGCAGAGCCCATCTTGATCCTATACTATAAAATCTCATACCTAAGAGATAGCTGAGGGCGTCACTGCCTGGAAATGGAGCGGGGTGGGATCTTCTAAGATAATTGATCTTTTTCATCATAAGCCATGTATCGCGAATATATTTAAGATAGCGACTACTATCAATCTTTAAAAAAGGGCCTATAATACCATTAATGCCTTCAATTGCTTCCCTGAGCTGTTCTCTTACATATCTTTGAGAATGGATGTCCTTTTTAAATGGTGCATCTATTATTATATTAGGAACTCTGTAGAATTGGGAGGCAAGGTTAAAAAATTTTGTAGCCCCATCACAGATCTGTGCGCAGGTAAGTATTAGCTCAGGCCTGGGAAGCAGATCTTCCAGCATAAGTCCATAAGCACAGCGTAAAAATGAACATAGATCAGTTGAGATATGGCCCTGACTCTGGGCCAAAAACTGCCTACTTCTTCCAAGATATGCCACTACTGATGCAATAATTTCAGGAATAAATGGCACAGCTCCCATTGCATATATTATCTCTACAGGTCCAAATGCATTTGTCCAGATGGTGGGCCTTCTCTTTTTATGGGACTCTCTGAGATTATTCAGCAAAAAATATACCCAGATCTTAAATGGAATATTCTTATTCTTAAAGAGAGAGACTCTAAGTATATAGTTTAAGAAGAGATAGGTATATGAATTTCTGATTATAATCTTTTTATAGCCCATGCCCTAACATCTCAAGAAATGCCTGAATTCTGGTCTTCACTGATCCAGATATCTTCCTGCTAAATGTGCCTTCAAGGCAGAGCATGGGAATATTAATCTCTTTTAACCTAATCTTTAGAACAGGAAGTTCAAATAGATATGTATCGCAAAATTTTTGTGTAAAATATATAATTCCATCTATCCTGTATCTGACTACATTGGCAATAAGTTCCCTTATTCTCCTCTCTATATCACCCATCCTGGCACAGGGAATCCTTTTAAGATAATCTTCTGCAAGTGCCTTAATTGGATCTTGGCCTAAGTGAATGTGACTAAATGTCTTTCCAATAATACAGGAATCCAGCATCACCACCTTTACATCCATCATTTCAAGATATTCCACTATATGCTCCCCATCCAGTATGGAACCCGTAATCCCAATTGAAATCCTATCTTGAGATGGTTCATCGCATTTTTGCTCCTCCTTTAAAAGTCTCTCTAAGTATCTGATCTTATCCTCAATGCCTTCATTATCTGTAACTATCTTAATTATTCTGGATAATTTAATATCCGAACCTCTTATATATCTATTAATGGATCTATTCAAAAGTTCTCTGTATCTATTTGTTGCAGTTATTGCATCTCTGAGCCCATTTGATTCAATCTTAATCCCAAAATGCTCACTTAAAGATTGGATTAGAGAATTTAAAAGGTTTTTAAAATATTCGATAGAGAGAGAATCTGATCTTCTTGGAAGATCCAGAAGATAACAATAAGATGTATTTGCATATCTTTTCCATGAATCATAGAGCCTTCTCATGCCATCACAGGTATTTACAATTATTACACCCGAAATATTCCCATATCTACCATCCATACCGCATCCGAGGATCTTCTTTATATATGGACATAGATTGGGGTCCAGTTGATAATCTGCCTCTTCAGAGTCATGCTCTGGAATTAATCTAACACCTCTAATACCTGCTGCATTAAGTATCTCTATGGGAAAATAGGTGCATGTCCATCCAATGGATATGGAACTGCTCTCTCTTTTTGAAGAATTGTTCATAATATGAAATCTTTAAAGACAAAATTTTTATAGTTGAATAGTATAATTTTTTCCCATAATATTGACAATAGCTTATTTGATCTTTATCTCAATCTAAAAATGAGGAGGTGAGCCATGGTATTAAGCCAACAATTCAGCGACAGTTCAAAAAAGACGGCCACCAAGATGATACTCAAGATGCTGGATTATATATCTGAGGACAGATTGATACAGATGTTTCAACTTGTAAAGAAGATTAGTAATAATCCTGACGTCCATGATGTAATGGATAACTTAATCAGATTTTTTAGATCGGAGCATCCATCAAAGAATATATTTTATAGGGTATTAGAAAGGATTCCCAAAAAGAACCGCTATAAGATCTACAATACCCTGTTTAATAATGCCTGGTTTGTGGGAGGAATAAAGAAAGATCAGTTTGAACAGCTCCATGGTGTCAGACCCCCTTTTATGATTATCTTATCCCCTACCTTTAGGTGCAATCTGAGATGCAAAGGCTGTTATACCATTGGATATGGATATAAGGCTGACCTAGAATATGGGGTAATTAAGAGATTGCTTAAGGAATGCATGGAAATGGGAATATATTTTGTAACTGTGCTCGGTGGAGAACCTCTGGTATATCCTCACCTCTTTCAGATGATTGAAGAGCACCCGGAGATATTTTTTCAGGTCTATACCAATGGGACATTACTTAACCAAGAGGTGGCAGAGAGATTTACCGAGCTTGGTAATGTGCTTGTGGTAATTAGTATTGAGGGTTATGAAGAGGAGACAGATAGGTGGCGTGGAAAGGGGGTATATAAAAAGATAATTCAGGCAATGGAAAATCTGAACAAGGCAGGTATGATATTTGGAACATCTTCCACTGTTACAAGACAGAATATTTATAAAGTCTCCTCTTTTGAATTTGTTGACTTTTTAATTGAAAAGGGAAGTATTCTCCAGAACTATTTCCTTTATGTCCCTGTAAATGGAAAGGCAGACTTTACATTGATGGTTACTCCTGAGCAGAGAAATCATTTAAGAAAGAGGGTAATGGAGATAAGAGATACAAGGCCAATATTTGTGATGGACTTTTGGAATGATGGGCCATATGTGTGTGGTTGTATTGCAGGGGGAAGAAGGTATCTTCATGTAAATGCAAATGGAGACATTGAACCCTGTGTCTATACCCATATAGCATCCCATAATATCAAGACTCATACCTTAACAGATGCCTTAAAGAGCCATCTCTTTCAAAAGATAAGGGAAAGTCAGCCCCATAATCCAAATCATCTAAGGCCATGCATGATAATAGATAATCCCCATGTGCTAAGAAGAATTATTCATGAAACCAATCCCTATTTCACTCATCCTGGAGCCGAGGAGATTTATACTAAGAAGGCGAAAGATATGGATGAATATGCCGCAAGATATGCCCCTCTTGCAGATAAGGTATGGGAAGAAGAGTATCTGAGTGATAAAAAATGGTCAGAGAGGATCAGGACATTTGAAAAAAGGTCCTTTAAAAGAGTATTAAATGAGACAAGACGGGCATCTGCTTCACAATAAAAAACTTACAATAGAGATACTCTTTCTGCTTTTATCGCTTATTGTATTTTCAGGAAAAAGCTGGGCTAAAGACCAAACCTTTCCAAGGCCAAAGGGCCTTGTAAATGACTTTGCAGGGATTATATCTGATCAATATGAGGTAAAGATAAACTCAATCTGTAGATTTCTGCTCCAAAATACAGGTATTCCCATAGTGGTTGTTACCATACCCCACATAAGGGGGTGGGATTATAATGAATATGCCAATCTGCTATATGAAAAGTGGGGAATTGGAAAGAAGGGTGAAGATAAGGGTGTGCTTATCTTTATTACCCTTAAAGAGAGGAAGATGAGGATAGAGGTGGGATATGGATTAGAAGGGATTATTACAGATGGAACTGCAGGTGAGATAAGAGATAGATTTATGCTCCCTTATCTGAAAAGGAATCGCTTTGGAGAAGGTATCTTAAACGGGGTTAAGGCAATTGCTTCAATCATAGCAAAGGACTATGGTCTGGATCTATCTGAGATTCCTATGAATATAGGTCTTAAAAAGGCAAAAAAGAGAAGGATTCCTATCTTTCCCTTCTTTTTTCCACTTATCTTTTTTATTTTGGTGCCAATCCTGCTATCCAGAAGGGGAGGAAGGTCCTTCTTTTTCTTTCCATTTTTCTTTGGATTTCCAGGCCCTACCAGATATAGTGGAGGGCTTGGAGGAGGCTTTGGGCCTTTTAGTGGAGGCCTTGGGGGATTTGGTGGAGGAATGAGTGGTGGAGGTGGAGCAGGGGGGAGCTTTTAAGGAGGAAAGGTAAATGGATTCTAAATTACAAGCTATCCAGGATGCCATTGTAGAGGATTACAAAGAGGCCTTAAAAGACAGGTTGATCTCTATAATATTATATGGAAGTGCCGTAACTGGGGAGTATGTTTCAGGGACTTCAGATATAAACCTTATGATAGTCACTTCTGATGACAGTCTGAAAATATTGGACAGAGTGATTCCTCTGGTAAAGAGATTTAGGAAAAAGGGGGTATCCACCCCTCTCTTTGTAACACCCACGTATATAGAGCAATCCTTAGATGTCTTTCCCTTAGAATATCTCAGTATCAGATCCAATTATAGGATACTTTATGGCAGGGATGTTTTAAAAGAGATTCATATCGAAAAGGAATATTTAAGATTGCAATGCGAAAGGGAGCTAAAGAGAAGACTGCTCCTTTTAAAGGAGGCATATCTTGAAGGAGAGAGAAAGGACAGATTCCTATCTGCAGTAATTAAGGCCTCTGTGGAAGGCCTTGTATCAATATTTAGGGCTATTATATTTTTATACGATATGGATCAACCCCAGACAAAGAGGCAGACCGTGGAAAATGCATGTTCTCTTTTAGAAATGGATTCAACCCTATTTAGGCATCTTATAGAGATTAAAGGTGTAAAGAAAGGTAAGATTAAAGATATAAAAGCTATTTACACGGACTATCTCAATGCCCTAAGATCCCTTTCCAAAAGGATAGATGCGCTGGAGGTCGGAATATGAAGGGCTATTGGAAACTTATTATAATATTAGCAATCCTTATAGTTATTCCCTTTGCCTACATAAAATCCACCTATAATAGCCTTGTGAGGATGGATGAAGAGGTAAAGGCAGCATGGGCGCAGGTAGAAAATCAATTACAGAGACGCTATGATCTAATTCCCAATTTAGTTGAGACTGTAAAGGGTTATGCAAAACATGAAAGAGAACTATTTATTGAGGTAACTAAGGCAAGGTCTATGGTTGCAAAGGCACAGAGTGTTTCTGAAAAGATAGAGGCAAATAATTATCTGAGCTCTGCCTTGAGCAGGCTCTTAGTTGTGGTAGAAAGGTATCCTGAGCTTAAGGCAAATACCAATTTTATAAGGCTTCAGGATGAACTTGCAGGCACTGAAAACAGAATTGCTGTGGAAAGAAGAAGATATAATGAGGCAGTAAAGAGATATAATACAAAACTGAGGAGCTTTCCCACCAATATTATAGCCTCATGGTTTGGCTTTAAAAAAGCCGCCTTTTTTCAAGTCCCCAAAGAGAGACAGAAAGTCCCTAAGGTAAGATTTTAGATTGGTTAAAAAAAATCTAAAGATGCAAAGACTTATATCCCTTCTAAAGGGATGGAAAAGGGTATTAATAGCCCTTTCAGGAGGAAAGGATAGCACCTTTTTGCTCAAGACAGCCAAAGATGCCCTTGGTGAAGATAGGGTCTATGCAATAACTGCCATATCTCCCATCTTTACAAGAGATGAGATTGAAAATGCAAAGGCCATAGCAAAGGAATTAAATATCAGGCATATCTTGGTTGAAACCCATCAGCTGGACAGTCCCCTCTTTATATCAAATACTCCAAAGAGATGTTATTATTGTAAGAGACAGATCTTAGAGAGAATTAAAGAGATAGCCAATGACTTGGGGATCTCTAAGATATTGGATGGAACCAATATGGATGATATATCTGACTACAGACCCGGACTTAAGGCCTTAGAGGAATTTGATGTGTATTCACCCCTAAAAGTGGTAGGGCTAACAGAAAAGGAGATAAGAAGCCTTTCAAAAGAGATGGGGTTAAATACATGGGATAGGCCCTCTATGGCATGTCTTGCCACAAGAATATCCTATGGAGAGCCCATCACAGTGGATAAGCTTAAGATGATAGCAGAGGCAGAGGAATATCTTATGGAGATGGGATTTAGACAGGTAAGGGTGAGGATGCACGGAAAGGTAGCAAGGATTGAACTTGAGATGGGAGATATAAAGAGATTTATTGATAATCATTGCCATAATAGGACGGTTATAAAATTTAAAGAATTGGGATTTGACCGCATCACTCTGGATCTTGAAGGCTATAGGAGGCCATATGAAAAGAAGAGGCAGGATAATCTTAAAAGATGCCCTTAAAGGATATAGCCATGATCTTGAAAAACTGATTCCTCCAAAGGAAACCCTTAAACGCTTTCGTAAGAGATTAAAAGAGGTGGATATGGATATCCTCTCTGACACTGTGCGAATTGACAATGGAAGGTTGGGAATCCCTGTCTATTTCAGCATCTGTGGCAGGGATGCCAAACGGATAATTGGGACAAAAAAACAGATGGGAAAAGGAGGAACTCCTGCGCAGGCAGAGGCAAGTGCTATAATGGAGCTTGCAGAGAGATTCAGCTTTTTTAGCTTTTCTAAGGATCCTAAGAATTTTTTAAAAGGCCCTTTTAAGGATATTAAGAATCAAAAGGCCCTTGCATTTGAATATATTGTAAGATCTGTTCATGATAAGACTGAAGGGTTGGACAGAGTTGAAGAGGTATTTTCTCATATCCCTTTGAGGTGGACATGGGCATACAATATGACTAAGTCAGAGGAGGTCCTTATCCCCTTTGACTGGTTCTATCTTATAAATGAATTTAACGGAACCTCTGCAGGAAATTGTAATGAAGAGGCCATATGTCAGGGTATATGTGAAGTGGTTGAAAGGCATGTATCATCCATAATAAGCAGAAAAAGGCTTAAAAGGCCCCACATAAGGGTCCAATCCATAAAAGATAAGGTCAGCTTAGATCTTATAAATAGATATAAGAGGGTTGGGGTAAATCTTTTCATTTCAGATTTTACATTGAATATGGGCATCCCCTCAGTGGGAGTCTTGGCCTACGATCCATCCACATATCCTGAAAAGAGCGAGATTGTCTGGACCGCCGGGACTACCACAAATCCATACAAATCCCTGAATAGAGCTCTTACTGAAGTGGCACAACTTGCCGGAGATTTTAACACCTCTTCCAATTATGCGGCAAGTGGACTTCCTAAATTTAAAGATCTTAAAGAGGCACAATTTGTGATGGAGCCATCAGAGTTGAAGGATATGGATTCCCTTCCTGACATCTCTGATAAAAATATAAAGATAGAGGTAGAGAGCTGCATTCATGCCCTGTGCAGTAGAGGTTTTGAGGTGATAGTGCTAAATATTACCCATCCCAAATTAGATATTCCCGCCTTTTATACCATAATTCCTGGAGCCCACTTTAGAGAGAGAACTCTTTCAAATGTGGCAATGACCTTGGGAAGGGTTGTGTGTGAGATAGAAGATCCTGAATCTGCCTTAGAGATGCTAAAATATATGGACCGTGTCTTACCCAATAGATACTTTCTTAAATTTTATATGGGACTATGTCACTCAAAGATCTCCCAATGGCACAGGGCAGAAATTGCATTTAGAGATGCCCTGAGTCTCAATCCTCCTGATTGTGACAGAGTCAGTATATATTCTCACTTAGCCTATTGCCTAAAAGAGATGTCAAGATTTAAAGAGGCAATAAGACTCTGCCAGAAGGCACTGGAATATGAAAGTGACAGGCAAGATCTATTTAATATTATGGGATATTGTTATTATAGGCTTAAAGAGCATCAAAAGGCCATTGATTGCTTTATGGAAGCAGTAAGAATTGACCCCTCTTCTGCCATTGATTATGCCAATATTGGGGTCAATTATAGGCTACTTGGTAAAAGGGATAAGGCCATAGCCTTTTATCTGTTAGCCTTACAACTTGATCCAGATATGGAATTTGTAAAAGAGCATCTCCTCTCTATGGGCGTAGATCCAGAAGGAGATATCTCTTAGAAAGAGACTCTCCCCTATCCTATCTTTGCACCCACCAGGGTTCTCTCTTTTCTTTAAAGGCCCGTACACCCTC